>JABTUF010000006.1:0-300000 GCA_015075645.1 Burkholderiales bacterium | reverse complement strand
ACGCGCCGGCCCGGCCGAGGCGTGCGAACGCCTGCGCGCGCGCCGCTTCGCGGTCGGCGTCGCTGACCCCGAGCGCCGCGGCGATCCGCCGCATCTGCGACTCCTCGAGGCGCGCGAGGTGTCCGTCGGCGTAGACGACCTCCCACAGCAGCGCGACGATCCCGCCGCGTTCGGCCGCGTCGAAGCCTTCGCGCACGGCGTGGGCGAACACCCAGTCCTCGAGCGAGGCGGCGAGCTCGCGCCGGGCGGCTTCGACGAGCCTCGAGGCGCCCGCCTCGTCCATGCCGAAGCGCTCGCGCACGATGCGCTCGACGGTGGCGAGCTCGCGGTCCGCGAGCCCGCGGTCGCTCTGCGCGAGTTCGACCAGCAGCGCGGCGACGGCGACGACGCGGCGCGGATACGGCGCGGCGAGCGCGCCGGGCGCCGCGGTCGGGGGCGAAGCGAGGTACGCGAGGATGCGATCGAACATCGCGTCAGTGCGCCAGGAGCGGCGCGCGGACCGGCCGCCTCCGCGGAATCAGCTTGTCGATCATGACGGCGAGCGCGGGCAGCAACGTGATCGCCATCAGCATGTTCACCATGAACATGAAGGTCAGCAGCAGGCCCATGTCGGCCTGGAACTTGAGCTCGGAGAACGACCAGGTCGCGACGCCCACCGAGAGCGTGAGCGCGGTGAAGATCGTGGCGATGCCGGTCTCGCGCAGCGCCTGCTTGAACGCCGACACGATGTCGACGCCGAGCGCGAGGTGGAGCTGCAACCGGTTGTAGATGTAGAACGCGTAGTCGACGCCGATGCCGACCGCCAGCACCATCACCGGCAGCGTCGCGACGGTGAGCCCGATGTCGAGTTCCTTCATGAACCAGTAGCCGAGGAAGGTGGCGAGCGTGAGCGGCAGGCAGCAGGCCACCATCGCGCGCCAGTCGCGGTAGGTGAGGAGGACCAGCGCGACGATCGTCAGGTAGACGTAGAGCATCATCCTGAACTCGGTCGTCTCGAGCACCTCGTTGGTCGCCGCCTGCACGCCGGCGTTGCCGCTCGCGAGCCGGACCTTGATCCGCGGGTCGACGTTGCCCTCGCGGAACGCCTTGACCGCGCCGGTCACGTCCTTGACCGTCCCGGCCTTGTGGTCCGCGAGGTACAGGTGCACCGGCATCACCGTGCAGCCCGGATTGGTGAGTCCCGAGCCCTCGGGCGCCATGCTGATCGCGTTCGCGAGCGCCTTCGGGTCGCGCGGCAGCGCCGCCCACTTCGGGTTGCCTTCGTTGAATCCCGAGAACGCCTGCTTCGCGAGCCAGGCGATCGAGGCCACCGACACCACCCCCGGCACGTTCGCCATCTGCCAGCTGAACTGGTTCAGGTACTCCATGACCGCGTGGTCGTAGCAGCCGTCCTTCGGCGTCTCGACGACGACCGAGAGCACGTCGAGGCCCAGGTCGAAGCGCGCGACGATCTCGTCGGCGTCCCGGTTGTAGCGCGAGTCGGCGCGCAGTTCCGGCGCACCCGGCTGCAGGTGGCCGATGTGCCGGCCCTGGCTCTGGTGCCAGGCGACGGCGAACAGCACCGCGCACACGAGGGTCCCGATCGCGGCGTTGCGCGGCTCGGCGACGCGGCCGAGGATCCCCATCCAGTAGCCGCGCCGCTCGCGCAGCCGGTTCACCCGTCCGACGTAGCGGTCGTCGAAGCGCAGGTACGACGCCGCGACGGGAAGCATCACGAGGTTGGTGACGATCTTGTAGGCGACGCCGATCGCGGCGGTGATCGCGAGTTCGCGGATCATCGGGATCGGGATCAGCATCAGCGTCGCGAACCCGACGAACGCCGTGACGAGCGCCATCGTTCCGGGAATGAGGAGCCCGGTGAACGAGCGGCGCGCCGCGGTCGCGGTGTCGGCGCCCGACGAGACCTCCTTGACGATGTAGTTGATCTGCTGGACGCCGTGCGACACCCCGATCGCGAAGACCAGGAACGGCACGAGGACCGCGAGCGGGTCGAGGCCGTAGCCCAGGAGCCTCAGCGTCCCGAACTGCCAGACCACCGAGACGAGCGAACAGCCGAGCGCGAGCGCGGTCAGCGCCCAGGAGCGGCAGTAGATCCACACCGACAGGGCGGTGAGGAGGAAGGCGAGCGCGAAGAAACGGATCACGCTCGTCGCGCCGTCGGCGATGTCGCCGATCTCCTTGGCGAAGCCGATGATCGCGATGTCGAAGTCCGCGTTCTCGTGCTTCTGGCGAACCTCCACTTCGAGCCGGCGCGCGAGGTCGAGGTAGTCGAGGGGCTTGCGCGTGACCGGATCGCTGTCCATGAGGTCGGCGACGACCATCGCGCCCGAGTTGTCGTTCGCGACCAGCTGCCCGATGTAGCCGCCGACGATGGCGTTGCGCCGGATCTTCGCGATCTTCTCCGGCGTCAGCGTGTCCGGCGTGATGTCGCCGCCGATCACGTCCTCGGACTCGAAGCCTTCCTCGGTGATCTCGAGCACGCGCGTGGTCGGCGTCCACAGCGAGCTCACCGTGCGCCGGTCGACGCCGGGCATGAACATCACCGCCTGCGTCACGTCGTTCAACTTCCTCAGGAACGGCGCGCTCCACATGTCGCCGCTCTTCGCGCGGACGACCACGATGACGCGGTTCGCGCCGAACACCTGGTCGCGGTACTGGTAGAAGGTCTGGATGTACTCGTGCTCCTGCGGGAGCTGCTTGTCGAAGCCGGCGGTCATCTTGAGCTGCGCCGCGAAAACCCCCATCACGACGGTGACGAGCGCCAGCACGCCGAGCGTGGCGCCGCGATGGGCGAAGAACGCTTCCTCGAGGCGTGCGACGAGGCGGGCGAGCATCGGGGAGCGGCGCGACAGCGACCCCGGCCGCCCCGGAGGGCGGCCGGCGCCGGTCGCGCGGTCAGAACGAGTAGGAGAAGTTCACCGCGAGGTAGTCGCGGTCGGCCATGAGGTTGTTGGTGCCGCCGCCCGCGAAGCTCGTGTACGAGATCGACGCGCGCCACTTGTTCAGGTACTCGAAGTTGAGCGAGGGCGTGACCGCGAGTCGCCCCTCGACGAACGGGATCGTGTTGGGGCTCGTCCCGTGGATGTCGTAGAGGAAGTCGATCTGCGGCGTCATGTTGACCGGACTGCCGAAGACGTGCGGGTAGACGAGGTTGAACGAGGTCACGATGCCGGTGGAGAACTTGTCGGGCATCTCGTAGTTGGGCAGCAGGATCGGATACTTGCCCGAACGGTCGAGGTTCGGGTAGTACGCGGCCGCCGCCTCGAACAGCAGCGTGCCCTCCGCGGCGCCCGCGCCGCGCAGGAGCCACCCCAGGTCGCCGCTCGGGCCCAGCAGGTAGATCGCCGTGACGTGCGCCTGCCACTTCTTCGCGTTGATGTAGCCGTCGTAGGTGCCCGGCGCGCAGAACGCGCAGTACTGGCCTTCGAGCGGCACGGTCGGGTCGATGCCGACGCCGTCGCGCGGGCGGTAGGAGACCTCGCCGCCGATCGCCCAGTCACCCAGCATCGTGTTGACCGAGACGCCGAAGAGATCACGGTTCTTGCCGTACTGCAGCTTGTAACCCAACCCGAACGGGTTCGAGGTGATCGTCGAGGGGTCGTTCACGAACGCGAGGAACGGGATCTTGTCGTTGTAGTGGATGTAGTAGAAGCCGAACTCCGCGTTGATGTTCTCGGGCTTCCAGCGCGCGGCGAGGCCGAACTGGTTCGCGCTCGGCGCGTTCTGCGTCGGCTGCGTCGGGACGACGGTGCCGGCGGCGAGCAGGTCGTCGAGGGTGAAGCGCTGTCCCGCCGGGATGATCGCGCCGTTGCTGATCGTGCCCGGGTCGCCGACGGTGCCCGGCGGCTCGCCCAGCACCGAGCTCGGGATGAACGCGTCCTGCTGGCCGTTGCCGATGACGTCGCCGATCGAGAACGGCGTGCCCACCGGGTCGAAGCGGAAGTTCATCCGGCCGAACTGCCAGAAGCCCTCGACGCTCCAGTTCTTCGAGACGCCGAGGTTGAACGACGCCATCGGGACCGGCCGGACGATCTCCTTGATCTGCACGCCCGGCTTGTGGGCGCGCGTCAGGTCGAACGGATTGATGATGTTGATGCCGCCGTAGATGAAGATGTCCTCGCCCCAGGAAAGCACCTGGTTGCCGACCTTCACCTTGCCGGGCATCTCTCCGACCTCGAATTCCTTCGCGACCCACAGATCGAGCAGCGTGACGTCCTGCCCGGCGATGCGCTTCGCGTCGGAGGAGAGCGGTGTGCGGTCGGTGCGGTCGACCGCGGGATCGAACAGCCACGAGAAGCGCCCGAGCGCGCTCCAGCCGTCCTTGAAGCGGAGCGAGAGCTCGTGGTTGCCCTTGAGGGCCTGCGAGATCAGCTGGTGCTTGCGGAAGTTGAGGTTGCCGTTGTCGGACTGCAGGTAGTTGAAGTCCGGGTTCGAGGTCGCGCCCATGCCCGGGCCGTTGACGAGTTCGCCCAGCGTTCCGGTGGTCGGCGCGCAGCCGCCGTTGTCGTTGCCGACGAACCGGCAGTCGGTGCCGGACATGCGCCACTGGAAACCCAGCGACACGGTCGAATCGAAGCTGCCCTTGACGTGCTCGGTCTCGAACTCCACCGCGAGCGCCGCGGTGGAGACGATTCCGAGGGCGCCGCCCAGGGCGAGAGCCAGCATGCCGCGAGCGAGACGCGTCGCGGGTTGGGGACGTGCGGTCATCGTTTCCTCCCTCCAGCCAGGTCGTCGTCCGGGGGGCGCCGTCGAACGACCGGGCGCCCCGCGGCCTCAGCGGTCGCCCACCCGACGCAGTTCGTCGGGATTGAACTTCCGCGGATCGATGCGCCCTTCGCGGCCGGCGAGCCAGTCGGTCTCGGGCCGCTCCTGCGTCGCGTTCTCGCCGATGTAGCGGCCGACCGACAGGTCGTAGGAGACGAGCTCCTGGCCGACGCAGGCGGGGATCTCCGGCGCGGGGAAGATGCTCGATTCCTGCACGCGCCAGAGCTTCCCCTGCGCGTCGTAGTTGTCGGCGACCATCAGCGCCCAGCTGTCCTCGTCGAGGTAGAACACGCGCCGCGCGATCTGGTGGCGCATGCCCTGCTTGACCGTGGCCTCGACCTTCCAGACGCGGTGCAGTTCGTAACGCATGACGTCGCGGTTGATGAAGTCCCCGAGGTAGACGTCGGTGTACTTGCGGCTCTTGTCGATCAGCTTGAAGCTGTTGTAGGGGAGGAAGAGCTCCTGCTTGCCGAGGAGCTTCCAGTCGTAGCGGTCCATCGCGCCCGCGTACATCGGATACGCGTCGACCGTCTCGAGGTTCTCGTAGCCGGGAACCGGGTTGTCGTAGGCGAACGACGGCGCCCGGCGCGTGCGGCGCTGGCCGGGGAAGTAGAGCCAGGCGTCGGAGGGTTCGTTGAAGAACCAGTGCGCGAGGATGAGTTCGCCCGCGCGCGCGGCCGGCGAGACGACGGCGTTCAGGAGCTTCATCTCGACGCCGCCGACGTCCTCGACGCCCTTGTTCTTCGGCGAGTGGAACGGCACCCAGGTCCACTGGTCCTGCACGAGCGGCGTGAACGCGCCGCTGCGGTTCGAGAAGATCGTCGCGTAGTGTTCGATGCGGCCCTCGCCCATGAAGCGGATCTTGTGGTTCCAGACCGCCTCGGCGCCGGTCTTCGGAATCGGGAACACGACCGCCGCGCCGATGCCCTTCTCGAGGCCCCAGCCGTTGGACGCGAGCCGTGCCTCGCGCGCGTTGGTCTTCGTGCGCTCGTAGACGTAATCGGGGAACCCGCAGCTCCGCCGCGTCGGATAGACGTCCATCCGGTAGCCCTTGAGCTGCTTCACCAGCGCCATCTGGCCTTCGGAGAGCTTGTCCTTGTACTTGTCGACGTTCGTGGCGTCGATCGAGTAGAGCGGCTTGTCGGCGGCGAACGGGTCGATCCGCTTCTGCCCGGGCTTCCAGCCGGCGGGCGCACTCGTCACGCCGCCGGTCCACTCGGGGATCGTCCCCTCCTTGTTGCCGGCGCGTTCGGCGCCGACCGGGGTGAGGCTCTTGCCCAGTTGCGCGGCTTCCTGCTCACTCACCGCGGCCAAGGCGCCCGGCGCGATCGCGACGGCCAGAGCGAGCGCGAGCCGCCGGGCGCGCGCGATCGGTTGGTGTGGTCGATTCATCCGCAATCCCCTCGCTCGTCGTTGCGACCGGTCGACGCGTGCGCCGTCGGTCGCGATGCGGGCGACGGCCCCGAGGGCCATCGCTCCTCCGGATGCGCTGTTGCGGCGCAGCATCGACGAGCCCGTGAAAGCGATCCGTCGGTTGCTGCGCACGCGGCAGCCGGAAGGCGCCGCGTTCCGCGATTGTTCTCGACGCGCGCGCGCGCCCGTTATCCCAAATCGGCAAACGCGCGACCGCTCCCTTGAGGTACATCAATGATCGGCGAATCGCTTCGCGCGACCGTCGCCTGCGTGGTGCGGAGCGATGCGGCGTTCGTCCGCATCCGTCGCTCCTTCGACGGCGCCTCGACTCGGAGAAACCCTGGATGCGCGACAGGACGTGCCGCTGATGGTCGCTCGTGAACGACTGCACGCGGACGGCGCGCCGGTGGGCGCGCTCGACGATGCCGAACTCGCGCCCTGGTCGATCACGCACGCGATCAGTTCGGACGTGGAGGAGCAGGCCGCCAACCTGCGCGGCTGGGACCAGGTCTACGAACAGCTCTCGCCCGGCCGCTTCGTCGGGGGCCTGCGCGAGGTGCGCTTCCCGGGCGTGCAACTCTTCCGCGAGACGACCAACCAGGCGATCCACGAAGCGGGCGCGCCGCAACGGGGATCGCGCGCGATCGGCGTGCCGATGCACCTCGCCGGCGCGTCGCGGTTTCGCGGCGCGGCCGTCGATGCCGACGCGCTCATCACGCTCGGGTCGGCCGACGAACTCGACTTCTACGCGCCGCGCGGTTTCGACATCGTCGCGCTGGTCGTCGGGGAGTCCTCGCTGGAGACGCACGCGCAGGAAGTCGAGCACCGCGATCTCGCGCCGGCCTTCGCGGGCAACGGCGTGCTCCGGCCGGGCCGGCCGCGCATCGACGAGTTCGAACGCCTGCTTTCCTCGGTGCTGCAGTCGGCGGAGGTGAATCCGGCGGCGTTCCGCTACCGGCAGGCCCAGCGCGTCCTCGAACAGTCGCTCCTGGGGGCGGTCGTCGCCGCGGTCGCCGACGACGCTCCGGTGCGGCCGGTGGAGGCGCGCGAACGGCGCCAGCACGTCGTCGACGGCGCCAAGGCCCACATGCGCTCGCACATCGCCGAGCCCATCACCGTCGCGGACCTGTGCCGGGAACTTCGCGTGAGTCGCCGCACGCTGCAGTACAGCTTCCAGGAAGTGCTGGGCATCAAGCCGGTGCGGTTCCTCCGCGCGCTGCGCTTGAACGGCGTGCGGCGCGAACTGCGGGCGGGCAGGCCGCTGGCCGGTTCGGTGCAGGACACCGCGGCGCGATGGGGGTTCTGGCACCTCGGCCACTTCGTGACCGAGTACAAGCAGATGTTCGGCGAACTGCCGTCCGAGACGCTGCGCGGGAAGCCGACGAACGGACCGTGACGCCGAGCCCCCTTCACCCCGGGGAGCGGTGGTCCTGGGTGGGACCCGTGGACTGCGTCATAGCTGTTCCCAGGGAAGGCCCTCCTTGCGCCAGCCCGAGAGCGTGCCGCGGTGGTGGTCGTCGTCGAGCGGGCCCTCGAAGCCCTCGAGGACGTTGTAGACCTCCCGGAATCCGGCTTCCTCGAGCGCGTGGCCGGCGTCGACCGAGCGGTGGCCGCTGCGGCAGATCAGCACGATCGGCCGGTTCATGCTCGCGATCTTCTTCACCTGTCCGACGAAGTGCGGGTTGACCTCCCAGTCGGGGCCGTCGTTCCAGGCGACGTGACGCGCGCCGACCGGGTGGCCGACGAACAGGTATTCCATCTCGCTGCGGCAGTCGACGAACACCGCCTGCGGATGCTGGTGCAGGAACTCGCTCGCTTCCTTCGGGGTCAGGTGCTTCATGGTCGCTCGCGCTCGGAGGGCGGGGAGGCGACACTAGCACGTGCTTCCACATGCCGCCGGCCTCTATCGTTATAACCGCGCGCGAGGGGCCGGCGCGACCGCGCTGCTAGAATCGGGAGCCCGACGCAACTTCCGCGCGCGATGCAACCGAACCGAACGAACGAACTCGTCGCGCTCCTCGAGCGGCGCATCCTGGTCCTCGACGGCGCCATGGGCACCGAGATCCAGCGGCGCCGGCTCTCCGAGGAGGATTTCCGCGGCCCGCACGCCTGCGGGCTCGCCGGGCACGCGCACGACCTCAGGGGCGACAACGACCTCCTCGTGCTCACCCGGCCGGGCATCGTGCGCGAGATCCACGACGCCTACCTCGAGGCCGGCGCCGACATCGTCGAGACCAACACGTTCTCGGCGACCTCGATCGCGCAGGGCGACTACGGGCTCGCGTCGCGCGCGCGCGAACTGAACTGCGCGGCCGCGAAGATCGCGCGCTCGAGCGCGGACGCCTGGACCGGGAGGACGCCGTCGCGGCCCCGCTTCGTCGCCGGCGCGCTCGGGCCGACCAACCGCACGGCGTCGATTTCGCCGGACGTCAACGACCCGGCCGCGCGCAACGTCGGCTTCGACGAACTCGCCGTTGCGTACCGGGACGCCGCGGCAGGGCTCGTCGAGGGCGGCGCCGACCTCCTGCTGGTCGAGACCGTGTTCGACACGCTGAACGCGAAGGCTGCGCTCTTCGGCATCGCGACGCTGTTCGACGACCTGGGCACGAGCCTGCCGCTCGTCGTGTCGGGCACGATCACCGACGCCTCCGGGCGGACGCTCTCCGGGCAGACGCCCGAGGCGTTCTGGAATTCGGTGCGTCACGCGAATCCGCTCATGGTCGGCCTCAACTGCGCGCTGGGCGCCGCGCTGATGCGGCCCTATCTGGAGGAACTCGCGCGCGTCGCCGACACTTACGTGTCCTGCTATCCGAACGCCGGCCTGCCGAATCCGATGTCGGAGACCGGCTACGACGAGACGCCGGAGCAGACCGCGCGGCTCGTCGGCGAGTTCGCGCGCGCCGGATTCGTCAACCTGGTCGGCGGGTGCTGCGGCACCACGCCCGCGCACGTTCGCGCGATCGCGGAGGCGGTCGAAGGGGTCGCGCCGCGCCGGATTCCGCGCACGCCGCTGCGCGCCGCGGCGTGACTCCTCCGTGGGTCGGGCTTCGGCCCGACGGGGTTGGCGAAGGGCGTTCGGCTGAAGCCGAACTCACGAGTCGCCCAAGCCGCCCGCGGTTCTCGTGGGTCGGGCTTCAGCCCGACGGGGTTGGCGAAGGGCGTTCGGCTGAAGCCGAACTCACGAGTCGCCCAAGCCGCCCGCGGTTCTCGTGGGTCGGGCTTCAGCCCGACGCCTTTCGGAGTCTCCGGCGAGCTGCCGCCCGTCGCCGGATGTCGGCCTGAAGGCCGACCCGCATCGGCATTCCCATGCGACTCGCCGGACTCGAACCGCTCAACATCGGCGAAGGCTCGCTCTTCGTCAATGTCGGCGAGCGCACCAACGTCACCGGATCGAAGGCGTTCGCGCGCCTGATCCTCGCCGGAGACTACGCCGGCGCGGTCGAGGTCGCTCGCGGACAGGTCGCCGCCGGCGCACAGGTGATCGACGTCAACATGGACGAGGCGATGCTCGACTCGAAGGCGGCGATGACCCGCTTCCTGTCGATCATCGCCGGCGAGCCCGACATCGCGCGCGTGCCGGTGATGATCGACTCGTCGAAGTGGGAGGTGATCGAGGCGGGCCTGAAATGCGTGCAGGGCAAGCCGATCGTCAACTCGATCTCGCTCAAGGAGGGCGAGGACGAGTTCCGGCGCCAGGCGAAGCTCGTGCGCCGCTACGGCGCCGCGGCGGTCGTGATGGCGTTCGACGAACGCGGCCAGGCGGACAGCTACGAGCGACGCATCGAGGTCTGCAAGCGCGCCTACGACCTCCTGGTGAACGACGTCGGCTTCCCCGCCGAGGACATCGTCTTCGATCCGAACGTGTTCGCGATCGCGACCGGCATCGAGGAGCATGCGAACTACGCGGTCGACTTCATCCGCGCGACGCGCTGGATCCGCGCGAACCTGCCGCACGCGCTCGTCTCGGGCGGCATCAGCAACGTGTCGTTCAGCTTCCGCGGCAACGAGCCGGTGCGCGAGGCGATCCACACGGTGTTCCTCGCCCACGCGATCCCCGCGGGGCTGTCGATGGGCATCGTCAACGCGGGCCAGCTCGGCGTCTACGACGAACTCGACCCGGCGCTGCGCGAGCGCGTCGAAGACGTGGTCCTGAACCGCCGCCCCGACGCGACCGAGCGTCTCGTCGCGTTCGCCGAGACGGTGAAGGGCAAGGCGAAGGACGCCTCCGAGGACCTCGCGTGGCGCGAGGGCCCGGTCGCCTCGCGCCTGTCGCACGCGCTCGTCAAGGGCATCTCGACCTTCATCGTCGAGGACACCGAGGAGGCGCGCGCCGCGGTGGCCGCGCGCGGGGGGCGCACGATCGAGGTCATCGAGGGCCCGCTGATGGACGGCATGAACGTCGTCGGCGATCTGTTCGGCGCGGGCCGGATGTTCCTGCCGCAGGTGGTGAAGAGCGCGCGCGTGATGAAGCAGGCGGTCGCGCACCTCGTGCCGTTCATCGAGGCGGAGAAGCGCGCCTCGGGCGAGGCCGCGCGCTCGAAGGGCAAGGTCGTGCTCGCGACCGTCAAGGGCGACGTCCACGACATCGGCAAGAACATCGTCGGCGTCGTGCTCCAGTGCAACAACTTCGACGTCGTCGACCTGGGCGTCATGGTGCCGGCGCAGAAGATCCTGCAGGCGGCGCGCGAGTCGAACGCCGACGCGATCGGGCTGTCGGGCCTCATCACGCCCTCGCTCGAGGAGATGGCGCACGTGGCCTCCGAGATGCAGCGCGAGGGCTTCTCGGTGCCGCTCCTCATCGGCGGCGCGACGACCTCGCGCGTGCACACCGCGGTGAAGATCGCGCCGCACTACCCGGGGCCGGTCGTCTACGTGCCGGACGCCTCGCGCGCGGTCGGCGTCACGACGAGCCTCCTGTCGGCCGAGCAGCGCGCCGCCTACGTCGCGGAGGTCGCCGCCGACTACGAGCGCATCCGCGAACAGCATGCCCGGAAGAAGGGGCCGGCGCTGGTGAGCCTCGAGCAGGCCCGGGCGAACGCGTTCGCGCCCGACTGGTCGTCGTACGCGCCGCCGGTGCCGACCTTCCTCGGCCGCCGCCCGCTCGCCCACGTCGACCTCGCGTCGATCGCCGGGTGCATCGACTGGGCGCCGTTCTTCCAGGCCTGGGAGCTCTCGGGTTCCTATCCGGCGATCCTCGACGACCCGCTGGTCGGCGCGTCCGCCCGCACGGTGCAGGCCGAGGGTCGAGCGATGCTGAAGCGGGTGATCGAGGAGCGCTGGCTCACGGCGAACGGCGTGGTCGGATTCTGGCCCGCGAACGCGGACGGCGACGACATCGTGCTGTGGACCGACGAATCACGCACGACGCCCGCGCTCGTGTGGCGCAACCTCCGCCAGCAGGGCGAACGCGCGGCGGGAAAGCCCAATCTGGGCCTCGCCGACTTCGTCGCGCCGGCGGGCGTGCGCGACTACGTGGGCGCCTTCGCGGTCACCGCGGGGATCGGCATCGAGAGGCATCTGGACGCGTTCGCCGCGAAACACGACGACTACTCGGCGCTGATGCTGAAGGCGATCGCCGACCGCCTCGCCGAGGCGTTCGCCGAATGGTTGCACCGGCGCGTGCGCACCGAATTGTGGGGCTACGTTCCGGGCGAAGCGCTCGACAACGAGGCGCTGATCCGCGAGGAGTACCGCGGCATCCGCCCGGCGCCCGGGTATCCGGCCTGTCCCGACCACGCGGTCAAGGGGCCGCTCTTCACCCTGCTGGAGGCCCCGGCTTGCGGCATCACGGTCACCGAGAGCTTCGCCATGTGGCCCGCCGCCTCGGTGTCCGGGTTCTACCTCGCGCATCCGGAGGCCCGCTATTTCGCGGTCGGCCGCATCGGCGAGGATCAGCTCGCGGACTTCGCGCGCCGGGACGGCAGCGGCGTCGAAGCCGCGCGCCGGCGCGTGGCCGCGAACCTCGCCTGACGCGACCACGAAGGCCCCGAGGCGAATATTCCCTTGACTTGCTCCCGCGGATGCGGGGAGGGTGAACGGCGGGGGTTGCTCGCGTCCGCCGCGCGGGCGCGTTTCCGCCATGGCCGTCTCCTATAATCGGCGGGCGGCGGCACGAGATCCAGACGAGGGAGCCCGGATTCGACATGGCATGCCCGACCCACAGGTACGCGGACGTCGTCGTCGCCACGGCCGACGGCCGGATCGACTTCGCCGGCGCGCAGGAACTCGAGTCCGCGATCGCCTCCGCGCTCGTCGCCGATTCGGGCGTGCGCGGGCTCGTGATCGATTTCTCGAAGGTCGACTACATCAGCAGCGTCGGCCTGCGCGTGCTGATGGTCGCGGCCAAGGCGTTGCGCGCGCGCCGGGCGACCGTGGCGGTCACGGCGCTGCAGAGCGTGGTCGCCGAGATCTTCGAGATCAGCCGCTTCCACCACGTCGTCGAGGTGCGCCACGACGTGCGCGAGGCGATCGCGGAGATCTCGCCGGAGGCCCTCGCCGCCTACGATCGCGCGCGGGAAGCGGAGGGTCGGTGAAGGCGATCCGCTTCTGGGGAACCCGCGGCTCGATCCCGGTGGCGCTCACCGTGGACGAGGTGCGGCGCAAGCTGGTGGCGGCGCTGCGCGGGGCGAACGGCCGCCGCTTCGCGAGCGACGCGGAGATCGAGTCGCACGTCGAAGCGCTCCCGTTCGCGGAGGGCGCCACCTTCGGCGGGCACACCTCGTGCGTCGAGATCGTGACCGGCGGCCCCGACTACGCGATCTGCGACCTCGGCACCGGCGTGCGGCCGTTCGGACAGGCGGCGCTCGCGCGCGACGGCGGCCCGCGCACCTACCATGTGTTCCTCTCGCACGTGCACTGGGACCACATCATGGGCCTGCCGTTCTTCACGCCGGCCTACATCCCGGGCAACCGCGTGGTGATCTACGGCGGCCATCCGCACCTCGAGGCGGCGCTGCGCCGCCAGCAGGAGCAGCCGAGCTTCCCGGTCGACTTCGACACCTTCCGTGCCGACATCTCGTTCGTGCACCTCGAGCCCGGCCGCTGGCACGACGTCGCGGGCATGCGGGTGCTGCTCAAGCTGCAGCGCCACTCGGGCGATTCGTTCGGCTTCCGCTTCGAGTCGGGCGGCAGATCGGTCATCTACTCGACCGACTCGGAGCACGACCTCGGCAACCGGCGCGAGACCGACGCGTTCGTCGAGTTCTTCCGCGGCGCCGACGTGGTGGTCTTCGACGCGATGTATTCGCTCGCCGACGCGATTTCGGTCAAGGCCGACTGGGGCCATTCGAGCAACATCGCCGGCGTCGAGCTGTGTCACGCGGCGGGCGTGAAGCACCTGTGCATGTTCCACCACGAGCCCGCCTTCGACGACGCGTCGATCGCGCGCGTGCTCGCCGACACCCGCCGCTACGAGGAAATCTGCCGGACCGGCGCGCCGATGACGGTGACCGCCGCGTACGACGGGATGGAAATCCGCCTGTGATCGACGGGGCCGAGCCGGCCCCCGGCCGTGTCGCCGCGGCCCTCGCGACGGTGGGGCGGATACGCTGGATCGGCGTCGCGGCGCTCGCGGCGCTCTCCGTGCTCCTGTGGCTGGAGCCGCCGTTCGTCGTGCGCCAGCAGCAGCAGTGGTTCGACGCGACCCAGCGCCTGCTGCCGCGCAAGGTCACGCAACTGCCGGTCACGATCGTCGAAGTCGACCAGAAGAGCCTCGCGGCGCTGGGCCAGTGGCCGTGGCCGCGCACGGTGCTCGCGCAGCTCGTGCGCGAGATCCGCAAGGGCGCACCGCAGGCGATCGGCCTCGACATCCTGATGTCGGAGCCGGACCGCAGTTCTCCCGAGCACTGGCTCGACAACCTGCCGACCCACGACGCCGACCTCGCGCAATCGCTCGCCTCGCTGCCGTCGCACGACGAGGAACTCGCGCGCGCTCTCGCGTCCGGCAAGGTCGTGCTCGGCATGGCCGGCACGCCGGAGCCCACCGGCATGGTGTTGTACGCCACGCCGATCCTGGTCGCGGGGGACGCGCGCGGCGCCGCGGCGTTGCAGGGCCGGATTCCGCACTACGCCGGCGTGCTGTCGAACCTGCCGGTACTCGAGAAGGCCGCGGCCGGACATGGGCTGCTGTCGGTCGAGACCGAGTCGAGCATCGTGCGGCGCCTGCCGATGGTCGCGAGCGTCGAGGGCACGCTGGTGCCGTCGTTCGCGCTCGAACTCGTGCGCGTGTCGGTCGGCGCGCCGCTGCTGCGCCTGCAGACGCGGGACGGAGGGGTGCGCGCCCTGCAAGCCGGGAAGTTCGTCGCGCGCACCGAGGAGGACGGCGCGATCAGGATCCACTATTCGCCGCGCGACCTGCGCCGCTTCGTCTCGGCGATCGACGTGCTCAAGGCCCGGGTGGACCCCGAACAGCTCGCCCGCAAGATCGTCCTCGTCGGCGTGACCGGCGTCGCGGGCGTCGACTACCAGGACACGACGCTCGGCGAGCGCATGCCGGGGGTCGAGATCCACGCGCAACTGATCGAGAACCTGGTCGAGGGCAGCGCGGTGATCCGGCCGCCGTGGGCGCGCGCGCTCGAAGTGGCGCTCTTCGCGGTGCTGGGCCTCGTGCTGATCCGCGCGGCGCCGTCGTGGCGCACGCCCGCGACCGTGGCCTTCGCGCTCGCCGCCATGATCGTCCCGGCAGGAGCGGCGCTCGCGGCGTTCGCGGCCGCTCATCTCCAGTTCGACGCGGCCTCGCCGGCCTTCGCGTTGTTCGCGCTGTTCGCGACGCTCCTCGCGCTGACGCTGGGCGAGGCCTCGCGCGAGCGGCGCGCGCTGCGGCGCCAGATGCAGGAAGAGCGCGAGGCGTCGGCGCGCATGGCCGGCGAGATGGAGGCGGCGCAACGCATCCAGGTCGCGATGCTGCCGCGCGAGGACGCGTTCCGCGACGATCCGCGGCTCGACCTCGCCGCGGCGATGGTCCCGGCGCGCGAAGTGGGCGGCGACCTCTACGATTTCTTCCGGCTCGACGGCCGGCGGCTCTTCTTCCTCGTCGGCGACGTGTCGGGCAAGGGGCTGTCCGCGTCGATCTTCATGGCGGTCAGCAAGGCGCTCGCGAAGAGCGCCGCGGTGCGCCACCCCGACGACGACCTCGGCGCGTGGATGACGGCGGTGAACCGCGAGATCTCGCGCGACAACAGCGAGTCGCTCTTCGTGACCGCGTTCGCGGGCATCCTCGACCTCGACAGCGGCGATCTCGTCTACTGCAACGCGGGCCACGACGACCCGTATTGCATCGCGGCCGCGTCGGGCCTCCGGCGGCTTCGCGGCGGCGACGGACCGCCGCTGTGCGCGGTCGACGGCCACGAGTACGCGGGCGAGCACACGTTCCTCGATCGGGGCGAGATGGTCGTGATGGTCACCGACGGCGTCACCGACATGCGCGACCCGTCGGGCGCGATGTACGGCCGCGAGCGGCTCGAGGCATTGCTCGACCACCTGCGGAAGGCGCCGCTCGACGCGCATGCGGCGGTGGCCGCGATCCGGGACGATGTCCGGTCGTTCGCCGCGGGCGCCGAGCCCGCCGATGACTGCACGATCCTCGCCCTGCGATGGCGCGGAGCGCGATGACGGTTCAGCGGACGACGATCTCGACGCGCCGGTTGCGCGGCTCGGCGCCGCCCGGCGGCGTCGGCACCAGCGGTTCGCGACTGCCGCGGCCGGAAGCCTGCACGTTCGTCGGCGCGAGCCCGCGGCGGACGAGTTCGGCGCGCACGGTCTCGGCGCGCTGTTTCGCCAGCGCGTCGTTCACCGCGGTGGTGCCGACGCTGTCGGTGTGGCCGACGACGAGCACATCGGCCACCGGCCGCTTCGCGACCTCGGCGAGCACCGCGTCGATCTGCACCTGCGCTTCGGCCGACAGTTCGTCCTTGCCTTCGGCGAAGTGCAGCGTGAACGACATCTCGCGCCGCGGCTGGGCCGCGAGCGCCCGGCCGAAGTCGCGGCTCACCTCGTCGGGCGTCGCGTCGTACGTGCGCGTCTCGAGCGCGTTGCGGCTCGCGGCGGCGTACGGATGGTCGAGCACGACCTCGCCGCGCTGGTCGGTGACGCTCACCGCGGTCTTGCGGCCGTCGGATTCCGGCAGCAGCACGACCTTCGTCGTCGGGGCGCACGCGGCGAGGAGCGCCGCGGCGGACACTGCGATCGCCATGAGGCGCATCGGCCTTCCGGGGGGGAGGCAGGCCGCCACGGGCAGACCTTCCTCCGTCGCGAGCACGTCAGCCGTCGACGAACACCACGAACTCGGTGCCGCGCACGCCCAGCACCGACGCCGGCGTGCGGACCTTCATGGCCTCCGGCGACTGCTTCGCGATCTTGCCGGAGACGACCGACAGCGTGCCCTTCGACAGCGTCGAGTCGAACTTGCCCGCGTGGGTCGTCGGATCGAACTGGAACAGGTCGAGCGACAGCACGCTGTTGGGGCCGATCGAGAGCAGCGAGCCGTCGCTCATCGTGACGCCGACCGCGCCGTCCGCGCCGGTGGCGAGGACGTCGGAGGCCTCGAGCTTCGTGCCGACCGGCGCCGGCACCCTGGCCCCGGCGCGCTCGATCGTGACCTCGCCCTTCGAGGTCTTGACCTGGCCGACCTCGGCGGCGAACGCGAACGTCGTCGCGCAGGCGAGCGCCGCGGCGAGCGCGAGGCGGGCGAAGGGGGGCCGGGTGGCGGAAGCGGGAGTCATCGTGGCTTCTCCGAGCGGAGGGCGCGGGGCGCCGTGGGCGGGATTGTCCGCCGCCGCCGGTCCGGCTGCAATTCCGGCCGGCGGGTCGACCGATGACCACGCCCACGGAAGCGACCTTCGCGGCGGCGCTGGACGAGTTGCCGGCGACCGCCGCGTTCGTGGAGGCGTTCTGCCGGCGTCACCGGGTCGAGGCCGGCGACGGCATGCGCCTGACGCTCATCGTCGAGGAGGTGTTCTCGAACGTGGTGCGCCACGGCTACCGCGGGGAGGCCGGCTGGGTGCGGCTCGGACTTCGCGCCGACGGGGGCGACGTGCTCGTGAGCTTCGAGGACGCCGCTCCGCCGTTCGATCCGCGCCCCGCGCTCGGGCGGGCCCCCGCCGACCTCCACGCGAGCGTCGAGGAACGCTCGGTCGGCGGCCTCGGAGCCTGGCTCGTCGGCCGCCTCGTCGTCGACGCGAGCTACGTCCGGCTGCCGGAGGGCAACGTGTTCGCGCTGCGCTTCCGGCTCGGTGTCACATCCGCTCGATGATCGCGGCGATGCCCTGCCCGCCGCCGATGCACATCGTGATGAGCCCGTAGCGCTTGTTCGTGCGCTGCAGTTCGTACATGCACTTGACGGTCAGGATCGCGCCGGTCGCGCCGATCGGGTGGCCGAGCGCGACCGCGCCGCCGTTCGGGTTCACCTTCGCCGGGTCGAGCCCGAGGTCTTTCGACACGCCGAGCGCCTGCGCCGCGAACGCCTCGTTCGACTCGATCACGTCGAGGTCGGACACCTCGAGGCCGGCCTTGGCGAGCGCGTTCTTCACCGCGGACACCGGGCCCATGCCCATGATCTTCGGGTCGATGCCCGCGTGACCGTAGGCGACGAGCCGCGCCATCGGCTTCAGACCCTTCTTCGCGGCGACACCCGCTTCCATCAGCACGACCGCGGCGGCGGCGTCGTTGATGCCCGAGGCGTTGCCGGCGGTCACGGTGCCGTTCTCCTTCTGGAACACCGCCTTCAACTTGGCCATGCCTTCCATCGACGCGTCGGCGCGCACGTGCTCGTCGGTGTCGAACGCGACCGGCCCCTTCTTGCTCTTGAGCTCGATCGGCAGGATCTGGCTCCTGAAGTGGCCGGCCTGCTGCGCGGCGTGCGCGCGGCGGTGGCTCTCGACGGCGAACTGGTCCTGCACCTCGCGCGTCAGGTGGCACTTCGCCGCGACGTTTTCCGCGGTGACGCCCATGTGCACGGTGTCGAACGGATCGGTCAGCGCGCCGACCATCATGTCGATCGCCTTGGTGTCGCCCATGCGCGCGCCCCAGCGCTGCGTCGTGTTCGCGTAGGCCGCGCGGCTCATGCTCTCGGCGCCGCCGCCGATCGCGGCGTCGGTGTCGCCGAGCAGGATGTACTGCGACGCCGACACGATCGCCTGCAGGCCGCTGCCGCACAGACGGTTCACCGTCAGCGCGCCCGACGAATGCGGCAGGCCGCCGTTCACGCCGATCAGGCGCGAGATGTACATGTCGCGCGCCTCGCCGTGGATCACGTTGCCGATCACGCACTGGCCGATCTCGTTGGGGTCGACCTTCGCGCGGGCGATCGCCTCCTTCACGACCTTCGCGCCGAGTTCGGCGGGGGCGATGTCCTTGAGGCTGCCGCCGTAGTCGCCGATGGCGGTCCGGACGCCGGAGAGGATGACGACGCTGCGCTGGCTCATGGGGGTCTCCGCGAGGGAAAAACGCCCATGATAGGCCGGATCGTCGGAGGCTGCATTTCGCGCGCTTAACCTGGCTCAACGACGGCGCGGACGGTTCGGCGATTTTTCCGTTGCGCCGTGCGATGGAGCGGGGGACATTGGGCGAGCGGCTGCGCTCCGCGAAACGGGCGCGCGGCGCGCTTCGACGACAGGGAGGGTCCATGGTCCGGACGATGCGAATCGTGCTCGTGGCGTTCCTGCTCGCGCTGTCGGTGCCTTCGGGCGCCGCGACGCGGTACTGGCTGCTGCAGGACGTCGTGTTCAGCGACGGCCGCACCGCGGTGGGCAGCTTCGGATACGACGACACGACCAACCAGGTCACGACCTGGAACATCCGGGTCCAGGGCGGGAGCGGTTACCAGCCGTTCACCTACCTGCCGGGCAACTCGGTCCCGGTCAACGGAGGCGTAGGCATCACCGGCGGATTCGTCTATTTCTTCGAGTTCACGGCGATGGAAGGGACCGGCGGCGAGCGCCGGCTCTGGCTGTCGGTGAAGTTCCGGCTCGACGGCGCCGTTTCGTCGCAGCCGCTCTACCTCGTCGACCCTCTCGCCCCGTTGGGCTACTACTACGCCTACGAGCGCAAGCCGGGCGCAGCGCCCGACCGCAAGATCGTCGCCGGATCGATCGATTTCGTGCCGTTCCCGCCTCCGGTGGGGCTGGTCGACGTGATCGAGTTCTACCATGCGGGACTCGGCCACTACGTCATGTCGGCCGACCCGCCGGAGATCGCAGGACTCGACAGCGGCTACTTCCCCGGCTGGACGCGCACCGGCGAGAGCTTCAAGGCCTACGCGACCGGCAGCAGCGCCGGCGCGACGATGAACCCGGTGTGCCGCTACTTCAAGTGGCCGGTGGGCGGGGTCACGACGCACTTTTTCTCGGCCAACGCGTACGAGTGCTGGCTGGTCGACCATCTGTTCGGGCCCGAGTGGGTGATCGAGAGCGACAACATGTTCCAGATCGACCTGCCGGACATGGCGACCGGCGCCTGCCCGGGCAGCACGGTTCCGGTCTACCGGCTGTGGAACGGCGTGCTCCCGACCAACCACCGCTACACGACGAGTCTCGCAGTGCGCTCGACGATGATGGCGGCGGGGTGGATACCGGAGGGTTATGGTCCGGTCGGCGTGGCGATGTGCGCGGAAGGGCTTTGAAGGACTTGCGCGGGGCTGAATGCTGCAACCCGTCGGGCTGAAGCCCGACCTACGGGGGATGCGTCGGTTACTGAAGCCCGACCCACCACCCTCCCGGTAGGTCGGCCTTCAGGCCGACGCCGTTTCGTCGCACCGGCACAACTTCTGTCGAGCTGAAGGCAGACCTACTGGTGAGGCGTCGGGCTGAAGCCCAACCTACGGGGCGTTGGCCTTCAAGCCGGCGGGGCAACAGGTCGATCGTTGGGCCGGTCGCGGGCACGCGCGTTCGTGATGCTCGGCCCGGGCTAGCCGGGAGGAATGAACGGAGCGGAATTTTCCGTTGCGTTGCGTACAGATGCGGGCTTGCCTTGAGCGATGCAGGTCGCGCCCGCGGGCGTGGGCGCGCGGAGTTCCGATCCAACGGAGGTCGCTATGATTCGCACGTTCCTGAGAGGCTTGCTGCTGATCGCGCTCGCCGTGACCTTCCCCGCGGAAGCGGCCACGCGCTACTGGGCGCTACAGGGGGTGGTATTCGCCGACGGCCGCACCGCGGCGGGCAGCTTCGGATACGACGACACGACCAACCAGGTCACGACTTGGAACATCCGGGTCCAGGGCGGGAGCGGTTACCAGCCGTTCACCTACCTCCCGGGCAATTCGGTCCCGGTCAACGGCGGCGTAGGCATCACCGGCGGATTCGTCTATTTCTTCGAGTTCACGGCGATGGAAGGGACCGGTGGCGAGCGCCGGCTCTGGCTGTCGGTGAAGTTGCGGCTCGACGGCGCCGTTTCGTCGCAGCCGCTCTACCTCGTCGACCCTCTTGCCCCGTTGGGCTACTACTACGCCTACGAGCGCAAGCCGGGCGCAGAGCCCGACCGCAAGATCGTCGCCGGATCGATCGATCTCGTGCCGTTCCCGCCTCCGGTGGGACTGGTCGACGTGATCGAGTTCTACCACGCGGGACTCGGCCACTATTTCATGTCGTCCGACCCGCCCGAGATCGCGGGGCTCGACACCGGCTACTTCCCCGGCTGGACGCGCACCGGCGAGAGCTTCAAGGCCTACGCGACCGGCAGCAGCGCCGGCGCGACGATGAATCCGGTGTGCCGCTACTTCAAGTGGCCGGTGGGCGGGGTCACGACACACTTCTACTCGGCCAACGGATACGAGTGCTGGCTGGTCGACGACCTGTTCGGCGCGGAGTGGGTGATCGAGAGCGACAACGTGTTCCAGATCGACCTGCCGGACATGGCGACCGGCGCCTGCCCGGGCGGCACGGTCCCGGTCTACCGGCTGTGGAACGGCGTGCTCCCGACCAACCACCGCTACACGACGAGCCTCGCGGTGCGCGCGAACATGATCGCGCTGGGCTGGGTGCCCGAGGGCTACGGTCCGATCGGCGTGGCGATGTGCGCGGTGCCGTAGGGGCGGTGCCGGCGTCGCGGCGCCGGATGCGGTAGCATCGCCGCCGAGGCGGTGCGCGCGTCCGCGTCCGCGACACGAGGAGTCTTCCCATGTCCGTCCTGCGTCCCCACCGGTTCGCGCCGGTGCTTCTCGCCGCCGTCGCGGCGTGGTCGTTCGGTGGCCCGGCCGCCGCCGACTACCCCGAGCGCTCGGTCCAGTACCTGATCCCCTTCGCGGCAGGAGGTGAATCGGACATCGTCGCGCGTCTCCAGCAACACGCCTTCGCGCAGAAGTTCAAGCAGGAGATGGTCGTCATCAACCGGCCGGGCGGCGGCGGCGCGCTGGTCTGGCAGCAGTTGAACACGCTGCCCGGCGACGGGTACACGATCGCGGGCATCAACCTGCCGCACGTGGTGCTGCAGCCGATCGAGGGGACCGTCAGCTACAAGACCGACGACCTGGTGTCGGTCTACTGGTTCCACTACACGCCCGATGCGCTCCTCGTGCCCGCGACGAGCCCGATCAAGACGTTCCAGGAGTTCATCGCGGCGGCGCAGGCCAAGCCGGGATCGATGTCGATCGCCGGTTCCGCGCTCTATTCGGCGAACCACGTCGCGCACGAACGGCTGAACCGCGACTTCAAGATCAAGACCGTGTACGTGCCGTTCAAGGGCACCGGCGATCTCGTCGCCTCGGTGCTGGGCGGGCACGTGGCGGGCGTGATGTCCTACACGACGCTCGCGATCGGGCAGAAGGGCAAGATGCGGATGCTCGCGGTCGCCACGAAGGAGCGCCATCCGCAGTTCCCCGACGTGCCGACGTTCCGCGAACTCGGCGTCGACTGGGTCGACGGCGCGTACCGCGGCGTGGCCGTGCCGAAGTCCACGCCCGAAGCGGTGCGCCGCCAGGTCTCCGGCATGATGGAGACGCTGAACAAGGATCCCGACATGCGCCGCAAGATGGTCGACGGCGGCTTCGAGGTGATCGACGTTCCCTACGATCAGGTGCCCGCGTTCATGAAGGAGCGCACCGCGCAGTACACGGAGACGGCGCGCCAGCTCGGCATGATCAAGTAGCCCGCCGCGGGAAAACACCGAATCGGTCTGCGCCCGGCGACCGGGCGGTCACCGAGCCGGCCGCGCGAGCGTTGCGCCCGGGGCGTCGTGGCGACGGCGCTACAGCGACATCGACACGCGGTAGAGGCCTTCGAGCACCAGGTTCTCGTGGTACTGGTGCGGGATCGCGAGCCGCGGGAGGACCGCGCGCGCCGCGCCGCCTGAGACGAGGCAGGTCAAGTCGCGCTCGACCTTGACCTCGTGCGCGTACATGCGCTCGATGGCGCCGGCCTGCGCGTGCTGGCAGCCGGACGCGATCGCGTCGACCGTCTGCGTCGGATAGTCGAAGAAGTCGCCGCCCTGGTCGGGCAACGCCGCCGTCCCCTCGTGCAGCGAGCGCAGCATCAACCCGACGCCGGGCATGATCGTGCCGCCCTTGAACACGCCGGAAGGCGACAGGAAGTCGATCGTCGTCGCGGTGCCGCACACGACGACCATCGACGCGTGCGTGCCGAGGAGCCAGCGCGCGCCGATCAGCGCCGCCCAGCGGTCGCTCCCGAGTTGCGCCGGATTGCGGTAGCTGTTGGTCACGCCGCATTGCTCGACCCGCGGCACGAGCCAGTGCGGCGCGGGCGCGTCGGGCCAGACCTCGAGCACGCGGATCGTCGCGGCGCGCACGCGGGTGCCCGCGACGTTGCTGATGACGATCCGCGTCGGCGCCGGATACTTCGCGAACTGCGCGGGCAGTGCCGGGATCTCCTCGAGCAGCGCGTGTCCCGACTCGAGCCGGTTCTCGCGTGCGCCGCCCTTCTCCGAGGGCTGGAACAGGCCCCACTTGAGGAACGTGTTGCCGACGTCGATCAGCAGGTGGAAGTCGCGCATGGGCTGTGATGTCGGGCGTGGGTGTCCGAGCGTCGGTGCCAGGCACGCGCCTGGCGCCGGGGAGCGTGGGGGTCAGCGGTCGGGCATCGGGTCCAGCGGGTAGATCGGGCGCCTGAGCTTGCGGTACGGGTAGACGGAGAGGTCGGCGTTGGTCACGCCTTCGCCCGCGCACTCGACGACGTGCGAGGCGATCGGGGCGAATCCCGCCCGGTAGTGTATGCGCGACTTGAGCATCAGGTAGCGCTGTGCCGTGGGGTCGATGCCCGCGTGCGTGAACACGCCGCGGTCGAACGGCTCGTGCGGGCGCGAGGTCACGACGATCTTCGCGCGCCCGGTGTCGAGCACCGCCGTGCGGCCGAGGTAGGTCCGCACCCCGGTGTACATCGGCCCGGTGATCGTGAACGCGCCGTCGGTGATCCGTTCGACGCGGCCGGCGATGGCGAGCGGCCTCCCGGGCAGTCCGATCGCCGGCATCGCGGTGCGTCCGCCGAGCGAAAGGCGCACGTCCTGCCCCACGCCGGCCCCGGCCATCGTCGCGACCGCCGCGGCGTCCCGGATCGGGGCGATCGCCACGCCGTCGAGTTCCTGCTTCACGATCTCGGCGACGACGGCCATGACGTCCTGCGCGCCGCCCGAGCCGCAGTTGTCGCAGTGGTCGACGAGGATCACCGGCGCGCCGGGGTTGCCGACGCCGAGCGATTTCGCCCGCGCCACCGATTCGGCGAGCGGCGGCGCGTGGAACGCGTACTCGGCGCGGCGCTCCCACGCGATCGCGAGCATCCGGTCGCACACCTCGCGCGCCGCCTCGCGACCGCCGCGCCGCGCGTCGCCCACGACGATCGCGGAGGTGCCGGTGTACGGCGTGTCCGCGTGCGGGAACGACGGCAAGAGCGTCGCGGCGAGCACGCGCCCCGATCGCTCCTCGCGGCGCGCGTAGTCGAGGATGTCGCCCGACGGCCCGTCCTCCGGCGCGTGCCGCATGATCGAGGCGACGAGCGGCTTCCAGCCCCAGGCCATCACCGGCTCGATCTCGCCGTCGAGCGAACGGACCAGGATCGACCCGGCGAGCATGCCCGCGTCGTACATGTCGACGTGCGGATAGGTCTTGTAGCCGGTCACGACCGTGGCGTGCTCGACCAGATCGCCGCAGAGGTTCGTGTGGTAGTCGAGCGTGACCGCGATCGGCATCCGCGGGGCGATCGCGCGGATGCGCCGCACGATCTCGCCTTCCGGATCGTCGCAGTCGTCGATGACCATCGCGCCGTGCAGGTCGAGGAAGACCGCGTCGCAGCCGCCGCGCACCGCATCCTCGATCGGGCGGACGAGGGCCTCGAAGATCGCGCGCGAGGCCCGGTTCGACGGCCAGGACTCGGCCGCGACCGGCGTCACGATCTCCGCGCGCTCCCGCGCCGCGAGATCGAGGTACGCCGCGAGCGGCGTGTTGGTGCCGCGGTACTGCTCGACGACGGCGGTGCCGATCGCCGGACCCTCGCCGTGGCCGAACGACGCGAGCGTCGTCGCGATCGGCGAGAACGTGTTGGTCTCGTGCTTGACGAGCGCGAGGACGTAGCGGCGCGCCATTGCGTCAGGCGGGCGGCGGGACGAACGCGGGGCCGAGCGGGCGAAGCCGCAGGCCCGGGCGAAGGCGCTTCCAGGCGAACGTCGCGGGATCGGCTTTCGCGGGGCCGGGCGCGGCAACGACGAGCACCTCGCGCGCGATCGGCTCGAAGTCGGCGCGGAAGTGCACCGAACTCTTGAGCGCGAGCACGCGCTCCTCGCGCGGCTCGATGCCGACGTGGCGGAACATCGCCTGGTCGCCGGCCTGGCACTTGACCGACGCGAGCACCACGCGCACGTTGCCGCGCCGAAGGAGCGCCATCGGCCCCAGGTCCATGCGGAAGCCGTGGAACATCGGTCCGGTGCAGGTGAAGCGGCCGTCGCCGAGCTTCTCGACGATGAATTCGCCTTCGAGCGGCAGGTGGCCCGGCACGCCGGAGATTTCGCCCAGCCGGAACCGTGCGGCATGACGTTCGCCGACCTCGCGCGCCTGCTTCGCCGAGGCCGGGTCGATCAGCAGTCCCAGCACCGAGCCGGGCGCGTCGTGACGCAGGAGCGACGAAAGGAGGCCGGTGGTGTCGCCGTTGCCGCCCGCGCCCGGATTGTCCTGCGTGTCCGCGAGCACGACCGGCGCGCCGGGCGCGCCCCGCTGCACGGCGCGCCGCACTGCGTCGTCGGGCGTGTGGAGGTCCATGCGGAACTCGCCCTCGGCGTCGGCGATCGCCTGGCGGAGCGCGGCGACGGCGACCTGCACGCGCGCCTCGTCGGCGCCCATGCCGAACGCGGCCATCCCGCATTCGGGAACGTCGGCCATCGGGAACCCGGGCGTGAACGACAGCACCGCTCCGTGCTCCTGCTCGAGGCGCTCGAGGAGCGGGTAGAGCTGCCGTCCCGGCTCGATCGTCGTGCACTGCGACGGGAGCCCGGTGAGGAAGTCGAGCGTGCGCGCGCTCTTCGCCAGCGGGCGGCCGCTCTCGAGCATCGCGTCCAGCATGCGCGCGGCGCACTCGCCGGTCCGCGCCATGTCGACGTGCGGGTAGGTTCGGTACGCGACCATCGCGTCGGAGCGCTCCAGCATCGCGCGCGTCACGTTCGCGTGCAGATCGAGGCTCGCGACCACCGGTACCCTCGGCCCGACGACCTGCCGGACGCGCGCGAGGAGTTCGCCCTCGCCGTCGTCGAGGTGCTCGGTCACCATCGCGCCGTGCAGGTCGAGGTACACGCCATCGACCGCGCCGGCCGCCTCGAGGCGCGTCACGATCTCGCCCGCGATGCGCTCGAACGCGTCGCGCGTCACCTGCGCCGACGGGTTCGCCGCGGCCCATGCGAGGCCGACGGTGCGATGGCCGGCGTCGTGCAGCGCGCGGATCGCGCCCGCCGCCGGGATGTTCGCTCCCGCGAGACGATCCGCGATCTCGTTCCCGACACTCAGGGGCGGCCAGCCTTCGCCGGTCTCGAATCGCTCGAAGTCCGCCTTCGACGGCGCGAACGTGTTCGTCTCGTGCTGGAAACCGCCGACGGCGATGCGCATCCGGGATCGGGGATCGGGAAGACAGGCGCAGCGTAGCAAAGCGCGCGGTGGCGCGTAAGGCGGGCGGCGCTCGACCCATCGTGACGACGAGGACAGGGAGACGAACGGCGTGCGCCGGTCGCGGAAGGGATCGGAGCGCGGCCGTATACTGCAAGGCCGGCGCGCGGCCGGTTCCCCGATGCCTTCGATCGTCCTCTATCTCGTCGCCATCGTCGCCTGCGGCGGCCTGGGTGCGCTGGTGGGCTGGTTCGTCTCCGGCGCGATCGGACTCACCGGAACGCCGATGGCGCTGGTCGCGGCCTTCATCGGCATGATCGTCGCGACCGCGCTGTGGGTGCTCGGCACCGCGATCGTCCAGAGGAAGCGATGACCGCGCGCACCGGAGCGGGTGACCGGGTCGGGCGCATCCTCGCCGCGGCGGACGGCGGCGCGCAGATCGCGCCGCTGACCGACGACGACCCGCACTACGATGTCGAGCAGGCGTACCGCACGCTCGCGGCGCTGCACGAGCGGCGCATCGCGCAGGGCTGGCGACCGGCCGGCCGCAAGATCGGATTCACCAACCGCACGATCTGGCCGCGCTACGGCGTGTACCGCCCGATGTGGTCCCATGTGTGGGACCGCACGGTGACGCACGCGACCGATGGCACCGCGGCGCTGGACGTGTCGCACCTGCACGAGCCGCGGATCGAGCCCGAGGTCGTGTTCGGGCTCGCCGCGCCGCTGCCCGCGGAGGGCGACGCGCGCGCGGTGCTCGAATCGGTGGCGTGGATCGCCGCCGGCTTCGAGATCGTGCACTCGATCTTCCCCGGATGGCGTTTCCGGGCACCCGATTGCACCGCGGCCTTCGGATTGCACGGCCTGCTCGCGGTGGGCGAACGCACGCCGGTCGGACACGAGAACCGCGACCGGCTCGCCGAGCTGCTGCCTTCCTGCCGCGTCACGCTGCGCAACGGCGATCGCGTGGTCGACACGGGTGTCGGCGCCAACGTGCTCGACGGACCCGCCCACGCGCTCGCCTACCTGCGCGACGTCCTCGCCGCGCAGCCGGAATTTCCCGCGCTCGGCGCCGGCGAACTCGTGACGACCGGCACGATCACCGATGCGTGGCCGGTGGCGAGCGGCGATCGCTGGGCGAGCGACTACGGCGAATTGCCGGTGCGCGGCCTCACGCTCGCGATTCTCTGACGTCGGCGAACCCGCGGCGGCCCTCGCCGTCGGCGCGATGCCGGACGCGCCACGTCGCGCCCGCTCCCGATCGGGGAAGACTCGACCGCGCGGTCGCGGGAACCGGTCCTGCGCGCGCCTCGCCGGGAGGATGCGGCGATGCGTGCGGTGACGAGCTTCGCGATGCCGCGCGGTCGAAAGGTCCTCCCCGATCGGGAGCGTCGTTGCTGCGGCAGACCGGCGGCGCGCCCGACGCGCGACCGGGAGGGAGGTCCGCGCGGTCAGCACACGCACCGCGCGACATCGACGCGGCGCGCGAGCGCCTGCAGGTTCGGATCCTCCGACGCCGAAGTTGTGGCGAGCGCGTCGATGCGAATCTCTGCGGGCGTGCGCTCGCGCAGCGGCTGCTTCCGCGGTCGCCGGAGCATCGCGACGAGCGCGCCCCCCGACATCAGCACGAACACGCCTCCCGCGCCGGCGACGCCGGAGTCCAGTCGCGCGATCCCGGAGAGCGGCGCGGCCTCGGCCCGGGAGGCTGCGATGAACACGGCGAGCGCGAGCACGAAGCTCACGAAGAGTCCCGTGGCGAGACCTTCGAGGGCGAGTCGCACGAGCCCGCGCCAGCCCTGGGGCGGGAGCAATCGCTGCGACGGGGCGGCATCGGCGGGAAGCGGAGCGTGAGTGTTCATCGTGGTGCTCCCGGGACCCGCGGGGCCGGGGCGATCCGGGGGAGATCGCCTCGCGCCAGCCGCGGATCCCGCGAGCGTCCTTCGTCATGGCACGGTGAGGGCGGAGGTTGGCTGCCGGACCGTGCGGCGCCCCGCCGGACCGGCGACCGCACGATGCCCATTCGACGCGCGGATGCGGTGCCCGCCGCGACGCGATGGCGGCGTTCCGGCGAGCAATTGTGGCAATCCGATGGCATCGGGTCCGCGGCGGTGGCGATCCGCCCGCCCTCCGGGATCGCGGTCGGCGTCGCGGCACGCGATCGCGGCGCACGGGACGCCGCGCGACGTCGATCGAGTCGCGCCGGTCCTTGGTATAGTCGTCGCGCCATGAGCCGACGCATCGCCATCGTCGAGGACGAACCCGCGATTCGCGCGAACTACGCCGACGCGCTGAAGCGCCTGGGCTACGAGGTCGCCGCGCACGCGACGCGCGACGCCGCGCTCGCGGCGTTCCGCACGCGGTTGCCCGACCTCGCCGTCGTCGACCTCGGGCTCGGCGACGATCCGGACGCGGGCTTCGCGCTTTGCCGCGAATTGCGCGCGATGTCGCCGGCGATCCCGATCCTGATCCTGTCGGCGCGCGACGCGGACATCGACATCGTGTCGGGCCTGCGCGTGGGCGCCGACGACTACCTGACGAAGGACGCGAGCCTGCCGCACCTCGCCGCGCGGATCGCCGCGCTGTTCCGGCGCGCGGACGTGGCCGCCTCGCCGACGGCGGCCGAGGACGTCGTCCTGCGCGGCCCGCTCGCGCTCGACGTGAAGCGCATGACCGCGCGCTGGCGCGAGCAACCGGTCGACCTGACGCTCACCGAGTTCTGGATGGTGCACGCGCTCGCGCGCCATCCGGGCCACGTGAAGGACCGCGACGCGCTGATGCGCGAGGCGAACACGGTCGTCGACGACGGCACGATCACCTCGCACGTGAAGCGCATCCGGCGCAAGTTCCAGGCGATCGACCCGGCGTTCGACCGCATCGCCACCGTCTACGGCATGGGCTATCGCTGGATCGAGGGAACCGGTCCGGGCGGCGCGTAGGGCCGCGCATGACGCGCCTCGGCATCCGCGCCCAGCTCCTGCTGGTGCTGACCGTGTTCCTCGTGCTGCCGTGGCTCGGCGTCGAGTACGCGCGCGAACTCGAGCGCGTGCTGCGCGAGGCGCAGGACCGCACGCTCGCCGGCACCGCGCAGGCGGTCGCGATCGCGCTGCACGACCGGCCGCGGCTGTTCGAGGCGCCGCAGAGGCTCGTCGCGCCGAAGGGCGGTGCGCCGCAGGACCTCGTCGACGCGGCCGCCGCGCGGCCGATGCTCTCGGCCGGGGCCGCGGCCGCCGCGCCGGAACTCGAGGAGATCCTGCAGGGCCTCACGCGCACGACTGCGCGCATCCGCATCGTCGACCGCGACCTCGGCATCCTCGCGCACGCGGGAAGTCTCAAGCGGCCCGACGCGGACGATCCGGCGTCGCGCTCGCTCCTCGACCCGTTCTTCTCGCTGTTCCTGTCGCGTCCGACCGAGGATTTCGTCGACGACGACGGCAGCGGCAGCGTGCCGGCCCGAAGCGAGATCCTCGCGGCGCTCGACGGCATTCCGACCACCGACCGGCGCAGCACGGCGGACGGTCGCGCGGTCGTCGTCGCGGCCGCGTATCCGATCTGGGTCGCGGACCGCGTGCGCGGCGCGGTGCTGGTCGAGGAGACCACCAACGCAGTCCTGGCCGAGCGCAATCGCGCGTTCGAGCGGCTGTTCTCGATCGTGGTCGCGATCCTGCTCGTCGGCTCGATCGCGCTCACCGTCTACGCCACCTGGCTGTCGTCGCGCATCCGGCGCCTCGCGCGCGACGCCGAGGCGGCGATCGATCGCGACGGGCGCGTGCTGGGACCGCTGCCCGGCAGCGGCGCGCGCGACGAGATCGGCGATCTCGCGCGAAGCTACTCCGGCGTGCTCGCGCGCCTCGCCGGCTACGCCAGCTACCAGGAGAAGCTCGCCGCGCGACTGTCGCACGAACTGCGCACGCCGCTCGCCGTGGTGCGCAGTTCGCTCGACAATCTCTCGGCGTCGTCGATGCCGCCGGAGGCGCGCCCCTACCTCGGACGCGCGGGCGAAGGGCTCGACCGCCTCGCGACGATCCTCGCGCGCATGACCGAGGCCGCGCGCCTCGATGAGGCGCTGGGGGACGCCGAGCGCGAGCGCTTCGACCTGGCGCAGGTGGTGGCCGGCTGCGTCGACGGCTACCGTCTCGCGTACCCGCAGCGGCCGTTCGCGTACGCGCCGCCCGGCGGCCCGCTGACGGTCGAAGGCGCGCCCGAGATCGTTGCGCAGATGCTCGACAAGCTGGTCGAGAACGCGGTCGATTTCGCCACCGCCGGCGCGATCGAGGTCGCGCTTGCACGTGACGGAGAGTGGGCGCGGCTGACGGTCGCCAACGAAGGTCCGCCGCTGCCGGAAGGCGCCGGCGAGCGGCTGTTCGAGCCGATGGTCTCGGTGCGGCCGCAGGAGGGCCGCACGCCGCACCTCGGGCTCGGCCTCGCGATCGTGCGCATCGTCGCCGCGCGGCACGGTGGCGAGGCGAGCGCCGCCAATCGCAGCGACGGCCGCGGCGTCATCGTCACGGTGCGCCTGCCGCTCGCGCTGCCGCGCGTGAGCGTGTGACCGGCAAGCGCGCACGCCCGGCGTTCGGGGCAGAGCCGCTTGCGCGACAATGGCGGCCGTTGCGTCCCCACGGCCGATCCCATGCCCGCCTTCGCCGCGCAGCACCCGGCGCTCGTCGCCGCCGTGCTCCTCACCTGCTCGAACCTGTTCATGACCTTCGCGTGGTACGGGCACCTGAAGCATCTCGGCGAGCGGCCGTGGTGGATCGCGGCGCTCGTGTCGTGGGGGATCGCGCTGTTCGAGTACCTGCTGCAGGTGCCGGCGAATCGCATCGGGTTCTCGGCGCTCTCGCTCGCGCAGCTCAAGATCATGCAGGAGGTGATCACGCTCGCGGTGTTCGTGCCCTTCGCGGTCCTGTACATGGGGCAGCCGGTCAAGCTCGACTTCCTGTGGGCGGGGCTGTGCCTGATGGGCGCGGTGTATTTCATCTTCCGCACGTGAGGTTGTCGCCCCCCCGAAGCGCGCTCTGCGCGCCTCCCCCCGAGGGGGCGAAGGCGACCTCGGGGCGGCCCGTCGGTCGCCGGTCCCCCCGAAGCGCGCTGCGCACCCGCCCACGAGTTGCGACATGACCGATCCGGCCACCGTCCCGTTCGCGCGCATCTACCTGCCGTTCGCGGCCGGGTACCTGATGTCGTACCTCTACCGCGTGGTCACGGCGGTGATCTCGCCCGAACTCGCGCGCGACCTCGCGTTGCCGGCGTCTTCGCTGGGGCTCCTCACCAGCGCGTACTTCATCGCTTTCGCCGCGACGCAGATCCCGGCGGGCATCCTGCTCGACCGCTACGGCCCGCGGCGCGTGGAGCCGGTGCTGCTCGCCGTCGCCGCGCTGGGGGCGTTCGGGTTCGCGGCCGCGGGTGGGCTCGCCGGGCTCACGCTGGCGCGCGCCATGATCGGTGCCGGGGTGGCGGTGTGCCTGATGGCGCCGCTCAAGGGCGTGGCCGTCTGGTTTCCGCCGCAGCGGCAGGCGCCGCTCGCCGGATGGTTGATGGTCGCCGGCGGCGCGGGCGCGCTCGTCGCGACGACGCCGGTCGAACTCGCGTTGCGACACATCGACTGGCGCGGGCTCTTCGCCGGGTTCGGCGTCGCGACGATCGCGGTCGCCTGCGCGATCGCGTGGCGCGTGCCCGACCTCCCGCGCGTCGCAGAGGCGCCGTCGATCGCGGTGCAGCTCCAGGGCGTCCGGCGAGTGTTCGGCCAGCCGCGCTTCTGGTGGATCATGCCGGTCGGCGCGATCGGCATGGGCTCGTTCATGGCGATCCAGGGCCTGTGGTCGGTGACCTGGATGATGGAAGTGGAGGGCCGCACGCGCGCGGACGCCGCGAGCCTGCTCCTCGCGATGAGCATCACCTCGCTCGGCGGATACCTCGGACTCGGCATGTTCGCGACGCGGCTCGCGCGGCGCGGTTTCGTCACGCGCCACTTCTACGTGATCGGCTGGACGCTCAATCTCCTGGGCCTCTCGGCGATCGTCCTGCGGATCCCCGGCGCGTTCGTGTGGTGGTGCTTCTACGGCTTCGGCGCCGCCGCCAACGTCCTCGCGTTCACGCTGGTCAACGAGGGCTTCCCCGCGTCGCTCGCGGGACGCGCGAGCACCGCGATCAACCTGGCGATGTTCCTCGGCAGCTTCGTCGTGCAGTGGGGCGTCGGCGTGATCGCGGACGCCGTGCGCCTCGCGTCGGGGGCGGACCTCGCCGACGGCCTGCGCGTCGCGTTCGCCGTGGTGCTGGCGCTCGTCACCGCGGCGTACACCTGGTTTCTCGCGGGCTGGCGGCGCCACGCCCGGGTGACGCGTCCCGAGGAAGCCTGACGATGCGCATCCACATCCTCGGCGTTTGCGGCACGTTCATGGGCGGCATCGCGGCGATCGCCCGCGCCGAGGGGCACGAGGTCAGCGGCTGCGACGCCAACGTCTATCCGCCGATGTCGACGCAGCTCGCTTCGCTCGGCATCGCGCTCACCGACGGCTACGACGCGGCGCAGCTCGACGGCGTGGCGCGCGACGCCGACGTGTTCGTGATCGGCAACGTCGTCTCGCGCGGCAACCCGCTGATGGAGGCGATCCTCGACCGGCGGCTCGCCTACGTGTCGGGCCCCGAATGGCTGCGCGACCACGTGCTCGCGGGTCGCTTCGTGCTCGCGGTGGCCGGCACGCACGGCAAGACGACGACCTCGTCGATGCTCGCGTGGATCCTCGAACACGCCGGGCTCGCCCCGGGATTTCTGATCGGGGGCGTGCCCGCGAACTTCGGCGTCTCGGCACGGCAGGGCGGAAGCGACTTCTTCGTCGTCGAGGCGGACGAGTACGACACCGCGTTCTTCGACAAGCGCTCGAAGTTCGTCCACTACCGCCCGTCGACCGCGATCCTGAACAACCTCGAGTACGACCACGCGGACATCTTTCCCGACCTCGCCGCGATCGAGACCCAGTTCCATCACCTGGTCCGCACGGTGCCCCGGCTCGGCCGCCTGGTCGTGAACGGGGAGGATGCGGCGCTCGCGCGCGTGCTCGCGCGCGGATGCTGGTCGGAGGTCGAGCGATTCGCGCGCGACGATGCGCGGGAGGGTGCGGCGGAGTGGACGGTCGCGACCGACGGCGCGATCGCGCTCCGCGGCGCATCGCAGGGAAAGTTGCGTTGGCCCGGCGACGCGCCGCAACTGGGCGCGCACAACCGCATGAACGCGCTCGCCGCCATTGCGGCGGCGCGCCACGCGGGTGTGCCGGTGGAGCGCTCGCTCGCGGCGCTGGCGGAGTTCCGCGGCGTCGCGCGGCGGATGGAGATGCGGGGCCGTGCTGGCGGAGTCACCGTCCACGACGACTTCGCCCACCACCCGACCGCGATCGCCACGACGATCGAGGGCCTGCGGCGGGCGGTCGGCGCGGCGCGCATCCTCGCGGTGCTCGAACCGCGCTCGAACACGATGAAGCTCGGGGCGATGAAGGACCGGCTCGCGGCGAGTCTCGCGGATGCCGAGCGCACGTTCTGCTACACGGCGGGCCTGGGCTGGGACGCCGCGGCCGCGCTCGCGCCGCTCGGCGCGCGCGCGAGCGTTCACGCCGACCTCGATGCGCTGGTCGCCGCGGTCGCGGACGAGGCGAAGCGCGGCGACCACGTGCTCGTGATGAGCAACGGCGGGTTCGGCGGCGTGCACGCGAAGCTCCTCGCGGCGCTGCGGGCGAGGCAAGGCGCGGCGCCTGCCCGAGAGGCGTCGGGCTGAAGCCCGACCCACGGAGGAACTGGCGCATCGGAGCGTGTGGGTCGGGCTTCAGCCCGACGCGTCTCGCCGATTCGATGCGAAAATCGTCCGCCTGAAGCCGGTTCCAGGGCGCCGGCAGGAGGGCGGAGGACGCCGGGCGTCCCGCACCATGGTTCCGCTGATCGTCTACCTGCACGGCTTTCGCTCGTCGCCGCGATCGGTGAAGGCGCAGGCGATGGTCCGGCACGTCGAGGCGCTGCCGGCGGCCGGGCGACCGGAACTCGTCGTGCCCGACCTCGGGCACGCGCCCGCCGCCGCGATCGCGAAGGTGCTCGACCTCGTGCGCGGGCGCGAAGGACCGCTCGCGTTCGTCGGCAGTTCGCTCGGCGGCTACTACGCGACGCACCTCGCCGAGCGCCTCGGCGCGCGTGCGGTCCTGATCAACCCGGCGGTGCGGCCCTGTGACGACCTCGAGCCCTACCGCGGAGTGCAGACGAACCTGTACACCGGCGAGGCGTTCGAGGTGACCGACCGGCACTTCGACGAGCTGCGCGCGCTCGACGTTCGCGCGATCACGCGGCCCGAACGTTACTTCCTGCTGGTGCAGAGCGGCGACGAGGTGCTCGACTGGCGCGTGGCGGTCTCGCGCTACGCCGGCGCGTTCCAGTTCGTGCAGGGCGGCGGCGACCATGCGTTCCAGGACTTCGAGGCGCAGATCGAGGCGATCCTGCGGTTCGCGAGCGCCGACGGTTCGATGTCCGGGCGCGCGGATCGCGCCTGAGAATCGCATTCCAGGCGATGGACAGTTGCGGAGTGTGCCCGGTCGTGGTCTACCACGACGAACTCCAACGCGAAGTCCGACGTCTTCCTGCTCGCAAACACCCAGCTCATCGAGGCCTCCCGCGCTCAATCCAAGCTTGAACTTCTCCGAGGGTAATCCGATACCGCGCGCAGTTATACGCTGTGAGTGCATTGAGTTCGGCCTCAAGCATTTCCCTGAACGCGGCCACTTCTTCTTCTGGCACGCCACTATCAGAGATGGCCTGCTGAAGTGCCTGTCCCTCTCGGACGACGCGCTGCACGGCTTCACTCAAGTGTTCGCGATGCCGCACGCGGAAGGCGTCGGGTGACCCCATCGACTCCAGGATCACCTGATACTTCCGGATCGAGCGTCGATACGTCCATGCGAACAGCTCGACGGCGATCGTGACATCGAGCAGCTCATAGATGCCCAGCATGGCCTTTGCATAATCCCGAGGATCGACATCGAGGAAGGAAAGCGGCGCGCAGTTGTAAAGCATCAGCGGAATATTGGCGGCCAGTCGGCTGGTGCGCTTGTTGCCATCCTCGAAGGGTTGCAGATAGGCCAGGTTCACCCAGAGAAAGAACGCGGCCTCCACCGGATTCTTGATGTGCTGGGTTTTGCCGATGACGAGCGAGATCATCTCCTCGAGGAGCTGAGGCACCTGCGACGGGACGTAGGTCGTATCGGAGATATTGACGACCTTCGTCCGAATCGCGCCCAGCCCGGCTGAGTCGGCCAGCAGGTCTTGCATGAGCAGCGCGTGCAGATTGCGAATGACGCTGTCCGTGAGGCCATAGCTCGGCACGGCGTCAACGAGGAACTCGATGGCGCGCTTGTGGTTGAGGAGCATGACGCCTTCCAGATCGGTAGGCGGAGCACCGCTCTTGAACAATTCTTCTGTCGCCAGCAGGCTGTAGGTGTTGCCCTCCAGGCGCGAAGACGACCAGGAAAGATCGATCAGAAGCTGTTCCAGCACCTTGCGCGCATAGGTGCCCGCTGGTTGCCGGCCCGCCATCCGGCCTTCCTGCGCGAGCGTCTCTGCCAGCTCGCTCGGCAACAGGAATGATTCATTCGGAGCGTAGTCATCGACAAATCGCCGCTGATAGGTGACGGGTTGACGAACGCCTAGTGGTCGGTTCAGCTTGTCGAGGACAGCGCGGGCCTGCGCGGACCATCCGGGCGAGACGGTGGCGGTCACGCGGTCAGTCGCACGCACGGCTTCGGCCATGTACTCAGCGACCGGAGCCGAGAAGTATCGGGTGGCACGCGCCTTGCCCTTGCGGACAAGCGCGTTCTCTTGGACGAGCTTGTCCAGCAGGCGACCGACGGTCGCGTAGCTGCCGCCCACGCGGGCGTGGATTTCCGACGACGAGGCCCCCTCGAGGCCTTCTGCCTGCAAAGCCTTGAGAGCGTCGAGAATGTCTTTTGGGTGAAGCTTGCGCTGCATTGAGAAGATTCCTCTGATCTCCTCGCCCATCGAGGAGATACGAGAATCTACTCATATTTGACGATATTTGCAAGCTCTGTGAGAAGATTCTGGAATCTCGTCAGAGCGAATTGCTGGCCGCCGTAGCACGCCACGAAGCCGACTGGTTAATCTCGACCCCTTGCGATCCGCGCAAGGGGTCGCGTCGATTTGAGCTTCCCCCCGCATTTCGTCTTCCAAGGGACTTTGGATAGGATCGGCGAAATGGACGTTGGAAATGTTCAAGGTACCGAAGCCGGAGTAAGCCGCCGCGGAGTTCAAACTTGGGCGCCCACGCCCGTCCAAAAGGTCATCGACATGCCGTTCCCCCGCACCACCGTTCGCCGCCTGTCCACCGTGCTCACCACGGGGACGCTGTCGCTCGTCTTCGCCGCCACCGCATGGGCGCAGATGCCCACGCGCACGTTCAAGGCCGGCTCCGGCCCCGACGAGCTGTGGGACACGACGATGAAGATGGAGATGCCGGGCATGCCGATGGCGATGCCTGCGCAGACGAGCCAGATCTGCCTCAAGAAGGACCGCAAGGCCGAGGACGCGATCCCGGCCAACGACGAATGTCGGCTCGTCGATTCGAAGACGGTGGGCAACAAGACGACGTTCACGATGGACTGCGCCGGCAAGGAGCCGATGACGATCCGCGGCGAGATCACCTCGAGGCCGGGCGCCTACGACGGCACGATGCACATGAAGGGCAAGCGCAAGGGCAACGACATGGAGATGACGCAGGTGTTCTCGGGCCGCAAGGTCGGCGCCTGCACCGACCAGTCGCAGCAGGTCATGGCGGACGTCAAGGCGAAGAGCGACGCGCAGATCGCGAAGGTCTGCTCCGAGGGCCTGGATCGACTCGTCACCGCGTACTTCTTCGGCAAGGGCGCCGTCTGCGAGTCGCAGCAGAAGCAGTTCTGCGACCGGGTCCGCAGCATCGCGCCCGGCATGCGCGAGCCGGCAGGCTACCGCGCCGCGGTCGCGAAGTCGCAGGGGGCATCGTTCAAGGACGCGTTCGCCGCCTGCGGACAGGACTTCGACGCGACGACGAGGAGCGCCTGCGGCAAGGCCGTGTCGACGCGCGACTGGTCGTTCGTCGGCGGCGGCGCCTGCGATGGCGAGGTGCGCTCGGTCGGCGACACGCAGTGCAAGGGGCGGAGCTACTACACGATGGACCGTTCGCTCGCTCCGGTGTGCAACCGCTACGCGGCGCTCACGCGCGGCGGCGCGGGCGCGGCGTCGGGGCAGGGCGTGCCTTCGAGGGGCACGGAGCCCTCCGCCGACGCGCAGCAACCGCCGCCGGAGCAGAAGCCCGATGCGGTGAAGCAGGGCATGGACGCGCTCCGCAAGGTGCTGCCGTTCTGATCCCGCCGGGATGATCCGCGCCGCGCTGCTCGTCGCTGCGGCGCTTACGCTCGGCGGCGCGGCGCCCGCGAGCGCCACCGACGGCGACCGCTGGCCGGGGGTCGCCTCGGCCTACCTCGTCCGCATCGACGGCACGCCGCGCTGGTCGGCGAACGCGGACGCGCGCCTGCCGCCGGCGAGCCTCACGAAGCTCATGACGGCGCTCCTCGCCGTCGAGGCGCTCGCGCCCGGCGACGACGTGAAGGTGGGCAAGCGGGCCGCCGCGGCGGCCGGCGCGAAGCTGGGGCTTCGTGCCGGCACGACGTTTTCCGCCGAAGACCTGCTCGCCGCGGCGCTGCTGCGCTCCGCGAACGATGCCTGCGTTGCGCTCGCCGAGCGCGTCGCCGGCAGCGAAGCGGCGTTCGTCGAGCGCATGAACGCGCGCGCCGCCGCGATGGGGCTCGCCGCCACGCATTTCGTCAACGCCTGCGGGCTCGACGCCCCTGGACATCTGGCGTCGGTCCGCGACCTCGCGGCGCTCGCGGACGCGGCGATGGCGGCGCCGCGCGTCGCCGCGATCGTGCGGCGCGAACGCGGAAGCGCGAAGGCTTCCGACGGCCGGACCTTCCGCTTCGAGAACACGAACGCGCTGATCGGCCGCGTCGACGGCGCGCGCGGGGTCAAGACCGGATGGACGAAGCGCGCCGGGCGCTGCCTCGCCGCGGAGGCTGAGCGCGACGGCGTGCGCGTGTCCGTGGTGCTGCTGGGCGCGCCGGACCGCTGGTGGGACGCGGTGGCGATGGTCGAGACCGCGTTCGACGACGCGCGCGCGCGTCGCGCGCCGCAGCAGCGTTGAGCATGATGAATCCGGCGACCGCACCTGCCCGTGCGGCCGCGGTCGTCGCGCTCGCCACGATCGCGGCTTACGCGGCGGCTCCGGACACGGTGTTCCAGTACGACGACTTCCGCGTCGTGGTCATCGACCGCGACGTGCACTCGTGGGCGGCGTGGTGGGCCTCGATGCCCGGCATGCGCCCGCTCACCAAGGCGAGCTACGTCGCCAACTGGCTCGTCTCGCCCGCGCCGGCCGGCTTCGCGCTCGCCGGCGTCGCGATGCACGTCGCGGCGACGCTCCTCGTGCTCGCGCTCGCGCGCCGCTGGCTCCCCGCGTTCGCGCCCGCGCTCGCGAGGCCCGGATTCGCCGTGCTCGCCTGCGCGCTCCTGTTCGCGCTCCATCCGGCGCAGACCGAGGCGGTCGTCTACATCGCCGGGCGCTCGACCGTGCTCGCCTCGCTCGCGACGCTCGCCGGGCTCTACGCGTGGGAGCGTTCGCGCGAGCGCGCGACGGCCGCGTGGCGCACGGCCGCGCTGCTGCTGTTCGTCGCCTCGCTTTGCGCGCGCGAGGCCGCGTGGCAGATGCCGTTCGCGATCGTGCTGGTCGAAGTCGCACGGGGCGAACGCCTGCGCGACGCGCTGCGCGGCACGCTGCCGTTCTGGCTCATCGGTTTCGCGCTCGCGGCGATGCTCATCGCCGTCCCGGCCTACCGCCGGCTCCTCGAGACGAGCCTCGCGATCCGCCCGCCGCTCGACAACCTGATCGCGCAGGTCGACGCGGTCGTCTACCTCGTCACCCATCCGCTCCTCACGCTGCGCCTCAACTTCGACCCCGACCTCGCGGCGCGCGACGCGATCGACGCGGCGTGGCTCGCGAAGGCGGCCGCGCTCGCGGCGCTCGTGGGCGTGGGCATCGCGCAGTTGCGCGCGCGGCCGTGGCTCGGTTTTGCCATCCTGTGGTTCGTGCTCGCGCTCGCGCCGACGCACGGCCCGCTCGCGCGCTACGAACTCGCCAACGACCGCCAGCTCTACCTCGCGCTGGTGGGGCCCGCGCTCGTCGCAGGTGTGTGGCTCGCCTCGTGGCGGCGGCGCATGGCAGCGAACACGGCGCTCGTGGCGCTCTCGCTCATGCTCGCGGTTGCGACCTTCGTGCGGGTCACCGACTACGCGAGCGAGGAGCGGCTGTGGGAGGCGACGGTTCGCGCGGGTCCCGACAACGCGCGCGCGTGGAACAACCTGGGTCAGGCGCACGAGGCCGCAGGCGACCGTGACCGGGCGCGCGAAGCCTACCGCCGGTCGCTCGCGATCGACCCCGGGCAACTCAAGGCGCGCGGCAATCTCGACGCGCTCGGGCCGTAAGGCATGCTGCGGCGCAGCTAGGCCGGTACACGACCGGCCGGTAGAATTCACGTTCTGCACGGACGGCGTCGGCGACCCTGTGTCGCGACCCGCCCGCGGATCGCCGTGCACCTGACGTTCGCCCATCCCGGCGTCGCAGGCGGCGGCGAATCGGCCCTCCGTCCGGCCGCCGGACCGGCAATCCCGGTCCGCAGCTTCCCGCGGACGTGATGGAAGGCCGCTCTCACGAGGAGCCTTCGCGCATGACCACGCTCACCCGGACCGGGCCGAAGCCCGTCCAAGTCCCTTCGCTTCCGTCCGAACCGGACCACGCCGCTGCGGTGGATTTCATGCACCGCGAACGCGAGTTCGGGGCGCGCAACTACGATCCGCTGCCGGTGGTGCTCTCGCGCGGCGAGGGCTCGTGGCTCACCGACGTCGACGGCCGCCGGTACCTCGACCTGATGAGCGCCTATTCGGCGGTGAGCTTCGGGCACGCGCACCCGAAGATCGTCGCGGCGTTCACCGGGCAGGCGCACCGGCTCGCCGTGACCTCGCGCGCCTATTTCAACGATCGCCTGCCGTTGCTGCTCGAGCGTCTCGTGGCGCTGACCGGCCTCGACCGCGCGCTGCCGGTCAACACCGGCCTCGAGGCGGTCGAGACCGCGATCAAGGCCGCGCGCAAGTGGGCGCACCAGGTGAAGGGCGTCCCGGAAGGGCGGGCCGAGATCATCGCGTGCCGCGGCAACTTCCACGGGCGCTCGATCACGATCACCGGGCTGTCGACCGAGGCGCAGTACCGCGACGGCTTCGGCCCCTATCCGCCGGGACTCGTGACCGTGCCGTTCGACGACCCGGGCTCGCTCGAGGCCGCGATCGGTCCGCATACGGCGGCGTTCCTCGTCGAGCCGGTGCAGGGCGAAGCGGGCATCATCGTGCCGAAGGACGGCTATCTCGCGCGCTGCGCCGAGATCTGCCGCCGCCATCGCGTGCTCCTGATCTGCGACGAGGTGCAGACGGGCCTGGGCCGCACCGGGACCCTGTTCGGCTGGCAGCACGACGGCGCGAAGCCCGACGGCGTCATCCTCGGCAAGGCGCTGGGCGGCGGATTGATGCCGGTCTCCGCGTTCGTCGCGACCGAGGACGTCATGCAGGTGTTCCATCCGGGCGACCACGGCAGCACCTTCGGCGGCAACGCGTTGGCCGCGGCGGTGGCGCTCGCCGCGCTCGACGTGCTGGAGGACGAGCGCCTCGCCGCGCGGTCGCGCGAACTGGGCGAGTGGCTGCTCGACGAACTGCGGCGGCTCGACAGTCCGCTCGTCAAGGCGGTCCGGGGGCGCGGTCTCTTCATCGGCATCGAGGTCGATCCGGCACAGGCGACCGCGCGGCAGGTAGTGGACAGGTTGCTGATCCGGGGCATCCTGTCGAAGGACACCCACGGCACGGTCATCCGCATCGCGCCGCCGCTGAACGTGCCCCGGGAGGCCCTCGTCTGGGCCGTCGGGGAGATCCGGGTGGCGCTGCGCGACGTCGAGGGAGAGCCCCGCAGGGTGGCCTGACATGGATCGTCAGGGGCGGAGTCGAGGGCTGGCGCGTTCCCGAACCACGACCCGGTGGCGTTCCTTTCCAGCGGGCGCGAACACTTCCCCGTCTGTGGACGACAGAGTAGAGTCGCGCTGGGCACGAACCCTGCTTGGCATCCGACCATGGCTACCCAGCGCTACGACAAGACCGCGAAGGGCCGCGAGGAGATCTCCCAGGGGCGCAAGAACCTCAAGGGCAAGCTCCGGACGGTCCTGTTCCTCGTCGACGCCGGCAAGGACGTCACGGCGATCCAGCAGCAGATCACGCTGATCGGGGCGCCGCCCGACGCGATCGCCCAGCTCGCGACCGCAGGCTTCATCGCCCCGGTCGGCGGGCCCCTTTCGCCGACCAACGACGCAGCGGCTGCGAGCCTCCACGACGGCCGCGACATGCTCGAGCGCTTCCGCGTCGCCAAGGCGTTCATGAACGAGACCATCGTCGACGCGCGCGGCATCCGCGCGTTCGGCTTCACGCTGAAGCTCGAGCGCTGCTCGACATTGGCGGACCTCGCCGCGCTGATGCCCGAGTACACCGAGGGGTTGCTCAAGTCCGTCGATCGCGAAGTGGTGCGCGCGATGGTCGACCGCGCTCGCGAACTCGTCGCGCACTGAAATCCGTCGCGTTTGCTGCCTCGCGGTCCGCGAGGCGTATCGCAGGACCATCGCGACGTCCGGCGCTGCAGCGCAGCATCCGCCGTCCGCCATCGCGTGGCCGGTCGTCCTGACCGCCATCGAGGTGTCGATCAGTCATTGGCGTCGACCGGCGCTCTACCCGGCGGCCCCGGCTCGTCGCCGTTGTTGTCAATCGCCGCCTCATCTCGTAGAGTGGCGCGATTCCGGGGGGAACCATTGCGCGGTTCCCCCTGATCGCAGGCCGCTCCTCGGACGATCGCGACACGATGCTCCTGTTCGTTTCAGCGGTGAAACTGGTCGCGGAGATCGCGCTCATGGCGCTCGTCGGCCAGGGCGTGCTGGCGATCCTCGCCGGCAGCAGGCGCGACAGCAACGTCTTCTACCAGTTGTTCCAGGTGCTGACCGGACCCTTCGTGCGCGGCGCCCGTCTGATCACGCCGCGCATCGTGCTCGACCGGCATGTGCCGATCGTCGCCTTCCTGCTCTTGGCCTTCACCTGGCTCTTCGCCACCGGCTACAGGATCCAGATGTGCGTGCAGATCGGGATCGACCAGTGCCGATGAACGATTCCAGGGTCGCCTACGGGCTGCTCAAGCTTCAGGCCATCGCCTGGCTGGTGCTGGGCTCGCGTGCGCGCGCCGGCGTCCTGTTCGATCGCATGCTGGCGGCCTGGCCTCGAGATGCCTACGCGCTTTCGAGCCGCGCCCACCTGCGCGCGCAGGGGGGCAACCGGCCGGGCGCGATCGAAGACGCGCGTGCGCTCGTCGCCGCGCATCCGGGCCGCAGCGCCGCCGACTGGTTCAACCTCGGATTCCTGCTCGACGACGCGCAGCGCCTCGACGAGGCCGAAGACGCGTTCCGGCGCGCCGTCGCCCTCGATCCGAAGCTCGACCGCGCCTGGTACGGGCTCGGCCTCGTCCTCATCCGTCAACAGCGCCTGGCCGAGGCCGTCGCGGCCTTCAAGCGCAACACCGAACTCCAGCCGATGAGTCCGTACGGCTGGTACCAGCTCGCGCGCGTGCAGGTCGAACGCCGCGAGCCCGAAGAAGCGCGCAAGATCATCCGCCACCTGAAGGGCTTCGAGCCCAAGGTGGCGGCTCAGCTCGAGCGCGAAACCGGCTTGGCCGCCTAGAAACTCACTCTCGCAAGAAGAGGCAGACAGGAGGGGACCGATGGAGTTGACCGAGACGCACCGCGACTACTGGCGCAAGAACCTCAGGCTCACGGCGATCCTGCTCGTGATCTGGTTCGTCGTCACCTTCGTCATCGGGTACTACGCCCGTGACCTGAACTTCACGTTCTTCGGCTGGCCGTTCAGCTTCTGGGTGGGAGCCCAGGGCGCGCTGGTCGTGTACTGCCTGATCATCTGGTACTACGCGCGCACGATGAACAGGCTCGACGAAGAACACGGCGTCGCCGAGGAGGAATGACATGGCTGGCATGTTCGGAGCAGGCGCCGGCGGGGCAACGACCACCGCGGCGGACAAGGGGGCCTTCAAGCGACAGTTGAACAAGGTGTACGGCTGGTACACCGGCGGCTTCATCGCGTTCATCATCGTGCTGGCCATTCTCGAGCAGTTCGGGTTGCCGAGGAACTGGATCGGCTTCATCTTCCTGCTCGCGACGATCGGGCTGTACGCCGGCATCGGCATCATGAGCCGGACCAGCGACGCGACCGAGTACTACGTCGCCGGCCGGCGCGTCCCCGCCATCTACAACGGCATGGCGACGGGCGCCGACTGGATGAGCGCGGCTTCGTTCATCGGCATGGCCGGCACGCTGTACCTCACCGGCTACGGTGGTCTCGCCTTCATCATGGGCTGGACCGGCGGCTACTGCCTGGTGGCGCTGTTCCTCGCGCCGTACCTGCGCAAGTTCGGGGCCTTCACGATTCCCGACTTCCTCGGCGCGCGCTACGAAGGTCACCTCCCGCGCTTCATCGGCATCCTGGCCGCGATCCTGTGCTCGTTCACCTACGTGGTGGCGCAGATCTACGGCGTGGGGATCATCACCGCGCGGCTGTCGGGCTTGGCCTTCGAGATCGGGATCTTCGTCGGGCTGGGCGGCATCCTGGTGTGCAGCTTCCTCGGCGGCATGCGCGCGGTCACGTGGACGCAGGTGGCCCAGTACATCATCCTGATCATCGCGTACCTGGTGCCGGTGATCTGGCTGAGCGTGAAGCAGACCGGCGTGCCGGTGCCGCAACTGGTCTACGGCTTCCAGTTGCAGAAAGTCACCGAGCGCGAGAAGGCGCTCGTGAACGACGCCAAGGAGAAGGAGGTCATCGCCGACTTCAAGGCGCGCGCCGACGAGGCGGACGCGAAGTTGAAGGCGCTGCCGGCCGACGCTCCGGCCGCCGATCGCGCCAAGCTGACGGCGGCACGCAACGCCGACCTGGCGCGCGCGCGCCCGCTGGGCGGCATGCCGCCGCACGCGCAGGTCTTCGCCGGCAACCCCGACGGCGACGCCGCGGCGCAGAAGTCCTTCAACGAGTCGCGCCGCAATTTCCTGGCGCTGATCTTCTGCCTGATGGTGGGCACGGCCGCGTTGCCGCACATCCTGATGCGCTACTACACGGTGCCGTCGGTGAAGGAGGCCCGAACTTCGGTGGCCTGGTCGCTGTTCTTCATCTTCCTGCTCTACTTCACGGCGCCCGCGCTGGCGGTGCTGGTCAAGTACGAGATGTTCACCAACGTGGTGGGCACCTCGTTTGCCGCATTGCCGGAATGGATATCGGCCTGGAACCGCGTCGACCCGAGCCTCCTGTCGGTCACCGACATCAACAAGGACGGCATCCTGCAACTGGGCGAGATCAAGATCGGCGGCGACATCATCGTGCTGGCGACGCCGGCCATCGGCGGCCTGCCGTTCGTGATCTCGGGCATGGTCGCCGCCGGCGGCCTGGCGGCGGCGCTGTCCACCGCCGACGGCCTCCTGCTGACGATCGCCAACGCGCTCTCCCACGACCTTTACTACAAGATGATCGATCCCAACGCGCCGACCGCGCGCCGCGTGATGATCTCGAAGATCCTGCTCCTGGTCGTGGCGCTGTGTGCCGCCTTCGTGGCGTCGCAGAAGCCGGCGGACATCCTGTTCCTGGTGTCGGCGGCGTTCTCGTTCGCGGCGGCGGCGTTCTTCCCGGCGCTGGTGCTCGGCATCTTCTGGAAGCGCGCCAACCGGTGGGGCGCGACGCTGGGCATGGTCGCCGGCCTGGGCGTCACGTTCTACTACATGGCGACGACCCAGGCGTGGTTGCGCGGCGTCTTCGGCGTGACCTCGCCGGTGGCCGACAACATCTGGTGGGGCATCCAGCCGATCTCGGCCGGCCTGTTCGGCGTGCCGTTGGGCTTCGCGGTGATCATCGTCGTGAGCCTCCTGACCGCGCCGCCGAAGCAGGAGACGCAGGAACTGGTCGAGCACGTACGTTATCCGGACCTCAAGGTCGCGCAGGCCACCTAGGACGATCGTGGCGTAAACGGGGGGCGCCACGCGAGTGGCGCCCCTGTTTTTTGATCGATGAGCAGCACCACGCCTTCGCCGCGCCTCATCGCCCAGCTCGACGCCGAGCTGGCGCGCTACGCGCCGTTCGACCGGATGGCGGCCGAGCACCGGCGCGCCTTCGTCGAGGCGTCCGAGCAGGTCTATTTCGCGCCCGACGAAGTCGTGCTCGAGCCTTCGAGCGGCGTGCCGCAGCACATGTACGTCGTGCGTTCGGGCTGCATCGTCGGCGAGCGCGGCTACGGGGGCACGCCGTTCGTGGTCGAGGCGGGCGAGATGATGTCGCTCGGCGCCGCCCTGGGCGAGCGCGCCGTCACCGGGCGCTACCGGGCGCGCGAGGACACGTTCTGCCTCGCGATCCCGGTCGAGCGGCTGCGCGAACTCGCGCGCGAGAGCCCGCCGCTGCTGGAGTTCCTGCAGAGCCGCGTGCTCAAGATGCTGGAGCTGTCGAAGCACGCGATGGTCGAGCGCTTCGCGGCGCTGGCGCTGGCCGAGCAGTCGCTGGAGACGCCGCTCGCCGCCTTCACTCGTCGCGAGCCGCTGTCGGTGCCGCCGGGTACGGCACTGGGCGACGCGCTTGGCGCGATGCACGAGCGCAACGTGGGCTCGGTGCTGGTGACCGACCCCCGCGGCGCGGCGATCGGCATCCTCACGCGCCACGACGTGCTCGAGCGCGTGGTGCTCGCGGGTCGATCGCTCGATTCGCCGATCGACGACGCCATGTCGAAGCCGGTGCACACGCTCACCGTGCACGCGCGCGCGCACGATGCGGCGCTCCTGATGTCGCGCGAGCGCGTGCGCCACGTGCCGATCGTCGACAGCGCCGAAACCGGTCGGGTGGTGGGCGTGGTCTCCGAGCGCGACCTGTTCGTCCTGCAGCGACGCAGCCTGGTGCAGATCGGCGGCTCGATCGACGGCGCGACGAGCGTGCATGCGCTGGAAGCCGCGGCCGAGGAGATCCGCCGCTTCGCGCGCCAGTTGCTGGCGCAGGGCGTGGCCGCGCGCGCGCTCACCGAACTCGTGAGCCACCTGAACGACCGCCTCACCGTGCGCCTGGTGACGCTCCTCGCGGCCGAGCACGCGCTCGACCTGCAGCAGGCGTGCTGGGTGGCCTTCGGTTCCGAGGGCCGCGGTGAGCAGACGATCGCCACCGACCAGGACAACGGCCTCGTGCTCTCGCCCGAGGCCCTGCCTGAACGCGCGCGCTGGCTCTCGTTCGGCGACGCGGTGAATCATGCGCTGGCCACGGCCGGGTATCCGTTGTGCAGGGGCGGGGTCATGGCCGGACAGGAGGCCTGTTGCCTGGGTGCGGACGAGTGGCAGGCGCGCTTCGTCCGCTGGATCGACCAGGGCGCGCCCGAGCACCTGCTCGCCGCGAGCATCTACTTCGACCTGCGGCCGGTCGTCGGCAACGCTGCGCTGGTCGGCCCGCTCACCGACGTGATCGCTGTGCAGGCTGCGGCGTCGCCTCGATTCCTGAAGCTGATGGCCGACAACCTGCTCTCTCAGCGCCCGCCGCTCGCCTGGCACGGCGGCATCTCCGGCGACGAGATCGATCTCAAGCTGCAGGGCACGGCCATTTTCGTCGGCGGAGCGCGCCTGCTCGCGCTCGCGGCCGGCGTGCGCGCCACCGGCACGAGCACGAGGCTGCAACTGGCGGGAAAGGCGCTCGGCATCGCGCCGGAAGACACGGAAGGCTGGATCAGCGCCTTCGAGTACCTGCAGACGCTGAGGCTCGCCGCGCAGGTCGGCGCCGGCGTCGACGCGCCCGCCAATCGCATTGCAGTCGCGAAGCTCAATGTCATCGATCGCCGTGTGTTGCGCGAAGCGTTGCAGGCGGCGCGCAGGCTGCAGCAGCGCATCGAGCTGGATTACCCGTGATCCGGCTGCCGTGGCGGCCGCGCGCGGCCGACGGGGCACGTGCGGTCGTGCTCGACGTCGAGACCAGCGGACTCGACCCCGAGCACGACGACCTGCTCGCGATCGCCGCGGTCGGCGTCGAGCGGCGCGGCGGCGGGGTCGTGATCCGGCCCGGCGACAGTTTCGAGGTGGTGCTGGGACGAGACACGGGCGCTCCCCCCGACAAGGCGAACATCCTGCTGCACGGCATCGGCGCGGGGGCGCAGCGCGCCGGCGTCGATGCGTCCGAGGCGCTGGCGGGATTCGCCGAATACGCGGGCGCGGCGCTCCTGATCGGCTTTCACGTCTCGTTCGACCGCCGGATGATCGAGCGGGCGCTGCACGCGATCGGCCGCCCACGGCTCGACAGCCGATGGCTGGACCTGGCCGAACTGGCGCCGCTCCTCCATCCGGGCACGCGCGCGACCACGCTCGACGACTTCCTGGCGTTGCACGGCATCACGGTCGCGGAACGCCATGTCGCGGCCAGCGACGCCTTGGCCACCGCGGAGCTGCTGCAATGCCTGTGGCCGCGGGCCGTGGCGCAGGGCTTGCGCGACTGGAGGGCGCTGGAGAGCGCGGCAGCGGCGCGGCGCTGGTTGCCCGGTGCCTGACACGCAACTTCGACCCCGGGTCGCTATGATCCGCGATGAGGAGGTTCGGCCATGGCGTTCGCAGCGGCGACGATCCCGCAGGCCATCTCGAAACGCGGGTTCCGCCGCTGGTACGAGCGCGAGCTCCTGTCCGGCCACGCGAACCTGGTGCTGCTGGTCTTCGCGACACTCGGCGTGATGGGCGCGATGGAGGCTTTCACCTTCGAGGGCAGCGAGCGCCTCCCGCTGGCCGCCAGCGTGCTCTCCGGCGCCGCGGTGGGCGTGTGGGCGCTCCGGCGCTATCTCAAGGTGCTGTCGCGTGCCGAACTGGTCGCCAACCAGGCGGTGTGCGGCGCGTGCCGGGCGTACGGCCGCTTCGACGTCGAGCACGGCAGGAATCAGGACATGCAGGTGTGCTGCCGCGCCTGCGGGCACCGCTGGACCATCGAGTGGTAGCGGCCCGGTGTCATCCGCGCGCGCGGGCGGGACGCGCGGGCGCGCGCGCCGCATTCCCGACCGGCCGCGGGAACGTCACTCGTCCGGCATGCGGATGGTCCCGCGCAGCATCAGCCACGACACGATCGCGGTGGCGATCCCGACGCCGCCCATGAACAGCCAGAACCACACGTAGCCGCGCGAGTCCTCGCGCACGCCAGGCGGCATCGACGCGTCGATCGACGAGAAGCCGAATCCCGCATAGGCGATGCAGCCGATCGCGAAGACCACGGACGCCCAGAACGTGAACTGCGCGGACACCTTCATCGCACGAACTCCGGAAATGCAACGGCCCCGGCATCGGGCCGGGGCCGCCGCGCCGGGCCGACGATGCGCCGGCCCGGAATCGCCTTCGGACGATTACCGGTACGCCGACTCGTCGGCGTGCAGGTCGATGTCCTTGCGGTCCTTGAGGAACAGGAGGCCGATCACGAAGGTCATCAGCGCGACGATGATCGGATACCAGAGGCCGTAGTAGATGTCGCCGGAGGCCGCGACCAGTGCGGTCGCGAGCAGCGGCAGCATCCCGCCGAACCAGCCGTTCCCGATGTGGTAGGGCAGCGACATCGACGTGTAGCGGATCTTGGTCGGGAACATCTCGACCAGGAACGCCGCGATCGGCCCGTACACCATCGTCACGTAGATCAGCATGATGAACAGGATCAGCAGGGCCATCGGCCAGTTGATCGCGTTCTTGTCCGCCGACGTCGGATAGCCCTTCTCCTTCAGCACGGCCAGCGTCTTCGCCGCGTCGAAGCCCTTGAGCTCGGTGTCCGCGACCTTGATCACCACGTTCTCCGCGGCGCTTGCGGGCTGCTCGGTCGAGGTGAACGACAGACCGGCCTTGGTCAGGAAGTCCTTGGCCTTGTCGCACTCGCTGAACTTCGACCACGGGCCGACGAAGATGTGGAACTGGCAGTCGCGCGCCGCCACCGTGATCGCGTTCTTCTGCTGGAACTGCTCGAGCGCCGGATTGACGTAGTGCGTGAGCGCGCCGAACAGCGGGAAGTAGGTGAGCGCGGCGATCAGGCAGCCCGCCAGGATGATCTTCAGCCGGCCGATCTTGTCGGAGAGCCAGCCGAAGAAGATGAAGAACGGCGTGCCGAGGACGAGCGAGAGGCCGATCATCTGGTAGGCGGTCATCCCGTCGACCTTGAGCGTGATCGTGAGGAAGAACAGCGCGTAGAACTGCCCGGTGTACCAGACGACGCCCTGGCCGGCCGTCGCGCCGAGCAGCGCGAGCAGGACGTACTTGTTGTTCGGGTAGCGCAGGAAGCTCTCGGTGAGCGGCGCCTTGCTGCCCTTGCCCTCGGCCTTCATCCGCTGGAACACCGGCGATTCGTTCAGCTTGAGCCGGATGTAGACCGAGAAGATCAGCAGGATCAACGACACGAGGAACGGCAGCCGCCAGCCCCACTCGGAGAACTGCGCCGGCGTCATCCAGCCGGTGAACCGGCACAGCCCGATGACGATCAGCGCGAGGAAGAGACCGAGCGTCGCCGTCGTCTGGATCCACGAGGTGTCGAAGCCGCGGCGCCCCGGACTCGCGTGCTCGGCCACGTAGGTCGCCGCGCCGCCGTACTCGCCGCCGAGCGCGAGACCCTGCAGCAGTCGCAGGCTCACCATCAGGATCGGCGAGAGCCAACCGACCGACGCGTAGGTCGGCAACAGGCCGACCGCGAAGGTCGAGAAGCCCATCACCAGGATCGTGACGAGGAACGTGTACTTGCGGCCGACGAGGTCGCCGATGCGGCCGAAGAGGAGCGCTCCGAACGGACGGACCAGGAAGCCCGCGGCGTAGGCCGCGAACGCGGAGAGCAGCGCCGCGGTCGCGTTGCCCGGCGGGAAGAACAGCGCCGCGAAGAACGGCGCCAGCACCGCGTACAGGTAGAAGTCGTACCACTCGAACACCGTGCCCAGCGACGACGCGAAGATGACCCGCTTCTCCTCGCTGCTGAACTGTTGGGTGCCCGCCGGGCCCATGGGTCTTGCGGTCGTTGCCATCGCGCTCCTCCTCCCTGAAGTGGACGCACCGTTCGTGCGAGTCGTCTTCGACCGATCGCACGGTCAAGCTTCGCCGGCGGCCATCGCCTGGCGCTGTTGCTCATCCTGGACGGCGTGCGCCGCGCGTCGGGGTTCTGCTGCCCCCTGGGCAGTAGCGCGGACTGCACGAATATCGGGGTGGACCGCTTTCCGAATCGAACGGGAGTTCGTGGCCGGCGGCGTTTCGAAATTCGACGGATCGTAGCGACCGCCCGATTGCAGCGTCGACTGGAGGAAACCCCGGAAATGCTGGCGCTCGTCGAATGGCGCACCCGATGATCGTCTGGAATTCCTGGACGCCCTCAGGCTCGATCCGAAGGCGACGCGGGCGCGCCCGGCCGGGCGAAACACAGCCGGAAGAGCTCGGCCATCGAGGCGACCCCGAGCTTCTGGTGGATACGGCCGCGGTGGAACTCGACCGTCTTCACCGTGATGAACAGCGACTCGGCGATCGCGCGCGTCTGGTGGCCGGCGAGCACGAGGTCGAGCACTTCGCGTTCGCGGCGCGACAGCGACTCAAGTCCGGGTGGTGTCGGACCGGACGGCAGCGCGATCGGCTTCGGCTGCGCGGCGAAGTCGACGGCGGCCTTGACCACCGCGAGGAGCCGCTCGTCGTCGACCGGCTTCTCGAGGAAGTCGAACGCGCCGCGCTTCATCGCGCGCACCGCCATCGCGACGTCGCCGTGTCCGGTGAGGAACACCACCGGCAGCTCGGAGCCTTGGGCCGCGAGGCGCTCCTGCAGTTCGATGCCGGACATGCCCGGCATTCTCACGTCGAGGATGGCGCAGGCGAGCTGCGTTCCCGTCATGCGCGCGAGGAACGCATCGGCGCTCGCGTGCACGTCGACCGCGTAGCCGGCCGCGCGCAGCAGCATCGACAGCGCATCGCGGACCGCCTCGTCGTCATCGACGATCGCGATCCTGGGTTGGACATTGCGGCTCATCGGCCTCCCGCGGGGATGGTGAAGTGGAACGATGCGCCGCCGTGTTCGCCCGGGCCGTGCCCGATGTGCCCGCCGTGCATCTCGACGATCGATCTGCAGATCGACAGCCCGAGGCCGAGTCCGCCCTTCTTCGTCGTGAAGAACGACGTGTAGAGCCGGTCTTCGACCTCGGCGGGAATGCCGGGTCCGCGGTCGGTAACGCGTACGCACGGCGTGCCGCCGGCTTCCGTCGCCGTGCGGATCGTCAGTCGCCGGTACGTCACGGGCAGATCGCGCATCGCATCGACCGCATTCTGCACGAGGTTCACCACGACCTGTTCGACCAGGATGCGGTCGGCCTGCACTTCGGGCAGGTCGGGCGCGAGGTCGAGTTCGACGACGACGTGCGCGCGCTCGAGTTCGTGCTCGAGCCAGGCGAGCGCGTTTCGGACCTTGGTGTTCAGGTTGCAGGCCGCGAATTCGGGCGTGCGCCGGCGCGTGAGCTCGCGCAACTGCCTCAGGATGCCGCCGGCCCGCACCGCCTGCGCGCGGCATTTCTCCATCGCCTGGCGCACCTGCGCCAAGTCGCCTCCCTGCTCGATCAAGCGGATGCACGCGGCGTTGTAGCCGACGATCGCCTCGAGCGGCTGGTTCAGTTCGTGGGCGACGCCCGATGCCGCCTCCGTCAGCGCGACGACGCGGGCGGTCCGATGCATGGCCTCCTGATGATTGCGCTGCAGCTCCTGCGCGACATGCCGCGCGGTGACGTCGGTCAGCACCATCAGGCGCGCGCGCCGGCGGTCGACCCAGGGAATGTCGCGGGCCTGCACCACGTATCGGCGATCGCCGGACCGGTTCGCGAGCTCGGTGCCGTCGTCCCAGTCGGCCGGGCGCGCTGCGCCGCCCGACCGCTCGCCCTGCACGGTGAAGTGCGCGGCGATCGTCTCGACGGTCGGCGTCGCGGCTTCGCCCACGAGGCGCGAGAGCTGCCGGTTCGCGTAACGCATCGCGCCGGCGTTGTCGATCACGTAGACGGCGGCATCGATGCCCTCAAGCACGCGCAGGAAGCGCTCGTCGGAGTGCTCGAGCGCGCGCGCGAGGCGGCTCTGCAGTTCGACGAACAGCACGAGCGTCGCGCCCAGCACCACGCCGTCCCAGAGGGCGAGGCCGCGGTGCGCGAAACCCGGCAGGACGACCGCGCTGGCCGTCCAGGCGGCCGTCGAGGCGAGCGCCAGCGCGAAGCCCCACCCACGGCCCGCGCCCCAGGTGACGAGCGAGACCGGTGCGAGGTAGAGGACGCCGATCCGGACCTCGAATCCGGTCACGATGTCGATGACCGAGATGGCGACGACCATCGCGGTCGCGACGGCGATCGCGACGGCAGGAGAGAGGCCCGGGGGCGCGGTGGCCGCGGGAATCGCGGCCGCGGCCTCGACGGGCGCGGGGATCGGCGCATGGGCGCGCGTCATCGGGGCATTATCGCGCAGTGCGGTCGCGATGCCCGCGGCGGCCCGGGCGTGGGCGCCGACCGCCGGGCACGCTCGCGAGGCGCCGTATACTGGCCGCATGGCGTCCGCGCCCGCTGCCCAGCTCGTCGTCGCGATCAGTTCGCGCGCGCTGTTCGACTTCGAGGAGGAGAACCGCGTCTTCGAGACCGCGAACGACCGCGAGTACATGAAGCTCCAGCTCGACCGGCTGCAGGAAGCGGCGAAGCCGGGCGTGGCGTTCCCGCTGGTGCGGAAGCTCCTCGGTTTCAACGCCGACGGCGTGCGCCGCGTCGAGGTGGTGATCCTGTCGCGCAACGACCCGGTCTCGGGCCTGCGCGTGTTCCGGTCGGTGCGCGGCTCGGGCCTCGCGATCGAGCGCGGCGTGTTCACGCGCGGCCGCGCGCCCTACGGCTACCTGCGGCCGTTGAACGCGAACCTCTTCCTGTCCGCCAACAGCGACGACGTGAAGGCGGCGCTCGACGCGGGCTATCCCGCCGCCCGCGTCTACACGCGCTCGGCGGCATCCGACTCGCATCCCGACGAGGTGCGCATCGCCTTCGACGGCGATGCGGTGCTCTTCGCCGACGAAGCCGAGCGCGTCTACCAGTCGCAGGGACTCGCCGCGTTCCAGTCGCACGAATCCGATCACGCCGCGCGGCCGCTGCCGCCCGGCCCGTTCAAGCCGCTGCTCGAGGCGTTGCACCGGCTGCAGCGCGCCGACGCGGCCGACAAGGTGCCGATGCGGCTGCGCACCGCGCTCGTCACCGCGCGCAGCGCACCCGCGCACGAGCGCGCCATCCGCACGCTGATGGACTGGCACATCTCGGTCGACGAGGCGCTGTTCCTCGGCGGCCTCGACAAGGGCGCGTTCCTGCGCGAGTTCGAGCCCGATTTCTACTTCGACGACCAGACCCGCCACGTCGACTCGGCATCGCGCCACGTGCCCGCGGGCCACGTCCCGCACGGCATCGCGAACGAGTAGGTCGCGATCGCCCCGGGCGGGTGTCGGCACCGCCATCGATTGGCTGCGGGCGCGCGAGCGGTTACGATCTCGTTCGATCGAACCGGAGAACCGCCGATGCGCCTCGTCCGCCACGCCTTCGCCGTCCTGCTGCTGGCCCTGGGATTCGCCGCCTCCGCGAACGCGCAGGAGATCCGCTGCCAGAGCCGCAACTTCCAGTACCAGCACTGCCCCAGCAACGGCGAGGTGATCGACGCGACGCTGGTGCGGCAGGAATCGCAGGCCGCGTGCATACGCGGGCGCACCTGGGGCTGGAACCACAACGGCGTCTGGGTCTCGAACGGGTGCTCGGGCCGGTTCCGCGTGCAGACCTTCCAGCCGCTGCCGCCGTGGTCGGGTGGCGACCGGATGCGCTGCGAGAGCCGCGGATTCCGCTACGAGTTCTGCGCGGTGCCGCAGCGCGTGTTCGACGTGCAACTGATCCGGCAGACGTCGAACGCGGCGTGCATCCTGGGGCGCACCTGGGGCTGGCGCGCCGACGGTGTCTGGGTGAACGACGGCTGCGCCGGCGAGTTCCGCGTGCGGACCGATTTCACGCCCGCGCCGCCGGTGCGCCCGGGACTCGTGACCTGCTCGAGCCGCTCGTTCCGCTACAACGTGTGCGACACGGGCCCCATCACCGGCGCGCAACTCGTCACGCAGATCTCGCAGTCTCCCTGCATTCGCGGCCGCACCTGGGGCACGACGCGCACCGGCATCTGGGTCGATCAGGGCTGTTCGGCGACCTTCCGCATCAATCCGCGCTGGTAGCTGCCGCGCCGGGCGTCAGTTCGGTCGCACGACGCGGGCCCGCGGGACGCAGAGACGGCGCGTCTCGCCGCCGGCGAGCGTGACGTCGACCACGTCGGCGTCGACGCCGTACACCTGCGCGAGCGTCGCGGGCGTGATCGCCTCGCGCGGCGGGGCGTCCGCGACGAGGCGCCCGTCGTGCAGCAACGCGACGCGGTCGGCGCACAGGAACGCCTGGTCGGGGTCGTGCGTCGCCATCACGACGCCGATGCCCGAGCGCGCGAGCGCGCGCACCTCGTCCAGCACGCGGACCTGGTTGCCGAAGTCGAGGCTCGCGGTGGGCTCGTCCATCACCATGAGCGGGGCTTCCTGCGCGAGCGCGCGCGCGATGAGCGCGAGCTGGCGCTCGCCGCCCGAGATGCGCGTGTAGACCTGGTCCGCGAGACGCGCGAGGCCGACCCGCTCGAGGCTCGCTTGCGCGATCGCCACGTCGCGCCTGCCGGGCGAGGCGAACGGCGGCAGATGCGCGGTGCGGCCCATCAGCACGACGTCCTGCACGCTGAACGGAAACGTGCCCGCATGCGCCTGCGGCACGTACGACACGCGCCTCGCGATCGCCGCGCGCGCGAGGCCGGCGAGCGGCTCGCCGTCGAGGCGCACTTCGCCGCCCTGCGCGGGCAGGAGGCCCAGCAGCGTGCGGAACAGCGTCGACTTGCCGCCGCCGTTGGGCCCGAGCAGGCAGACGATCTCGCCCGAGGTGAAGGACAGCGAGACGTCGCGGCCGACCGGGTGGCCGGGGTAGCCGAATCTCAGGTCCACCGCCTCGAGTCGCGCGCTCACTGCCAGCTCCGCTTCGCGCGCACGAGCAGCCACAGGAAGAGCGGCGTGCCGACGAACGCCGTGAGCACGCCCAGCGGAATCTCGATGCGCGCGGTGCTGCGCGCGAGCGTGTCGACCGCGAGCAGGAACGCCGCGCCCATCACCGCGGACACCGGCAGCAGCCGGCCGAAATCGGGGCCGACGGCGAGACGAGCGAAGTGCGGCACGACGAGCCCGATCCAGCCGATGATGCCGGAGATCGACACCGCGGCCGCGGTCATCAGCGTCGCCGACGCGATGACCGCGAGACGCACGCGCGTGGTCTCGACGCCCAGGGCGCGCGCCTCCTCGTCGCCCTGCGAGAGCAGGTTGACGCGCCAGCGCATGAGCCACAGCGGCACGAGGCCGATCGCGATCGCCGGGAGTGCGGTCGCGAGATCCGAGGGAGCGGCGCCGGCGAGGCTGCCGAGGAGCCAGAACGTGATCGCCGGCAACTGGTTGTACGGGTCGGCGAGCACCTTGAGCAGCGCGACGCACGCGCCGAGCAGCGCGCCGACGAGCACGCCCGCGAGGACGAGCACGAGCAGCGGATCGTGTCCGCGCACCGCGGAGGCGATCACGTAGACGAGCGCGACCGCGACCAGGCCGAACGCGAACGCGAGACCCTGGATCGCGATCACCGGCAGCGCGAGGAAGATGCCGAGCACCGCGCCGACCGCCGCGCCGCCCGACACGCCGAGGATGTCGGGCGACACCAGCGGATTGCGGAACAGGCACTGGTACGCGGCGCCGGCCGCCGCGAGCGCGGCGCCGATCGCGACCGCGGCGCCGATGCGCGGACCGCGCACGCTCCAGACGATCGTCTCGATGGTCGCCGAGACGCTGGAGGGGGTTCCAGTGACCTTCGACCAGGCCAGCGCGGCGAGGTCGCCGGGCGCCACCGGGTAGCGGCCGACCGCGAACGCCAGCGCGACGACGGCGAGGAGCGCGACGAACGACAGTCCGGCCGCGATCCACATGCGCGCGACGGTCGACGCGCCGGTCATCGTGGACGCGTGGCGCGGTCCGTCGGCGCGTTCGGACGTCATCGTGTTCATCGCGGGCCGGGTCCGATGATACCCGCGCGACTGCGGCCGACGTCGTCCTCGCGCGGTGCGGTCAGCCCGGTGGCGCGCGTTCCGCGGTCGCGATCAGCCGATCGAGTTGCGCTTGTGTGGGCGTCTGGTGGTAGAACCGCGTGTAGTCGTCGCGCACCCGGGCGCGGAGATCGTCGGGGAACGCGTCGGGATACAGGATGCGCCCGAGCCAGCGCAGGCCGACCAGCCGGTTGACCGACGGCGGGAAATCGATCCAGCCGAAAGGCTCGGCCGGCGCGAGGTGGACGCGCCGCGACTTCACCGCGTCCACCTGCAGCCACAGCGGGTCGCGCCGGACCGAGGCGAAGAACACCGGGTCGGTCGTGACGATCACCTCCGGGTTCCACAAGAGCACCTGTTCGAGCGACACGGCGACGAGCCCGCCGCGACCGAGCGAGGCGGCGACGTTGATCGCGCCCAGGCGGTCGATCACCTCCATGTTGATCGATCCGGCGAGGCCGGTGTCCAGCCCCCGGGGACCGCGGCCGTAGTAGAGCCGCGGGCGTTTCGATGCGGGGATCGACGCCACGCGTCGCGTGACGTCGTCCACGGTGTCGCGGGCGTCGTTCGCGAGCGCGGCGGCGCGCGACTCTTCGCCGGTGAGTTCGCCGATCGCGGTGAGCGCGTCCCCGATCCGGTCGAAGGCGCCGTCGAGGAGCAGGTACGGAATGCCGGTCTGCTGCTGCACGCGGTCGGCGAGCGAGGCGAAGGTGTCGTTGACCGCGCCGTAGTCGACGATCACGTCGGGCCGTGACGCGATCACGAGTTCGACGTTCGCGGTGTTGCCGCGGCCGGTCAGCCGGCCGGTCACCGGCAGATCGGCGTACCTGGGCGGAACGAACGGACGCTCGGACGGGCGAAACGGCGTGGTCCACCCGAGGAGCGCGTCGGGCGCGACCGCGAAGACGAGGATCGATGCCGGCGGCCCGGATGCGAACACGCGCGCTGCGCGCGCGGGCACGCGGACCTTGCGGCCGGCCGCGTCGGTTACTTCGCGCGAGGGCTCCGCGCGTGCCGCCGCCGGCCACGCGAGCGCCGCCGCGATGGCCGCGGCGCGCGCGAGCCAGTCGCGGCGGCCCATGCGTGCGTCAGCCCTTGCCGACGATCACGTCGGAAGCCTTGACGATCGCGCTCGCGCTATCGCCGACCGCGAGGTGGAGTTCGTCGACGGCTTCGTTGGTGATCGACGCGGTGATCACCGCGCCGCCGGCGACCTGAATCTTCACGTGCGAGGTCGTGGCCCCGCGTTTCAGGTCGACGACCTTGCCGGGGAGTACGTTGCGGGCGGACAGTTTCATGGCTTCTCCTTGGTGTGGCACGAGATGCCGGGGTGCCATCGGGATGCACCTTGGACCGAAAGACTACTGCATCGGCGACGAACCCCGTCAGGTTACTGAAGCCTGACCCACTTCGCGGGCGTCGCGATCAACTGGTGGGTCCGACTTCAGTCGGACGCCTTCCGCCTCGTCCGGTCGAACATCGCTCCGCAGGGCTCACGGCAGCGCGAAGCCGTGCGACGCGATGATCCGACGACCCTCCGGCGAGAGGACGAACGCGACGAACTTCGCGGCCCCGTCGGGCGCGCCGTTGAGCACGGTGATGCCGTAGTCGGCGCCGACCGCGAGCGCGGGCGGAATGGTCGACACGACGAGCGACGGATGCTCGCGCTGCGCGACGATCGCGTTGGTGCAGTAGGTGAGGAACACATCGGCCTTGCCGTCGGCGACCAGCATGCCGTAGAGGCTCCGGTCCGGCGGCGGCTTCGGAGAGTTCGGCCCGCCGGTGAGTTGCAGCGCCTTCGCCGACAGCGTGGCGCCCGCGCCCGGACGAAGCTTGTCCGCCTTCTCGAACAACAGGAACGCATAGTCGCCCGAGGGATCGGCCTTCGGCGTCGAGGTGCCGACCTTGACCGCGGGATCGAGGAGCCGGTCGAGCAGCGTGTCGGTCGTCACCCGCGCTTGCGGCGTGGACAGCGCGCAGAGCTGGTTCTTCGCGAAGAGCGACACCGGACCCGCGCGCCCCGAAGCGGCGAGCGACTGCGGATGCGTCATGTTCGCGGAGGCGAACACCTGGGCCGGCGCGCCCGCCGCGATCTTGTCGCGGAGCGTGCCTGAAGCCCCGTACTCCGCCTCGACCGAGCCGCCGCCGCCGGCCTTCCATGCGGCGGCGAGGTCGCTCATCACGCCGCGCAGGCTCCCCGCCGCATGGAGCTTCACGGGGGCCTGTGCAGCGGCGAGCGAGGAGAAGGCGAACGCCGCGATGGCGAGGAGCGCGCGCGTGGGCCGCATCAGTGCGCGTCCGGGAAGAAGAGCTGCTCGCCGCCCACCTTGTAGCTCGCGATCTTCGCCTGTCCCTCGGGCGACACGAGCCAGTCGATGAACGCCTGTCCCTCCGCGGCCTTCACGTGCGGGTGCTTCGCCGGATTCACGAGCATCACGCCGTAGGGGTTGAACATGCGCCTGTCGCCCTCGACCGCGATCACGAGGTCGCCGCGGTTCTTGAACGAGAGCCAGGTCCCGCGATCGGACAGGATGTACGCGTTCATCGACGAAGCGGTGTTGAGCGCGGGACCCATGCCGGAGCCGGTCTCCTTGTACCAGGCGCCGCGGCCCGCCACCGGGTCGACGCCGGCCGCCTTGAAGTAGCGCAGTTCCGCCATGTGCGTGCCGCTCTTGTCGCCGCGCGAGACGAACGGCGCCTTCGCCTCGGCGATCGCCTTCAGCGCCGCCGAGAGGTCCTTGGTTCCCGCGACCTTCGCCGGATCGGACTTCGGCCCGATCAGCACGAAGTCGTTGTACATGACGTCGCGCCGGCCCACGCCCGAACCCTCGGCGATGAACTTGTCCTCGGCGACCCGGTCGTGCACGAACACGACGTCGGCGTCGCCGCGCCGGCCGATGTCGAGCGCCTGGCCGGTGCCCACCGCGACGACCTTGACGGTGATGCCGGTCTTCGCGGTGAACGCGGGCAGGATGTGGCCGAACAGTCCCGACTGCTCGGTCGACGTCGTCGAGGCGACGACGATCGACTTGTCCTGCGCCGCGGCCGGCAGCGCGAGGAGTGCCGCGCACGCGGCGACGAACGATACGATCAGGCGGCGTTGGATGTGCGCCATGGCAGTTCTCCTTCGAGGTAGGCGACGGCTTCCGCGGTCGCGGGCTTGCAGAAAAACACCTCGGCGGACGTGCGCTCGAGCATGCGGCCGCCGTGGAGGAAGACGATCTCGTCGGCGATCCGTCGCGCCTGGCCGAGGTTGTGCGTGACCATCACGATCTTCGTGCCCGCCGCATGGATCGCGTCGACGATGCGCTCGATCGCGTGCGTGGACCCCGGGTCGAGGTTCGCGGTGGGTTCGTCGAGGAACAGCACCTCGGGGTCGAGCATCCACGCCCGCGCGATCGCGAGGCGCTGCTGTTCGCCGCCGGAGAGCACGCGCGCCGGCTGCTGCGCGATCGACGCGAGTCCCACGCGCGCGAGCGCGTCGCGGGCGCGCGCGTCGCGCTCCGCCGCGGGAATGCCGGCGATGCGCAGCGCGAAGCGCAGGTTGCCGAGCGCGCTGCGCCGGAACATCACCGGCCGCTGGAACACCATCGCCTGCCGGCGCGGACGGCCGGGGGTCTCCACGGCCGACCAGCGCACCGCGCCCTCGGTGGGCCGCAAGAGCCCGTGCGCGATCCGCAAGAGCACGCTCTTGCCGGCGCCGTTGGGGCCGAGGATCACCGTGCGGTTCCCGTGGCCGAGTTCGAGCGACACGCGGTCGAGGATCGCGCGCCCGCGCACGACGAACGAGACGTCGTCGAGCGCCATCGGGAGGATCGAGTGCTCAGCCATAACGCCGGACCGCCGCGTCCTTGATCGACGACGCCGCGGTATTGAGAACGAGCACGATCGCGAGGAGGACGATGCCGAGCCCCAGCGCCAGCGGGAGGTCGCCCTTCGAGGTCTCCAGCGCGATCGCCGTGGTCATCACGCGCGTCACGCCGTCGATGTTGCCGCCGACGATCATCACCGCGCCGACCTCGGCGATCGCGCGCCCGAACCCGGCCAGCACGATCGTGACGAGCGTGAAGCGCAGGTCGAAGAGCAGCGCGAGCGCGGAGGTCCACGGCGTCGCGCCGAGCGAAATGAGTTGCTCGCGCGATTCGCCCCAGGCGTCGGCGACGACCTGGCGCGTGAGCGCGGCGAGGAGCGGGAACAGCAGCACCGCCTGCGCGACCACCATCGCGGGCGGAGTGAACAGGAGGCCGAGCGCGCCGAGCGGGCCCGCGCGCGAGAGCAGCAGGTAGACCGCGAGGCCGACGACCACCGCGGGCAGGCCCATCAGCGCGTTCAGCGTCGTCACCACCGCGCGCTTGCCGGGGAACGACCCGACCGCGATGGCCGCGCCCGCCGGAAGCGCGAGCGCGGAGCCGACCGTGACCGACGTGAGGCTCACGCCGAGCGACAGCAGCACGATCTCGACCAACGTCTGGTCGAGGCGCGCGACCATCGAGAAGGCTTCGGAGAAGGCGAGGGCGATCGTGTTCACGGCGAGAGAGGGCGCGCGAGGCGGGTCGCGGGCTCGCCGGAGTCTAGGGGAAAAGCGCGCCTCCTGCCGCAACATAGGCAATAGACTTCATATGTGCATCGAGTCTGCCCCGAAAGGCGGCGCGGATCACGCCCGGACCGGCGCAGGCGCGCGCGGAGCCTCGACCGCGGGCGCGCGGTCGGCGATCGTCGCGGCGGCGAGCCAGTCGACGAGGAACTGCAGCGCTTCGAAGGTCGAGTCGCCGCGGGCGCGGCGCCCGCGGAAGATCGCGAGCTGCGCGTGCGCGCTGGTGCCGTCGCGCAGGATCTCGCGCACGCGGCGCAGCGATGGCTCGCAACCGAGCGCCTGCGCGTCCTCCGCGACCGTGTCGAGCAGACGCTCGATGACGCTCCGGCACGGCACGGCAGGCGCGCCGTCGAACGCCAGGAAGGACGCGTCGAGGCCGAACCGCTTGGCCCGCCAGCGGTTCTCGTCGACGAGGCGCCGCGTGAACGGCGTCCACGCGGCGCCCAAGTCGGGCCGCCGCGTGAGGCAGCGGAGCAGGCATCGGTACAGCGCCGCGATGGCGACCGCGTCGTCGACGCGCGTGCAGGCGTCGCAGATGCGCAGTTCGAGCGTCGGGAAACGCATGGCCGGGCGGATCGCCCACCACAGGTAGCTCGCGTCGCGCGCGGCGCCGCCGGCGACGAGCAGCTCGACGAAACGCGCGTACTCGGCTTCGCTCTCGAAATGGTCGGGAATCCCGGTGCGCGGCCATTCGTCGTACGCGGCCTGCCGGTAGGACATGAGCCCGGTCGCCGCGCGGTTCCAGAACGGCGAGGACGTCGACAGCGCGAGGAACGCGGGGAGCCAGGGCATCACGCGGTTCATCAGCGCCACGCGGTCGACGCCGGCGGGAACGGCGACGTGGACGTGCAGGCCGCACAGCACGTTGCGCCGCGCGACGATCTGGAAGTCCTCGACGATGCCGCGGTAGCGGGTCTTCGGCGTCTCGACCTGCTCGCCCCAGGCGGCGATCGGGTGGGTGCCGGCCGCGAGCATCCGCAGGTCCTTCTCCGCGGCGATGGCGGCGACGCCGCGCCGGAGCGAGGCCATCGTCCCGAGCGCCTCGGCGCAGCTCGAGAACACCGGCGAGACGATCTCGATCTGCGAGTGCAGGAGTTCGGGCGCGATCGCGTCGCCGAAACGCCGGCGGCACGCGCGCATCAGCGAGCGCGGGACCGAAGTCGCCAGCGCGCGCGAGCGCGGGTGCGCGAGGAAGAACTCCTCCTCGAGCCCGAAGGTCCAGGGAAAGGCGGGCGATTCGTGCGTCATCGTCGGATCCGCGCGCGGTCGGCGTCGCGGACCGACGACTCTACCGGCGCGCGCGGCAGCGCACCGTAGGACGAACGCCGAATCGCTCCGGACCGGCGCGCGCGCCTCGACGCGCGATCAGCGCTCGCGGCGCTTTCGTCCGTAGAACGGGTGGCGCGGGTCGTGGTAGCCCGGTGTCGACGGATGCCCGGGCCGCACGAGTTCATCGACGAGCGCCTCGTCGTCGGCCGACCATGCGGTGCCGACCGCATCCGCATAGTCCTGCCATTGCGCGAGCGTGCGCGGACCGGCGATCACCGTGGTCACGATCGGGTTCGCCCACAGCCACGCGAGCGCGAATTGCGTCGCCGTGCGGCCGGTCGCCTCCGCATGGGCCTTGAGCGTCTGCGCGATCGCGAGGCTCTCGGCGCGGAATTCGGTTTCCATCATCCGGCGGTCGTTGCGCTCGACGCGCGAGTCGGGCGGCGGCGGCGCGCCGGGCGCGTACTTGCCGGTCAGGATGCCGCGCGCGATCGGCGAATAGGGCGCGACGCCGAGGCCGTAGTGGTCGCACGCGGGCAGGATCTCGACTTCGGGCATGCGGTTCAGCAGGTTGTAGCTCGGCTGGCAGACGATCGGCGCGGGGACGCCGTTGCGCCGGCAGGCGGCCACGGTCTCGGCGATGCGCCAGCCGCGGAAGTTCGACACGCCGAAGTAGCGCACCTTGCCCACGCGGATCAGGTCGCCCATCGCGCCGACCGACTCGTCGAGCGGCGTCGACGGGTCGTCGCGGTGCAGGTAGTAGACGTCGATGCGGTCGGTCGATAGTCGCGCGAGGCTCGCGTCGCAGGCGCGCAGGATCCACGCGCGCGACGATCCGCCGTTGTTGCGCTCGTCGGCCATCCGGTTGCCGACCTTGGTGGCGAGCACCCAGTGGTTGCGCTCGGCGCGGATCGCCGCGCCGACGATCCGCTCGGACTCGCCCATCACGTAGGCGTCGGCGGTGTCGATGAACGTCACGCCGGCATCGCGCGCGTGCGCGACGATCTCATGGGCCTCCGCCGCGCCGGTGCGCTCGCCGAAGGTCATCGTGCCGAGCGTCAGCGTCGACACCTCGAGTCCGCTCGCGCCAAGGTGCTTGTACTTCATCGACCCCATCCCCCGTCCGGAACCGCCGACTATGCCGCAGCGTCGGACGGCCCGCAATCGCGCACCCGATATAATCGCGGCCCCGCCTTCCGGACCGAACGCCGGCGCCGCAAGGGCGTCTCCGCGGGACATCCCGATGAACGTGCTGTTCGAAGACGACGGCCAGATCAGGGCCGGCACGGTGCTCGCCGACCAGGCGACCTCGCTGCAGGTCGAGGTGTCGACCGGCCGGCGCATCAAGCTCAAGGCGGCGAACGTGCTGCTGCGCTTCGCGTCGCCCGCGGCGGGCGAGGTGCTGACGCAGGCCGAGGCCATCGCCTCCACGCTCGACGCGCAGTTCCTCTGGGAAGTTTCCGGCGACGACGAGTTCGGCTTCGACGCGCTCGCGCGCGAGTACTTCGGCGCGCAGGCGAACGCGCCCGAGCAGGCGGCGGTCCTGCGCGTCCTGCACGCCTCGCCGATGCACTTCTACAAGCGGGGCAAGGGGCGCTACCGCAAGGCGCCGCCGGAGTCGCTCGCCGCCGCGCTCGCCTCGGTCGAGCGCAAGCGGCGCGAAGCGGAACAGGTCGCCGCGTGGGTCGAGGCGCTCGCGCGTCGCGCGCTGCCGGCCGAACTCGCCGCGAAGCGCACCATGCTGCTCTACCGTCCGGAGAAGAATTCGCTCGAATGGAAGGCGCTCGCCGCGGCCTGCGAGGCCGAGCGCATGCAGCCGGTCGCGATGCTCGCCGCGTGCGGCGCGATTCCGTCGACCCACGACTACCACTTCGACGCCTTCCTCGCGCAGGCGTTTCCGCGCGGCACGGCGTTCGCGCCGTGGCCGCCGGTCGGAACGTTGCCCGACCTGCCGCTCGCCGAGGGCGTGCGCGCGTTCTCGATCGACGATGCGGCGACCACCGAGATCGACGACGCGTTCTCGGTGCGCGAACTGCCGGGCGGGCGCACCGAGATCGGCATCCACATCGCCGCGCCCGCGCTGGCGCTCGAACGCGGCGGCGCGCTCGACGCGATCGCGCGCGAGCGCCTGTCGACCGTCTACATGCCCGGGCGCAAGATCACCATGCTGCCCGACGAGGTCGTCGCCGAATTCTCGCTCGCGGCGGGCGAGGCGCGGCCCGCGCTCTCGCTCTACGTCGAACTCGACGGGTCGGGCGCGCCCGCCTCGCACCGCACGGTGGCCGAGCGCGTGCCCATCGCCGCCAACATCGCGCTCGGCGGGGCGAGCGAAGCGTTCGCGCGCCCGCTGCCCTCGGCGGACGATCCGCCGTGGACGGCCGAGATGCGCGTGCTGTGGCGCCTCGCGCAGCACCTCGGCGCGGCGCGCGGCAAGGTCGAGGTCGATCGCATCGACTTCGCCTTCGAGGTCGACTGGGACGCGCGAAGCGCGGTGGACGAGCCGGGCCGGGTGTCGATCCTGCCGCGTCCGCGCGGCTCGCCGCTCGACACGCTCGTCTCGGAACTGATGATTCATGCGAACGCGACCTGGGGCCGGCTCCTCGCGCAGGCCGGCGCGGCGGGCCTCTACCGCGTGCAGTCCGGCGGCAAGGTGAAGATGAGCACCCGACCCGGCGAACATCAAGGGCTCGGCCTCACCCACTACCTGTGGTCGAGTTCGCCGCTGCGCCGCTACGCCGACCTCGTGAACCAGCGTCAGATCCTCGCGGTGATCGCGGGCGGGAAGCCCCCGTACGCGCAGAACGACGCCGAACTCGTCGCCGCGATGGCGGACTTCGAGGCGACCTACGGGCAGTACGCGGAGTTCCAGGAGCGCATGGAGCACTACTGGTGCCTGCGCTGGCTCCTGCAGGAGCGCGCGGACATCGTCGATGCGACCGTCGAGCGCGAGGGCGTCGCCCGGCTCACGCCGATTCCGCTTCGGGTGAAGCTCGCCGGGTTGCCCTCGCTCGTCCCCGGGACGCCGGTCCGGGTCCAGATCGTGCGCATCGATCTCCTCGAGGCGACGTTGGAAGCGCGCTACGCCGGGATGCCGGAAGGCGCGAAGTCCGGCACGGAAGCTGCTGTATCGCCTTGAGGTTCCCTACAATGGGCGGATCGCTTCCCCGCCCCCGTTGCCCCGGTGCCCCGCAAGCCGACCCCGGCCAAGCCGCCCGACCCGGTTCCCGCGTCCGCCGACGCCGCTTCCCGGCCGCGGACACCGCGACGCGCGCCGAAGGCTGACGCGCCGGCGCCCCCGGCACAGCCTCCGGCACCTGAGCGGACGAAGCCGCGCACGGGCGCTGTGCCGACCGCCGCCGAGTCGTCATCGCGCTCTGGCGGCACGAAGACTCCGCCTCGGGCGACTCCCGCACCTGTGCCCGTAGCGGCGGTTCCAGCGAGGCGGTCCGGCGGGGATGCGGCCGTGCGCCCGGCTGCGTCCGGCGTTCGTGCGGCGCGCGCGGTGGTGCGGCCGCTCGTGTCGGTGGCGCCGACCCCGATCGCCGTCGAACCGATGACGACGCCGTCGCGGGCGCGGTTGCATCCGGCCGGAGCGCTGCCGCCCGCGACGATCCCGCCCGAAGCGCTCGCCGGGCCGCCCCGGCGCATGCTGTTCCGCGGCGTGAGCCTCGGCACGGGCATCGCGTTCGGCCTGTCCGCCGCGGTCCACCTCGTCCTGCTGTCGATCCACTTCGCGCCGGCGGATCTGAAGCGTCTTTTCGACCGCGGTCCGCCGCTCGAGGTCGCGCTCGTCAACGCGAAGACGAAGGAGCGGCCCGACAAGCCGGAACTCCTCGCGCAGGCGAACCTCGACGGCGGCGGCAACACCGACGCGAACCGGCGCGCGAAGACGCCGCTGCCGGTGCTTCCGAAGGAGCAGCAGCGCGAGGACATCGCGATCGCCACCGAGCGGGTGCAGGCGCTCGAGAAGAAGACGCAGGAACTGCTGACCCAGCTTCGCGCCGCTCCGCTCGTGCCGGTTCAGCCCGCCCCCACGATCAACGCCGACCGCAACGACACGCCGACCGCGAACGAGATGATGCAGCGCACGCTCGACGCGATGCGGCTCGAGGCGCAGATCGCGAAGGACATGGACGCCTACCAGAAGCGCCCGAAGCGGCGCTTCGTCGGGGCGCGCGCCGAGGAGTACCGCTTCGCGCGCTACGTCGAGGACTGGCGGCTCAAGGTCGAGCGCGTCGGCAATCTCAACTATCCCGAGGCCGCGCGCCAGAACAGGCTGTACGGCAGCCTGCTCATCACCGTGTCGATCAGGGCCGACGGCTCGGTGGAGAACATCGAGGTGAACCGCTCGTCGGGCAATCGCGTGCTCGACGCCGCCGCGCTGCACATCGTCCGGATGGCCGCGCCCTACGCTCCGTTCCCGCCCGACATCCACCGCGACACCGACGTCCTGCACATCACGCGCACCTGGACGTTCACGAAGGCCGACGAGCTCATCAGTCAGTAGTCAGTTGGCAGTTGACAGTTGACAGTGGCGGCGGAGTGCCCGGTGGCCGCGCATCGAGCGCGGGTGGGAGGCTGAAGTTGGCGGGCAAGAACGCGGGCGCGAACGCGGAGCCCGCGCACAGGAATCCCTCGGAATCGCGCATCGGCGATAATCCGGTCCGACCCGCCCTCGCGCGCGCTGGGCCGTGCGGCCCACTTCCCTCGGACGCCTGTCAACTGACAACTGACAACTGACAACTGACAACTGACAACTGACAACTGAAATGCCTGCCCGCTACGCCGTCATCGGCAACCCGATCGCGCACTCGAAATCGCCGCCCATCCACGCCGCGTTCGCCGCGTCGACCGGGCAGGACATGACCTACGAGCGGCTTCTCGCGCCGCGCGACGCGTTCCGGGCGACGGTCGAACGCTTCGCCGCCGAGGGCGGAATGGGCCTGAACGTGACCATACCGTTCAAGCTCGAGGCATTCGCCGTCGCCACCGAGACGACCGAGCGCGCGAGGCTCGCGGGCGCCGTCAATACGCTCGCCCGTGTCGGCGACGCGTGGCACGCCGACAACACCGACGGCGTGGGGCTCGTGCGCGACCTCACCGTCAACCTCCATGCCGATGTCCGCGGGCGCGCGATCGCGATCCTCGGTGCGGGCGGCGCGGTGCGCGGGATCCTGAAGCCGCTCCTCGACGCCGGCGCGGCGTCGGTCGCGATCAGCAACCGCACGATGTCGAAGGCGGTGCAAGTCGCCGCGGAGTTCTCGCGCTACGGCCGTGTCGAAGCCTTCGATCCGCAGGCCATCGGGGCGCGCCGCCACGAGATCGTGATCAACGCGACGAGCCTCGGCATGGGCGGCGCGCAGGTCGACGCGTTCCCGTTCGCCGGGACCCTGTTCGCGCCCGGCGCGTTCGCCTACGACCTCATCTACTCGGACCTGCCGACCCCGTTCATGCGCTGGGCGCGCGAGCACGGCGCGGGTGGCGCTTCCGACGGCATGGGCATGCTGGTCGAGCAGGCCGCCGAGAGCTTCGCGCTGTGGCGCGGCGTGCGGCCCGACACGAAGTCGGTATTCGCGCTGCTCCGGCCGGGCGCGTAGTTCCCGATGGCGCGGTCGACGCCGGCGCGTTGGACGCTCCGCGCGCTCGTCGCGCTCGTCGTCGCGTTCGCGCTGGTCCAGGCGTGGTTCGCCGCGCACATCCTCTGGTACCGCTGGAATCCTCCCGGAGAGACCGCCTTCATGGAGCAGCGGCTCGCCGAGATGCGCGTCAAGCAACCCAAGGCGGTGATCCGCTACCGATGGGTGCCCGCGGAGAAGATCTCCCGGCAGCTCAAGCGGGCGGTCATCGCGGCCGAGGACGCGAAGTTCGTCGAGCACTCGGGCTTCGACTGGGAGGCGATCGCGAAGGCGCGCGAGAAGAACGAGCGTCGCGGCAAGGTGGCCTACGGCGGCTCGACGATCACGCAACAGCTCGCGAAGAACCTGTTCCTCTCGCCGGACCGCAGCTACGTGCGGAAAGCGCAGGAGGCGCTCATCACCGTGATGATGGAGGCGCTGCTGCCCAAGCGGCGCATCCTCGAGCTCTACCTCAACGTCATCGAGTGGGGCAACGGCGTGTTCGGCGCCGAGGCGGCCGCGCGGCGCTACTTCGGCGTCTCCGCGGGCCAGCTCTCCGACGAGCAGGCCGCGCGGCTCGCGGCGATGGTCCCGTCCCCGCGCCGCTTCGAGCGCAATCCGGGCTCCGAGTACCTCGACGGCCGCGTCGCGACGATCCTCGCGCGGATGCCCTCGGCGTCCGTGCCCTGACTCGGCGCGCGCCGCGCCCGCGCGTCTCGGCGCCGCGCGACTGTCGGAAGCCGGTTCGGGCGCGTAGAATCGCGGCGCCTCCCGCGCCGCCCGCCCGATTGGATTCGACACCGCCATGCCCGAGATCGCCGACAAGACCCCGGCCCGGCCTGGCGACGCGCGCGGGCGCGTCGAGGACGCGCTCGCCGACGTCACCGCGCTGATCCGCCGGAACCGGCTCGTCGAGGGGCTCGTCCACGAGCAGGCTGCGCAGGCGTCCGACGCGGAACGCGCCGGCCTCGTCGAGAGCCTCGTTACCCGGCAGAACCGCGCTGCGCTCCAGCAGCGGCTCGACCGGCTGCATCCGGCGGACATCGCCTACATCCTCGAGGCGCTGCCGCTCGAGGAGCGCCTCTACGTCTGGGACCTGATCAAGTCCGCCGAGCGCGACGGCGAGATCCTGGTCGAAGTGAGCGACGCGGTCCGCGAGTCGCTGATCTCGTCGATGGACACCGAGGAACTCGTCGCCGCGGCGGAAACGCTCGAGGCCGACGAACTCGCCGCGATCGCCGAGGACCTGCCGCAGGAGGTGATGGATGACGTCTTCCAGAGCCTCCCGGTCGAGGAACGCGAGCAGTTGCGCGCCGCGATGTCGTTCGACGAGGACATGGTCGGCGCGCTGATGGACTTCGAGGACATCCAGGTGCGGGCCGACGTCAAGCTCGAGGTCGTGCTCCGCTACCTGCGCCGCTTCGAGGACCTGCCGTCGCAGACCGACCAGGTGTTCGTCGTCGACCGCGACGAGAAGCTGCTCGGCGTGCTGCCGATCGCGAAGCTGATCGTCAACGATCCGGAACGCATGGTCGGCGACGTGATGGCGCCCGCGGCCGTCAAGCTCGCGCAGCACGAGAAGGCCGACGTGGCCGCGAGCACGTTCGAGCGCTACGACCTCGTGTCGGCGCCGGTCGTCGACACCAACGACCGCCTCGTCGGCCGCGTCACCGTCGACGAGGTGCTGGACTTCGTGCGGCGGCGCGGCGAGGAGGAGGTGCTCGCCCAGGCGGGCCTGCGCGAGGAGGAGGACGTCTTCGCATCGGTCTGGAAATCGTTCCAGAACCGCTGGGCCTGGCTCGCGGTGAACCTGATGACCGCGTTCTTCGCCTCGCGCGTGATCGGCGTGTTCGAGGGCTCGATCGCGAAGCTCGTCGCGCTCGCGGCGCTGATGCCGATCGTGGCGGGCATCGGCGGCAATTCGGGCAACCAGACGATCACGATGATCGTGCGCGCGGTGGCGCTCGGGCAGGTCACGCGCAACCACGCGGACAAGCTGATCCGCAAGGAGCTCTTGGTCGCGCTCGCGAACGGCGTCATCTGGGGCGGCGTGATGGGACTCGTCTCGATGATGCTCTACCACGACGTCAAGCTCGGCCTCGTGATGGTGTTCGCGATGACGCTCAATCTGCTGCTCGCCGCGATGATGGGCGTGCTGATCCCGATGACCATGCTCAAGATCGGCCGCGACCCGGCGGTCGGCTCCTCGGTCCTGATCACCGCGGTCACCGATTCCGGCGGGTTCTTCATCTTCCTCGGACTCGCGACGCTGTTCCTGCTGTAGCGGCGACGCGGTGCCCGCCGTCGACCCGACGGAGCGGGCGATCCCTCGCGGCCGAGCGCGCCTGCGGGACCGTCGGTCGCGCGCATTCGGCCCCGGGGGAATAGTCGCGGGCGGCCGACTGTTCGACTCCTTGTTCCGGACTGCCCGGAGGGGAGGTCGAACGAGCGGGAGGGCCGCGTCGGGACGCTCGCCAGCCCGGCGAAACCGGCCTAAGCTCCCGGCGCGCTCCCGGGCACGGCGGCCATGCCCGCCGGGCCGCGCCTCGGGCACCAGACGCCACGCCATGGCCGATCCGCCGCTGCCGCATCCGGAAATGCTCGCCGCGATCCCGCGACTGCGGCGCTATGCGCGCGTGCTGACCGGCGACGGCTCGCGCGCGGACGACCTGGTGCAGGAGGCGCTGGCGCGGGCGTGGGAGAAGCGCCGGCTGTGGCAGCCGGGGACCGATCTGCGCGCGTGGCTGTTCACGATCATGCACAACGTGTTCGTCAACCAGAAGGCGAGCGCGCGCCGCGAGGCCGCGCAGGTGTCGCTCGATGCGGACTCGGAACTCGGCCGCAGCGCGTGGCAGGTGCCGGTGCCGGCGACCCAGTTCGCGCGCGTCGAGCTGACGGAATTGCTGCAACGGGTGGGCCGGCTGCCTGCCGAGCAGCGCGAGACGCTGCTCCTCGCCGTGGTCGAGGAGATGAAGTACGAGGAGATCGCCGCAGCGCTCTCCGTGCCGGTGGGCACCGTGATGTCCCGCCTGTCGCGGGCGCGCGAGAAGCTGCGCCGCATGACCGAGGAGCCGCCCTCCGCGCTCAAGCGCGTGAAGTGACGACGCACGGCGACAGTGGAAGAACGATGAGCGCGATCCCGATCACCGACGACGACCTGATGGCCTGGGCCGACGGCCAGCTCGCCGACGAGCGCCGCGAGGCGGTCGCGCAGGCGATCGCGCGTGATCCCTCGGCCGCGGCGCGCGTCGCGGCGATCCGCGAGCAGAACGCCGCGCTGCGCGACGCGTTCGATCCCTGGCTCGACGAGGCGATCCCGCCGCGCCTCGCCGCCGCCGCGCGCGGTCATCCGGCGCGCGCTCTCGCGTGGCGCCTGTGGCCGGCGTACGCGGCCGCGGCGACGCTCGTCCTCGGCCTCGCCGCCGGGTGGTTCGCGCGCGATGCGATGCTCGAGCGGACCGGCGTGCCGACGACCTTCGCGCGGCAGGCCGCGATCACGCACGCGCTCTACAGCGCCGACCCGCGCCGGCCGGTCGAGGTGTGGGCGAACGAGGAAGCGAGCCTCGCGCGCTGGCTCACGCGCCGCATGGGGACCGAGGCGCACATCCCCGACCTGGGGTCGCTCGGGTTCACGCTCGTCGGCGGGCGCCTCGTCGCGGGCAACGAGAAGCCGACCGGGCTCGTCATGTACGAGAACGCGGACAAGCAGCGCGTCACGCTGCAGTGGCGATTGTCGAAGGACTCACGCGGGCCGACCGGCGAAACCGCGTTCCGGTACGCCGCCGAGAACGGCGTCGGCGTCTTCTACTGGATCGACGACGACACCGCCTACGCGCTCTCCGGCCCGCTCGACCGCACCAGGCTGCTCGCGGTCGCGCGCGTGGTCTACGGCCAGCTCGCGACGCCGCCGACGGGAACTGCTCCCGTTCCATCGGCGCCTCCGGCGGGTGGCGCGTCGCCTCCGGTGCCCGCCCCCGCCCCCGCACGCACGACCGGTTGATCGCCGGTGGATCCGGGGGGCCCGGCTGCGTGCGGCCGGCCTGTCGGATCGCGCGTTGCGCTACGATGGATGCTGCCTCGCGTGCCACCCGGGCGCGCGCCGGGGCAATCGACGGAGCGCGAACGTGAGCACGAAGGAGTTCCACGGCGTATTCCCCTATCTCGTGTCGCCGATCCGCGCCGACGGCTCGGTCGACGATTCGGTGCTCGCGCGGCTGTGCGACGACCTGATCGGTGCGGGCGTGCACGGCCTCGCGCCGCTCGGATCGACCGGCGAGTTCGCCTACCTCTCCGCCGCGCAGCGCAGGCGCGTCGTCGAAGTCACGATCGAGGCGGCGAACGGCCGCGTGCCGGTCGTCGCGGGCGTCGCGTCGACCACCACCGCGGATGCGGTCGCCCAGGCGCGCGACTACGAACGCATGGGCGCGAACGGCATCCTCGCGATCCTCGAGGCGTACTTTCCGATCGCCGACGACGGCGTGTACGCGTACTTCAAGGCGATCGGCGAGGCGGTGGGCCTGCCGGTCGTGCTCTACACCAATCCGAACTTCCAGCGCTCCGACCTCTCGCTGCCGGTGATCGAGAAGCTCGCGCGCGTCCCGACCATCCGCTACATCAAGGATGCGTCGGTGAACACCGGGCGCCTGCTGTCGATCCTGCTGCGCGGCGAGGGGCGCATGCAGGTGTTCGCCGCCTCGTCGCACATCCCGGCCTGCGTGATGCTGATCGGCGGCGTGGGCTGGATGGCGGGCCCGGCTTGCGTCGCGCCGCGGCAAAGCGTCGAACTCTACGAATCGTGCCGGCGCGGCGACTGGAAGGGCGCGATGGAGAAGCAGCGGCCGCTGTGGGCGCTCAATCAGGCGTTCGCGAAGCACAACCTCGCGGCGTGCATCAAGGGCGGACTCGTGCTGCAGGGCTACGCGGTGGGCGACCCGCTGCCTCCCCAGTCACCGCTGTCCGCGCAGGGCGTCGACGACGTGCGGCAGGCGCTCGTCGCGATCGGCGCGCTGGCCGGGTGAAGCTCGAACGCGTCGACCTCGCTCCGTCGCCCGAGCGCGACGGCTGGGTGCGGCTCACCGGTCGCGTGTCCTACGCCGCGCCGCAGGCCGGCCGCGACGCCGAGGATTACTGGTACGAGTTCCCGGAAGCGTACGCGGGCGACATCTCGACCACCGGCAACCCCTGGCTCGCGTGCCTGCTGCCGGTCGCGGTCACGCTGGGAGAATCGCTCGAACTCTGCCGCCCGGTCGACGGCGTGATGCTCGACCACGCACGCGAACTGATGGGCGCATGGCGGATGTGGAATCCCGCGCATCGGCCGGTGGCGATCGAGGCCGACGTCATGCGCGAGCCCCCGGGAGCGGGCACGCGCACCGTGTGCCTGTTCTCCGGAGGCGTCGACTCGTTCTACTCGGTGCTCGCATCGCGCGCCGCGCCGATCGATGATCTCCTGACGATCCACGGCGCGTTCGACCTGATGCACGCGAAGCGCCCGTCGTTCGAGCGCGTGCGGGCGAAGCTGCAGGCGGCGGCCGACGCCCTCGGGAAGACGTTGATCCCCTGCGCGACCAATCTGCTGCACACGCGCCTGGGGCGCACCGACCTCATGTACATGTCGCAGGGCGCGATGATGGCCTCGGTGCCGCTCGCGCTCGAGCGGCGGTTCCGGCGCGTGATCGTCGCCGCCAGCGTCGATCTCACGTGGAAGGACGCCTGGGGCACGCATCCGCTCACCGATGCGCTGCTCTCCACCGCCGCGACCAGCGTCGAGAACCACGGCTTCTCGGTCCTGCGCACCGAGAAGCTGCGGTTCGTCGCCGGGCACGACGTCGCGCTCGCCGCGTTGCGCGTGTGCCTGTTCACCGGCGACGAGACCAATTGCATGAACTGCGAGAAGTGCCTGCGCACCGCGATCATGCTCGACCTGATGGGCGTCATCGGCAAGGCGCCGGCGTTCGGAGCGCAGCGCCTCGACGTGCGCAAGGTGGCGCGGATGGCGATCGGCGATCCGAACGTGCGCCACTACTACGAGGAGATGCTCGAGGTCTGCCGCGAGACCGGCCGCGACGACATGGCGCGCGCTATCCGCCGCGCGCTCGCCCGCTCGCGTTTGCACGATCCGTTCCGGCCGTTCGTGCGCTGGCTGCGCCGCCACCCGGCGATCCGGCCGCTCACCTACCGGCTGGAGCGCCTCGTGCAGGAGCCCGGCGTCACCCGCCACCTCGGCACGTGACCGACATCGCAACGTGAAGCTCGTCGACGTCGACATCGGCCGGTCGCCCGAGCGGTCGGGACACGCGCGCCTCTCCGGCGTCGTTCGCTACGACGACGCGCGCGGCGGCCCCGCGGAGGAGGTCTACTGGTTCGAAGTGCCCGACGTGTTCGCCGGCGATCTCACCGAAACCGGCAACCCGTGGCTCGCGATGCTGCTGCCGGTCGCGATCGCGTCGAACGAGCCGCTCGTGCTCGCGCGGCCGGTGGATGCACGGTTGCTGGACGGCGCGGAGGATCTCAAGCGGACCTGGCGCGCCTTCCATCCCGACGATCCGGACGTCGCGATCGACGCGGATGTCCAGGAGGACGCCGCCCGCGCAGCCGGAACGCGATCCGCGTGTTTCTTCTCGGGCGGGGTCGACTCGTTCCACACGGCGCTGCGCCCGCGCGCCTCGCGGCTCCACGATCTCCTGCTCGCGCTCGGTTCGTTCGACACTTCCGGCGGCGATCCCGCGTCGTTCGCGCGCATCGAAGCGCGAATGCGGCACGCGGCCGATCGCCTGGGCAAGACGCTCGTCCCGGTCACGACCAACCAGATGCGCACCCGCCGGATCAACGCCGCGCTCGCGCTCCGATCCGCGCATTCGCTGCTCGCGGCGCTGGCCCTGGCGCTGGAGCATCGGTTCGATCGCGTGCTGTTCTCGTCGTGGACCGACTACGGCTGGCTCGAGCGCGACCTCGACTACTCGCAGGTCGCGCAGTTGCTGTCGACGCGCGGGACCCGGTTCGAGAACGAGGGCGCCGCGCTGTCCCGCGTCGACAAGATCGCCGGGATCGCGGACCACGACGTCGTTCGCGAAGTCCTGCGCGTCTGCTACGAGAGCGGACACGAGAACAACTGCATGCGTTGCGCGAAGTGCCTGCGCACCGCGGTGGCGCTCGAGGCGCTGGGCGGCCTCGATCGCTGGCCGACGTTCGGCGGCGGCAGGTTGACGGCACGGCAGGCCGGGCGAACGACGATCGCCGCCTTGATCGAGCGCCACTACTGGAAGGAACTTCCGCCGTTCTGCCGCGCGCACGGCCGCGAAGACCTCGCCCGCGCCGCCGAGCGCGTGCTCGCGCGCGCCCGCCTGTTCGATCCGTTCCGTCCGGCCGTGCGCTGGCTGCGCCGCCGACCGATGCTTGCGCGCTGGACCCATCGCGCCGAGGCGCTGGTGCAGGATGTCGATCCGCTTAGCCTCGGACCGCGGAGTGGGGCGCGGTGATCGGCGGCTTTATCGGCCTGGCCTTCGCGAACGGCGCCGTTCTGTTCGGGACCTGCCTGGGGGAGGTCCGAGGCGAGGACGCGGGATCGAAGTCGAGCGTCAGCCGGCGAGGTAGCGCTCGAGATCGTCCTCGTTGAGGAGGCCCTTGTCGCGCGCCTCGCGCGCCCAATAGCCCTGGACGGTCCGAAACTCCTGATCGCGACGGGCAACACGCGCCTGACGAAGCGCGTCCTGGATCACGCCGCTGAGCGTCTTGCCCTCAGCTTCGGCGAGCGCTTCCGCCTCGCGGGCGAGGTCGGCAGGGAGCGAGATCGTCTTCCGGACGGTGGTGGCCATGGGCGCGCAATGGTCCGAAGAATCAATCAATCATACGCGGCGGTAGCCCGCGCGATACGCCCTCGCAGGCCACCAAGTCCAGGGGCGGCTGGACGGCACAACGGGGCGCCGGCCCCCCCAGCGGAGGAGGGCGCGTTGCCAGCATTGCCTGACCCGTCGGGGCACCGCGGGCGACGCCCGGTCGATCGGTGGCTCATCTGCTGATCCTGCCTTCCGGCATGCTCCCGGACTTGCGTACGCCTCTGCCCAGTCCGTCGGCCACCTGAGCGCCGTTCCAGAGTGGCCCGATCCTTGCTCCCGATCAACGGCCGCTGAACGGGCAGAAGACCCCTCGCACCATGGCTCGCCTCGAAGACCTCAAGCCCGGCGCCGCCGTCCGCGGGATCATCCCGGACGCCTTGGCAACCGTGCAAGCGGTGAAGGCGATCGGCGCGTCGGCAGTCGAGCTCACGTTCAAGGATCCCGCGGGCAAGCTCGGCAACGTCCTGCTCTACCGCGACCGCGAGGCCGAGCTCGAAATCGTCGAGCAGGGCCGCCCGTGGAGCTTCGACGGCGACGGCGCGACGTTCCAGCTCGTCTCCGAAGCCAACCGCATCCGCCTCGCCCACCTCTACGATCCGGTGCTCGCGGTCCACACGAGCAACGTCGATCCCCTGCCCCACCAGATCACGGCGGTCTACGAGGAGATGCTGCGCCGCCAGCCGCTGCGCTTCCTCCTCGCCGACGACCCCGGTGCGGGCAAGACCATCATGGCCGGGCTCCTCATCAGGGAGCTGATCGCGCGCGGCGACCTGCAACGCTGCCTCGTCGTGTGTCCCGGGAGCCTCGCCGAGCAATGGCAGGACGAGCTGTTCCAGCGCTTCCACCTGCCGTTCGAGATCCTCACCAACGACAAGCTCGAATCGGCGCGCACCGGCAACTGGTTCCTGGAGACGCCGCTCGTCATCGCGCGCCTCGACAAGCTAGCGCGCAACGAGGATCTGCAGCTCAAGCTCGAAGCGCCCGACTGCCGCTGGGATCTCGTCGTCTGCGACGAGGCGCACAAGATGTCCGCCACGTTCTTCGGCGGCGAGGTCAAGTACACGAAGCGCTACCGCCTCGGCCAGCGGCTGTCCGCGTTGACCCGCCACTTCCTGCTGATGACGGCGACGCCGCACAACGGCAAGGAGGAGGACTTCCAGCTCTTCATGGCGCTGCTCGACGGCGACCGCTTCGAGGGCAAGTTCCGCGATGGTGCGCACACGGTCGACGTCTCCGACCTCATGCGCCGCATGACCAAGGAGTCGCTGCTGAAGTTCGACAGCACGCCGCTCTTTCCCGAGCGCATCGCCTACACGGTGCCCTACCAGCTCTCGCCGATGGAAGCGCGGCTCTACTCGGATGTCACCTCGTACGTTCGCGAGGAGTTCAACCGCGCCGAGAAGCTGCAGGACGAGAAGCGCACCGGCACCGTCGGATTCGCGCTCACGATCCTGCAGCGCCGGCTCGCGTCGTCGCCCGAAGCGATCTACCAATCGCTGCGCCGGCGCCGCGAGCGCCTGGAGAGCCGGCTGGCCGAGATGGAAACCCTCCAGCGAGCCGGCAAGTTCGCGAACGCGCCGCGCGGCCCCGAACTGGACGCCGAGGATGTCGAGGACCTGGAGGACGCGCCCGACAACGAGGTCGAGGAAGCCGAGGAACAGATCCTCGACGAGGCGACCGCCGCGAGGTCGATCGTGGAGCTCAAGGCCGAGATCGAGACGCTCGGACGCCTCCAGTCGCTCGCGCAGTCGGTCCGAAGCTCAGGCGAAGACCGCAAGTGGACGGAGCTGGTCGGCCTGCTGCGCGTGGCCTTCACTGCGGCGTCGATCGCCAATCCGTCCGCGGAGCCCGACGCGCCGCCGTTCCGGCCGACGGAGATCAAGCGACCGCAGGGGTCGCCGCATGAGAAGCTCGTCATCTTCACCGAGCAGAAGGACACGCTCGCGTACCTGCAGCGCAAGATCGAATCGCTGCTGGGTAGTCAGGACGCGGTCGTCTGCATCCACGGAAGCATGGGGCGCGAGGACCGTCTCGCCGCGCAGGGAAAATTCCGCTCCGACCCGAAGGTCAAGGTGCTGCTCGCGACCGACGCGGCGGGCGAGGGGATCAACCTGCAGCGCGCGCACCTGATGGTGAATTACGACCTCCCCTGGAACCCCAATCGGCTGGAGCAGCGCTTCGGGCGCATCCACCGGATCGGCCAGACCGAGGTGTGCCACCTGTGGAATCTGGTGGCCGAGGGCACGCGCGAGGGCGACGTCTACCGGCGCCTGCTCGAGAAGATCGAGCAGGCGCGGTCGGCCATGGGCGGCAAGGTGTTCGACGTTCTGGGCAAGCTCATGTTCGAGGGCCGGCCGCTCAAGGACCTGCTGATCGAGGCGATCCGGTACGGCGACCAGCCCGAGGTGCGCGCGCGTCTCACGCAGCAGATCGACGGCGCGGTCGACCAGAAGCATCTGACGAACCTCGTGGAAGATCACGCGCTCGCCCATGACGCGATGGACCGCAGCCGCGTCTGCCGCATTCGCGAGGCGATGGAGCGTGCGGAGGCGCGCAAGCTGCAGCCGCACTACATCCAGTCGTTCTTCCTGGAGGCGTTCAAGCGCCTCGGCGGCTCGGCCAGGCTTCGGGAGCCCGAGCGCTTCGAGATCACCCATGTCCCCGCCGCCGTCCGGAACCGCGATCGCGTCATCGGCATGGGTGAGCCCGTGCTCCAGCGCTACGAGCGCATCGCCTTCGACAAGTCGCTCATCGCGCCTCAGGGCGGCACGCTCGCGGCGTACGTGTGCCCGGGCCATCCCCTGCTGGACGCCACGCTCGACGTAACGCTGGAGCGGGACCGCGACCTGCTTCGCCGCGGAACCGTGCTCATCGACGAGCGCGACGGGAGCGATCGCCCGCGCGTCCTCTTCTACCTGGAGCACGCCATCCAGGACGCGAGCCGGACCGCCTCGGGCGGAAACCGGATCGTCTCCAGGCAGGTGCTCTACGTCGAGCTCGACGGAGAGGGCAACGCGCGCAACTTCCAGTACGCGCCGTATCTCGACTATCGCCCGCTGGCCCCCGACGAGCCCGACGCGACGGCGATGCTCGCGCGGCCGGAGTGCGCCTGGATCGGCGCAGACCTCGAAACGAGAGCCCAGGTTCACGCGATCGAGCATGTGGTGCCGAAGCATTTCGACGAAGTGCGCTCGCACCGCATCGAGCTGATCGACAAGACCGAGGCCGCGGTCAAGGACCGGCTGACCAAGGAGATCCACCATTGGGACCACCGGGCCCAGCAGCTTCGCGAGCAGGAGCAGGCGGGCAGGGCGCCGGGAAGACTCAACTCCGAGGAGGCCCGCAAGCGCGCCGATGCGTTGCAGGCCAGGCTGCAGAAGCGATTGGAAGAGTTGCGCTCGGAGCGCCAGCTCGACGCGCTCCCGCCGGTGGTGCTCGGCGGACTGCTGGTGGTGCCCGCCGGCCTCCTCGCGAAGATGCAGGGCAAGCCGCCGCCGCCCTCGGCCGACTCGCCCGACAGGCAGGCCTCGGCCGCGCGCGCCCGCCGGATCGTCATGGACATCGAGCGCTCGCTCGGATTCGACCCGGTCGACCGCGAGTTCGAGCGGCTCGGCTACGACATCGAGAGCCGTGTGCCCGGCACCGGCAAGCTGCGCTTCATCGAGGTGAAGGGGCGCACTGCCGACGCTTCGACGATCACGGTGACCAAGAACGAGATCCTGTACTCGCTCAACAAGCCGGAGGATTTCGTCCTGGCGATCGTCGAGTTCGACGGGGACGAGCACGACGTCCGGTACGTGCGGAGGCCTTTCCAGCGGGAGCCGGATTTCGGGGTGACGAGCGTCAACTACGACCTCGAAGACCTGCGACGCAGAGGGAAACGGCCATCTTGATCCCGCCGCTCGCAACTGGCCGAAATCCAACGAATTTCCCTCATCGCTGCAACCACTCGCTTCGGAACTTCGATGATCCCGGGCACAATCGTCTACCTGGTCGGGTTGCTGAAGCGATAGGTTGCATGCCGTGAGTGTCCTCGTCGAAGCAATATCGGTCATCGTCGACCGCAACGCGATCGATGCCCGGTTCCCGGGCGGCTGGGACGCGTTCGTCCGGTTCGTGCCCAATCCGACGCTTTGCGCCGACCCGTTTCTGGCGCGTGTCGGATTCATGCATGCGGACGACGTACGAGCGTTCGTGGAGGCGCTCGAGGCGCGTGGACTGCGGCACTTGCGCGACGGGAATGCCGTCGACGTAGTCGTCGTCGACCAACAGCGGGGTCCGACGACGCGCTGCGATTGGGTCGAGTTCGGCAAGAGCGAAGGCGAGTTCCGGGTGTCGGCATGCCGCAGGCTCGGTGCGCCGGACGTACAACTGGCCACACCGGAGGGATGGACGTATGAGGGATCGCTGTCGCAGACCTTCGGATTCACGCCGCTCGAGAGTGTCGACCGTTCGCTGACGTTCCTTCGTCATGACGACGGTGTCGATGTCTATGTGAGTCGATTGACGGGCGAAGAGGTGTACATGGGGAGAAGCCGCACTCGCAAGTAGCAGGCAGTCGAGGCACGGCCATCGAGGCAACGGGGCGCTCCGCCAAGCTCTGCATTGGGGAGTACGTTGATCGAGTACCTGGCCGGATTCGAAGACGTCGATCCCGTGCGACGGTATCAACGCCGCCTTGATGCACAATACGCGTTGCTCCCGGTCATGAGGTGGAACTCCGGATCATGAGGCTCGCGGACGAGGAACTCGAGAGGATGCTCGCCGACACCGAATCCGACCGTTGCGAGCGCAAGGAAACGTTTCGTGGCGAATCGCCGACGATGGTGAGGGAGGCGGTCTGCGCGTTCGCCAACGATCTCCCCGGGCATGGCCGACCCGGCATCGTCTTCGTCGGGGCGCACGACAATGGCGCCTTGACCGGGCTGCCCATCACCGACGAGCTGCTGCGCTCGCTGGCCGACGTGAAGACCGACGGGAACATCCTTCCCCCTCCGAGCCTTTCGGTCGAGAAACGGGCGCTGGGCGGTATCGACGTCGCCGTGATCACCGTCCAACCCTCCGATTCGCCTCCGGTGCGATTCAAGGGCCGAATCTGGATCAGGATCGGGCCGCGGCGCGGTATTGCCACCGCCCAGGACGAGCGCGTGCTGAACGAGCGCCGGCGCCACCTCGACCGGCCTTTCGACGTCCGCAAGGTCGCCGGCGCCGCGCTCGCCGACCTCGATCTTCGCCGTTTCACGGACGAGTATCTTGGGCACGTCGTGGCGACGGATGTGCTGGCCGCGAACGAGCGGTCATCCGAGCAGCAGCTCGCGGCGACCAAGATGATCGCCTCGGTCGACGATCCCGTGCCCACGGTGCTCGGGATTCTGGTGCTGTGCCATCAGCCGCGGAATTTCCTGCCCGGGGCGTACCTCCAGTTCCTGCGGATTGCGGGCAAGGCCTTGTCGGATCCCATCGTCGACGAATCCGCCATCGAGGGGCCCCTCGTCGATGTGTTGCGACGCATCGACGACAAGGTGGCCGCGCACAACCGTACGTCGATCGATCTTTCGAGCGAACCCCGCGAGCGACGCATTCCGACCTATCCTGAGGTCGCCCTGCAGCAACTCGTCCGGAACGCGGTGATGCACCGCAGCTACGAATCGACGAACGCACCTGTTCGAATCACCTGGTACGACGACAGAGTCGAGATCAGCAGCCCCGGAGGGCCGTTCGGCATCGTCGGCAAGGCGAACTTCGGACAGGCCGGAGTCGCCGACTACCGGAATCCGAATCTGGCCGAGGCGTTGCGCGCCCTCGGCTTCGTTCAGCGGTTCGGGGTGGGAATCGCCACCGCCCGGCGCGAGCTGGAGCGCAACGGCAACCCCGAGCCGGAATTCCAGGTGACCGACTCGTTCGTCAACGCGATCGTCAGGGCGCGCGCGTGAAGACCATCGCCTACTTCAACAACAAGGGCGGGGTGGGCAAGACCACCCTCGTCTACCACCTCGCCTGGATGTACGCCGAGCTCGGGCTGTCCGTCGTCGCCGCGGACTTCGATCCGCAGGCGAACCTGACCAGCATGTTCCTCGACGAATCGCGCCTCGAGGGCCTGTGGCCGGGCGGCGAGCATGGAGAGACCGTTGCGGGCGCGATCAAGCCGCTGCTCGACGGCACCGGCGACGTTCAGTCCCCCTACGTGGAGGTGCTGAACGAGCGGCTCGCGCTCCTGCCGGGGGATCTGGCGCTGTCCTCATCCGAGGACGAGATGTCCTCGCAATGGCCCAGGTGCCTGGACCGACAGGAGCGCGCCTTTCGGGTGATCTCCGCGTTCTGGCGAATCATCGAGGCGGCGGCGAACGCGAGGGGCGCGGACATCGTGCTGCTGGACGTGGGGCCGAATCTCGGTGCGATCAATCGCGCGGCGCTCATCGCCGCGCACCATGTGGTCATTCCGCTGGCGCCCGACCTCTTCTCGTTGCAAGGCCTGCGAAACCTGGGACCCGCCTTGCGGCGCTGGCGCGAGGAATGGATGGAACGGCGAGGCCGCAATCCCGCGTCGGCGCTGTCGGTTCCGACGGGGGACATGCATCCGCTCGGGTACGTCGTCATGCAGCACGCCGTGCGCCTCGATCGCCCTGTGAAGGCCTACGACAAGTGGATGCAGCGCATCCCGAGTGAGTATCGCGAATCGGTGCTCAACGACGGTGCGGCGACGTCGCCGCCGCGCATCGAGGACGACCCGCACTGTCTCGCGCTTCTCAAGCACTATCGCAGCCTGATGCCGCTGGCGCAGGACGCCCGGAAGCCGATGTTCAAGCTGACAGCGGCGGAAGGCGCATTGGGCGGGCACGCGAAGGCGGTGCAGGACTGCTACGACGACTTCGCGCGGCTCGCGAGAGAGATCGCGCGGCGCGCAGGCACCGCGCGACTCGCGAGTTGATCGGGATCGTGGTCGGCGGGCGCGGCGAGGGAAGGGGCGACGGAACCGCGCCGCCGGGCACTTCCGCCGTCGTCCGCAGCCCGCGCGCCCGCCCTCGGCCTGCAATCGCAGATCACCCCTGCATTGCTCTCCACGCTGACCGCCGATGAAATCCGCCAAGAAACTCATCGAAGTCGCCCTCCCCCTCGCCGCGATCAACGAAGCCTCCGCGCGCGAGAAGTCGATCCGCCACGGGCACCCGTCGACGCTGCACCTGTGGTGGGCGCGGCGGCCGCTGGCGGCGGCGCGGGCGGTGATCTTCGCGCAGATGGTCGACGACCCGTCGGCCTGGCCGGACCTCTTCCCGACCGAGAAGGCGCAGGAGAAGGAGCGCAAGCGCCTGTTCCGGATCATCGAGGACCTGGTCCTCTGGGAGAACACGACCAACGAGACGGTGCTGCAGGCGGCGCGCGAGGAGATCTGGCAGAGCTGGCGGCGCGCCTGCGCGGAGAACGCCGACCATCCGCGCGCGAAGGAACTCTTCGACCGCAACAGGCTCCCCGCCTTCCACGACCCGTTCGCCGGCGGCGGCGCGCTGCCGCTCGAAGCGCAACGGCTCGGGCTCGAAGCCTGGGCGAGCGATCTCAATCCGGTCGCGGTGCTGATCAACAAGGCGATGATCGAGATTCCGCCGAAGTTCGCCGGGCGGCCGCCGGTCAATCCCGAGTCGAGGCAGAACAAGGACCTCGTCGGGCGCACGTGGAAGGGCGCGCAGGGGCTCGCCGAGGACGTGCGCCACTACGGCCAGTGGATGCGCGACGAGGCCGAGAAGCGCATCGGCAAGCTGTACCCGCCGATCGAAGTCACGGCCGAGATGGCGAAGGGCCGCCCGGATCTCAAGCCCTACGTCGGCCGCAAGCTCACCGTGATCGCGTGGCTGTGGGCGCGCACGGTGAAGAGCCCCAACCCCGCGTTCGCGGACGTCGACGTGCCGCTCGCCTCGACGTTCATGCTCTCGACCAAGGAGGGCAAGGAGGCGTACGTCCAGCCGGTGATCGAGCAGGGTACGCAACTGAGCAGCTACCGGTTCACGGTGAAGACGGGGAAGCCGAAGGACGCGGAGGCGGCGAAGAACGGGACGAAGCTCTCACGCGGCGCGAACTTCCAGTGCGTGATGTCGGGAACGCCGATCGCCGGCGACTACATCAAGGCCGAGGGCAAGGCCGGGCGCATGGGCGCGCGGCTGATGGCGATCGTGGCCGAGGGCGATCGCGGTCGCGTGTATCTGGCGCCAACGCCGGAACACGAAGCGATCGCGCGCAAGGCAAAGCCGGAGTGGAAGCCGGAGCAGTCGCTGCCCGACGATCCGCGAAACTTCTGGACCGTGCAGTACGGCCTCACGACCTACGGTGACCTCTTCACCCCGCGCCAGCTCGTGGCGCTCACGACGTTCTCGGACCTCGTCGGCGAGGCGATGGAGCGCGTCCGCCGCGATGCCGTGCAGGCCGGCATAGCCGACGACGGCAAGCCGCTGCGCGAGGGGGGCAGCGGCGCGGCGGCGTATGCAGCTGCGGGCGCGATGTTCCTCGGGATCGGTGTCAGCAGACTAGCCGATGCCCAGAACTCGCTCTGCCAGTGGGGTCCTGGGATGGATCAGACTCAGCACCTGTTTCGGCGACAAGCGGTTCCGATGGTCTGGGACTATTCGGAGTCCAGTGCTTTCTCTGACGCCGCGGGTGATCTGCACACCACGTTGAACACCCTCGCGCGAGTAGTCGATCAGCTTCCATCATCAATGTCCGCGTTTTCCGACCAAGCAGACGCGCAGAATCAGAGTATCTCGACGGACAAGGTCATTTCGACCGACCCTCCCTACTACGACAACATCGGCTACGCTGATTTGTCGGACTACTTCTACGTCTGGCTGCGCCGTTCGATGCGGCCGGTGTTTCCCGACCTCTTCGCCACATTGGCGGTGCCGAAGGCCGAGGAGCTCGTCGCGACACCCTACCGCCATGGCAGCAAGGAGAAGGCCGAAACCTTTTTCCTCGACGGAATGACGCAGGCGATGCATTGCCTCGCCGAGCAGTCACACCCGGGATTCCCGGTCACCATCTACTACGCCTTCAAGCAATCCGAGAGCGACGACGATGCGGGCACGTCGAGCACCGGTTGGGAGACCTTCCTCGACGCGGTGATCCGGGCCGGATTCGCGCTCAGCGGCACGTGGCCGATGCGCACCGAGCGCGGCGCGCGCTCCATCGGCATCGGCACCAACGCCCTGGCCTCCAGCATCGTCCTCGTCTGCCGCAAGCGCTCGCCGTCCGCCCCCACCGCCACCCGCCGCGACTTCCTCGACGCGCTGAAGTCCGAGCTTCCCGCCGCGCTCGTCCTTTTGCAGCGCGGCAACATCGCGCCGGTCGACCTCGCGCAAGCCGCGATCGGCCCCGGCATGGCGGTGTTCACGCGCTACGCGAAGGTCCTCGACGCCGACGGCAAGCCGGTCACGGTGCGGCAGGCGCTTTCGCTCATCAACCAGGTCCTCGACGAAGCGCTCGCCGAACAGGAGGGCGACTTCGACGCCGACACGCGCTGGGCGCTCGCGTGGTTCGAGCAAGCGGGCTTCGAGCCGGGCGAGTACGGGGTCGCCGAGACGCTGTCGAAGGCGAAGAACACGAGCGTCGGCGGCATGGTCGAGGCGGGTATCGTCGCGTCGAGGGCGGGCAAGGTGCGGTTGCTGAAACCCGCCGAGTTGCCGAAGGATTGGGATCCTGCCGCCGATGCGCGCCTGACCGCCTGGGAGTGCGTGCACCAGTTGATCCGCGCGCTCGACCACGGCGGCGAGGCCGGTGCCGCCGCGCTCGTCGGAAAACTCGGCGCACGCGCCGAGACCGCGCGCGAACTCGCCTACCGCCTCTACACGATCTGCGAGCGGAAGAAGCGCGCCGAGGACGCCCGCGCCTACAACGCGCTCGTGCAGAGCTGGCCGGAGATCGTGCGGCTGGCGCAGGCCGACACGGCCGCGCAATTCACCCTGCTCTAGGGGGCACTTGCAATAACCCAAGCGTTGGGATATAGTGGCGACGATCTTCCGGGTCGGGGCGTTTCGAGTGGTCGTCTATACGAACGATCATGCGCCTGCTCATGTCCACGCGGCCGGTAACGGGAGCGCGAAGTTCGAACTCGGCCGTGGTCCCGACGACGTCCGCCTGGTCGAGCGGCGCGGCGTTCCGGTCTCGGACCTGCGGCGCATCGCGAAAGCGATCATCGAGCGGCACGCCGAGTGCCTCGCCGAATGGAGGCGAATCCATGGCAACCGATGAACTGGTGACAAGCATTTCCGAACGCCGCATTGCGAAGGCGGTCGACGACCAACTCGCGAAGGCCACGAAGGCGGGCCGTGCTCGCGCGAGCAAGGGCGATCTCGCGATCGGCGTCCGGTACGACGCCCGGGCGAAGCGATTGAGCATCGAGCTCGCGTCGGGTATCGGGCTCTCCATCCCGGTGGAGAAGATTCAGGGGCTCGAGGGCGCGTCGAGCGCGGTCCTCGGATCGGTACGGGTGGAGGGCGGCGGGTACGGCTTGCACTGGCCTTCGCTCGATCTGGATGTCGCGGTTCCGGATCTCGTCGCGGGTTGCTTCGGATCCCGCGCATGGATGTCTGCCCTGGGTCGCCAAGGCGGAGCGGCCACGACCGAATCCAAGCGAATCGCGGCTCGGGAGAACGGCAGGAAAGGCGGCCGGCCGCGAAAGGACAAGGCGCCCGCGCAGAAGGTCGAGACGTTCTTCCGCGAACGGGCGCGGCGCGCCGAGCCGGACCATGCGCGAAGCATCCTGAAGAAGGTCGCAAGCGCGCCGCCTGTTGCGGGCGACGAACTGAAGGCCGCGCACAAGATGAAAGAGCCACGAGCGACGTACCGGGTCGATCAGGTGCCGGTGGCCGCGGGCCGGACCAAGGTGCGAGCGAAGAAGCGGTGATCGGCGCCATGACCATCACGCGAATCGATGTGCGTGCGCACCTCGACGGGAGCATCAGGCTCGTTTCTCGCGGTGAGGCAAAGGCGCTGATTTCGGCGCTGCCTCGCGATGGCACGGTAGAGCTCGATTTCGCCGGCATCGAGGGCATCGGTCCGTCCTTTGCCGATGAGCTGTTTCGGGTGTTCGCGAACGCGCATCCGGCGGTGGTACTGGCGCCGATCCACGCGAATGAAGCGATAGCGCGAATGCTGCGCCGGGCGCAGGCGAGCAGAACCTCCGCAGCCAATCAGGGGTGAGGAACGATGGCGATCACCAACCACGAACGCGTCGGCAAGGCGATGGACCTGCTCAAGGCCGGCCTCGCGCCGTTCATCGAGCGCGAGATGAAGTCGCAGTACCAGGCGGACTGGCTCAAGGAGGCGAAGGAAGCGCTCTCGCCGCAGCAGTTGACGCTTGCCGGAGCGATGAACGATCCGCTCGGCGACGTCTCCGCGATGCTGTCGCTGATGAGCAATCGCTGGCAGGACCTGTTCCGCAAGACGCTCGGGCAGGCAGAACGCGCGCTCGTGGGTGAACTGCGCACCGTCCGCAACAACTGGGCGCACCAGAAGGCTTTCTCGACCGACGACACGTACCGTGCGCTCGACTCGGTCCACCGTCTGCTGCTGGCCGTGTCGGCTGCGCAGGCGGGGGACCTCGACCAGCTGAAACAGGAGATCCTGCGCGTCCGCTTCGAAGACCAGGTGCGCGGCGAGAAGCGGAAGGTCTCGAGCACGACGATCGAGAGCACGGCCACTGGCGGGCTCAAACCCTGGCGCGAGGTGGTCACGCCGCACAAGGACGTCGCGAGCGGACGCTACCAGCAGGCGGAGTTCGCCGCCGATCTGTGGCAGGTGCACCTCGGCGAGGGATCGGACGAGTACCGCGATCCGGTCGAGTTCTTCCGGCGCACGTTCCTCACCGAGAGCCTGAAGCGACTCTTGGCCGGCGGCGTCAAGCGCCTGTCGGGGAAGGGCGGCGACCCGGTCGTCCAGCTCCAGACGAACTTCGGCGGCGGCAAGACGCACTCGATGCTCGCGCTCTACCACCTGTTCTCCGGGCGCAAGCCGGTCGAGCTGCCGGGCATCGACGCCGTGATGCAGGACTCGGGGCTGGCCGCGCTGCCGTCGGTGCGTCGCGTCGTGCTGGTCGGCAACAAGATCTCACCCGGCAATCCGGTGGTGAAATCGGATGGGACGGTCGTCCGCACGCTCTGGGGCGAGCTCGCGTGGCAGCTCGGCTTCGCGGCGGGCGGAGTCAAGGAGGCGAAGAAGGCGTTCGAGCGCGTCCGGGCCGACGACGAGCGCGCGACCAATCCGGGCGACGCGCTGCGCGAATTGTTCAACGCCTACGGCCCCTGCCTCGTCCTGATCGACGAGTGGGTCGCCTACGCCCGCCAGCTTCACGACCAGGGGGACCTGCCTGCCGGCAGCTTCGAGACGCAGTTCAGCTTCGCGCAGGCGCTGACCGAATCGGCGAAGCTCGCGAAGGCGTGCATGCTGGTCATCAGCCTGCCGGCCTCGGACTTCTCGGGGTCGCCGCACGTGCAGGCCGACGACGTCGAGGTCGGTGGCGAGCGCGGGCGCGCCGCGCTCTCGCGCCTGCACAACGTGATCGGGCGGCTGGAATCGACATGGCGGCCCGCGAGCGCCGAGGAAGGTTTCGAGATCGTGCGGCGGCGCCTGTTCGAGCCGCTGACCGAGGCCGCGCAGTTCAAGGATCGCGACGTCGTCGCGCGCGCGTTCGCCGACCTGTACCAGACGCAGGGACAGGAGTTTCCGCCCGAGTGCCGCGATGCGGACTACGAGAAGCGGATCAAGGCGGCCTACCCGATCCATCCCGAGATCTTCGACCGGCTCTATTCCGACTGGTCGACGCTGGTGAAGTTCCAGCGCACGCGCGGCGTGCTGCGGCTGATGGCCGCGGTCATCCACAGCCTCTGGGAGAAGGGCGACCGCAATCCGCTGATCCTGCCGGCGAACATCGCGGTCGGCGACTCGCGCGTCCAGTTCGAGCTGACGCGCTACCTGCCCGACAACTGGCCGCCGGTGATCGAGAAGGACATCGACGGCCCGAACTCGCTGCCGCTGCGCATGGACAGCGACCTGCCGAACCTCGGCAAGTACCACGCATGCCGTCGCGTCGCGCGCACGATCTACCTCGGCTCGGCGCCCACACAGAGCGCTGCACATCGCGGCATCGAGGACCGGCGCGTGAAGCTCGGCTGCATGATGCCGGGCGAGACCGCGGCGGTGTTCGGCGACGCGCTGCGGCGCATGGCGTCGGTCGCGACCTACCTCTATCAGGACGGTCCGCGCTACTGGTACTCGACGCAGCCGACCGTCACCAAGCTCGCCGAGGATCGCGCGGAGCAGTTGAAGCGCGACCCGGACAAGGTCACGAAGGAGCTGGAGGACCGGCTCCGCGCCGATCTCCGCAAGACCGGCGACTTCGACCGCGTCCATCCGACGCCGCATTCGGGCCAGGACGTGCCCGACGACATGGACGCGCGGCTGGTCGTGCTGGGCGTCGACCATCCGTACAGCAAGGATCCGGATTCGCCAGCCATGCGCGCGGCGAAGCAGATCTGGGAGTCGCGCGGCAACGCGCCGCGCCTGTTCCGGAACACGCTCGTCTTCCTCGCCGTCGACCAGGCGAGATTGCAGGATCTCGACGAAGCGGTGCGGAAGTTCTTAGCGTGGGATTCGATCCTGCGCGAGAAGGACACGCTTAACCTCGATCCGCATCAGCAGAAGCAGGCCGAGACGCAGAAGGCCGGCGCGGATACCGCGGTCACCGCGCGCCTCCCCGAGGCGTACCAGTGGCTGCTGGTGCCGGTGCAGCCGAAGGCGACCGACGAGGTCCGCTGGGAAAGCATTCGGTTGACCGGCGGGGACGCCCTCGCGGTGCGGGCGAGCAAGAAGCTGCGCCACGAGGAATTCCTCGTTACGTCGCTCGCCGGAACCCGGCTTCGCATGGAGCTCGACAAGGTGCTGTGGCGCGGCGACCACGTCGCGGTCCGGCAGCTCGCCGAGGACTTCGCCCGGTACGTCTATCTGCCGCGGCTGAAGGATGCGGACGTGCTCGCGGGAGCCGTGCGCGATGGGCTCGGGCTGCTCCTGTGGCAGCAGGATTCGTTCGCGTTCGCCGACGGCTACGACGAGGCTGCGGGGCGGTACGTCGGCCTGCGCGGCGGCAAGACCGTGGACGTCACGGCCGATCGCATGAACGGGCTGCTGGTGAAGGCCGACGTCGCGCAACGGCAACTGGAGCGTGAACACGAACCGGTAGCGGGCGGCGGTGCGGGAACCGGCGGGGATGACCGTCCCGCAGCACGACCGGGCGCGAGCGATCCGACCGATCCGGACAAGCCCGCGCCACGCCTCCCGCCGACGCGCTATCACGGCAGCGTGGTTCTCGATTCGACCCGGGTGGGTCGCGACGCGGGGCGCATTGCGGAAGAAGTCATCGCGCACCTCGCGGGACTGGCAGGCTCCGATGTCACGGTAACGCTGGAGATCGAGGTAAGGGTACCTTCAGGCGTACCCGACAACGTCGTGCGGATCGTGACCGAGAACGGGCGGACGCTGAAGTTCGGGAGCCAGGGCTTCGAGCGGGACTGAACGAGAGAAGTGCGCAACGGCGGCTGCCCCGCAAGTTCCCCGTCCCGGTAGACAGCGGAGACTGGACCTTTCTGGCGGGTGTCGTCGCGCCAGTACTCGAGCCGGATTCGCGCCAGCCGAATGCTTGCAGTCGATTCCCAAATTGGGTATGATAATTCCCGAAATGGGAACGGCGATGAACTCCGCGGTCGGTTCAAGCCCCGCAAGCGGCTTGGCCGGCGCCCTTTTCACGCCCGTTCAGCAAATCCTGCTCGGCCTCCTCTACGGACAGCCCGATCGGCGCTTCCAGAGCGCGGAACTGATCCGGCTCGCCGCCTCCGGGACCGGGGCGGTCCATCGCGTGCTGACCCGCTTGGCGGGCGCGGGGCTCGTTGCCGTGGAGCGCGTCGGCAACCAGAAGTACTACCGGGCCAACCGCGCGAGTCCGGTGTTCAACGAGCTGCACGGACTGATCATCAAGACGTCGGGTCTGCTCGGTCCGCTCCGGGCTGCGCTCGCGCCGCTTTCGGGCCGGATTCTCGCCGCCTTCGTCTACGGGTCGGTAGCGAAAGGGACGGATCGTGCGGCGAGTGACATCGACCTGATGGTCGTCGCTGACGGTGTCGACTACACGGAGGTCTTCTCGGTGCTGCAGCCTGTCGAGGCGACGCTTGCGCGGACCATCAGTCCCAATTTGATGTCACCGGCCGAATGGCGCCGCAAGCAGAAGCAGGCCGGGTTCGTGGCGCGCATCGCCGGACAGCCGCGGCTCTTCGTGATCGGTTCGGACGATGGTCTCGCCTGAGCTCGAGAATCTCGCGCGCATCGGGCAGCTCAAACGCGAGCCGCCCACGGACGACGAGATCGCGGGGCTCAAGCTGCTGGCGGAGGAACGGTTGACTGACGTCGCTCGCATCGGCCTGTCGTACTCCAGCCGAGTCGAAGACGACCCGGAAGTCGAAGACGTGCGCGCGGAAGCTGCGCTGAGGATCGCGTCCCCGCGCGCACCATCGCCCCCTACAGCGTAACAAGCCCCCGCGGCGTCCGCAGCATCGCCGCGAGGCGCGCCGGCGAGCCGAACGACACGCGCATGGCGTCCTGCAATCCGACCGACGCGAGCGCCTTGCGGATCGACTGCGGATCGGGGTGCGAAGCGGCGAGTTCGATGAGCGACACGCCGTCGTTCGGCAACCCGTCCGCCGGGTGCTTCTCGACGTCCCACTGGATGAGTCCCGGCAGCACGCCGTCGCCGGCGCGGCGGCCGTCGTCGGGAATCGTGCTGCGCCAGCGGAAGTCGCCGCGCGACATCGGGTGGATCGGGCCCGGCGCGTAGCCGGCCTTCGCGACGGTGCGCTCGATGTCGCTGGTGCGGGCGAGCCAACTGACCAGACGCGGGCGCTCGGCGAGCGCGACCTGCATCGCGGTGTCGTCGAGGTCGAACCAGCGTGGCCGCGCGGGCTTCGGCAGCGTCGGGTCGATCGCGATCAGCTCGAGGTACGTTTTGTCGCCGAGGCGCACGAGCGCGTTGTGCGTGCCGACGGTTACGTGCTGGCCGCCGGGGCGCGGTGCGACGCCGGTCAAATCCGCGAAGTATTCGATCGCCTGGGCGAGCGTCACGCCGGCGACGACGAGGTGGTCGAGCGCAGTGCTCACGGCGCCGCCTCCGCCGGATCGAAGCCGAGTTCGGCGCGAGCGCCGTTGGGATCGAAGGGGGGCATGGAGTCAGAGCCGTCGTCCGGGCAGTTCGATGAGGCAGAACACGGGCAGCCAGCCCCGAATTACGGCGCTGCCCCCATGGTACGCGACCACACCTGTCCGAGGAACGCGCCGGCCATCGCGGTGGCGTCGGGAGCGCCCGCGACGTTGAACGGCAGCGACGCGTCGCCGCCGCTCCAGGCGTGGCCGAGGCCGTCGATCTCGACCAGCCGCGCGACGAGGCTTCCGTCCTTCTCCCAGTCACGCACCTGGAACGGATGGCCGAGCAGCGGATTCTCGCGCCGCGCGTGGTCGGGCTCGGGGAGCGAGGACTCGGAGCCCTTCGGAACGTCGATCTCGTTTCGCGCGAGGAACTGGCGAACGACCGCGCCGGAGTTCCGGGCCGCGACGACGTCGTCGGCGCGCCCATGGATGGCGAGGAGCGCCACGCGCTTGCCTTCGGGCGGCGCGGCGTCGTACGCGGTGAGGCCGAGCTTCGCCACGTCGATGTCCGGGCCGCGCTTCATGACGGTGAGCGCCATGATCGGCTGGGACGCGGCGCCGCAGGGCAGCCCGGCCACCGACACGACGGCGCGCACGCGGTCGGCATGGCGGACGCCGAGGATGGTCGCGAGCGCCGCGCCGGCCGACATTCCGATGGCGGCGGTGCGCGAGGCGTCCAGGCTCCGCCAGCGCATCGCCTTGCGCATCGCGGCGAGCACGATGGCCGCCTCGCCCCGGCCCGCGATCGTGGCCGGGTCGAACCAGTTCCAGCAGCGGTACGGATTCGCGCGCTCGTGCTGGCGCGGCATCAGCACATAGGCGCAAAGCTTGTCCGCGAGCGCCTCGATGCGCGTGCCCTTCGCGATGTCTTCGGGCGATTGCCTGCAGCCGTGCAGCAGCACCACGAGCGGCATCGCGCGAAAGCGCGACGCGCCGGCCGGCACGTACATGCGCCACTTGCGGCGCGGCCACACCCACGGGCTCGACGCGAGCCATCCCCTCCACGCGAAAGCTGCGCCGCCGACGTAATGACCGGGCGCAGGCGCGCCGCCGCCGAACCAGCGGGCGAGCGTTTGCTTGATGCGCGGCCAGAGGTTCATTGCGGGGGGTGTTGGTCGGGTGGGGCCGGGGCGTGGGATCGCTATTGTGCCCGGGCGTGGAGGCTGTCGGGCTGAAGCCCGACCCACCACGCTCTCCGTAGGTCGGCCTTCAGGCCGACGCCGTTGCTTCGCATCGGCACGGCGGCTGTCGGGCTGAAGCCCGACCCACGGGGCGCACATTGTCGGGCTGAAGCCCGACCTACGTCAGATGAGGACGATGTCGAACTGCTCCTGCGTGTAGAGCGACTCGACCTGCAGCGAGATCGGCTTGCCGATGAAGTCGCCCAGGCCGGCGAGGCTCTGCGACTCCTCGTCGAGGAACATGTCGATGACCGCCTGCGCGGCCAGGATGCGGAACTCGCGCGCGTTGAACTGCTTCGCCTCGCGCAGGATCTCGCGCAGGATCTCGTAGCAGACGGTCTGCGGCGTCTTCAGCGCGCCGCGGCCCTTGCAGGTCGGGCAGGGCTCGCACAGCACGTGCGCGAGCGACTCGCGCGTGCGCTTGCGCGTCATCTCGACCAGGCCGAGCTGGGTGAAGCCGTTCACCGTGAGGCGGGTGCGGTCGCGCTCGAGCGCGCGGTTCAGCTCGGCGAGCACCGCGGCGCGGTGGTCGGTGTTCTCCATGTCGATGAAGTCGATGATGATGATGCCGCCGAGGTTGCGGAGCCGGAGCTGGCGCGCGATCACCTGCGCGGCCTCGAGGTTGGTCTTGAAGATGGTGTCGTCGAAGCTGCGGCCGCCGACGAAGCCGCCGGTATTGACGTCGATCGTGGTGAGCGCCTCGGTCTGGTCGATGATCAGGTAGCCGCCCGACTTGAGATCGACGCGCCGCGCGAGCGCCTTCTCGATCTCCTCCTCGATCGCCGCGAGGTCGAACAGCGGGCGGTCGCCGGCGTAGTGCTCGATCCGCTCGGTGAGCGCCGGCGTGTACTGCGCCGCGAAGGCGGTCATGCGCTGGTGGGTCTCGCGCGAGTCGACGAGGATGCGCGTCGTCTCCTCGGTCGCCATGTCGCGCAACACGCGCTGCGCGAGGTTGAGGTCCTGGTAGAGGAGGGCCGGCGCGGGCTGCGCGGAGGAGCGCGCCTCGAGGTCGCGCCACAGCTTGGTCAGGTACTCGATGTCGGCGGCCATCTCGCGCTCGCTCGCGGTCTCCGCCATCGTCCGGATGATGAATCCGCCGCCGGTGCCCTCGGGCAGCAGGTGCTGCAACCGCCCGCGCAGTTGCTCGCGCTCGCCCTCGTCCTCGATGCGTTGCGAGATGCCGATGTGCGAGTCCTGCGGCAGGTACACGAGCAGGCGTCCCGCGAGGCTCACCTGCGTGGACAGCCGGGCGCCCTTCGTGCCGATCGGGTCCTTGATCACCTGCACGAGCAGCGATTGGCCCTCGTGCAGGATCCGCTCGATCGGCTTCTCGGCGTTGCCGTGCCCGTTCTGGCGGTGCTCCCAGATGTCGGCGATGTGCAGGAACGCCGCGCGCTCGAGCCCGATCTCGACGAACGCGCTCTGCATGCCGGGCAGCACCCGCGCGACGCGGCCGAGGCAGATGTTCCCGACCAGCCCGCGCGCGCTCGCGCGTTCGACGTGCAACTCCTGCACGACGCCCTGCTCGAGCATCGCGACGCGCGTCTCCTGCGGCGTTACGTTGATGAGGATTTCATGCGCCATCGGCGGCCTCCGGTGCCGGGCGGGTGGCCGGCACCGGGGGGGTCATGGTACGGGAAATCCCGCCCTGGCGAGGAGAGACGCGGTCTCGGCGAGCGGCAGGCCCATGACGCCCGAGTAGCTGCCCTCGATGCGCGTCACGAACGCGGCGGCCCGGCCCTGGATGCCGTAGCCCCCCGCCTTGTCGAACGGATCGCCGCTCGCGACGTAGGCGGCGATGGCTGCGCGCGAGAGCGGAGCGAGCGTGACGCGCGTGCTCGACAGCGCGAAGTGCGTGTCGTCCTGCCAGCGGATCGCGACGGCGGTCACGACGTCGTGTGTCCGTCCGGCGAGGCGCGCGAGCATCGCCTTCGCGGCGCGCTCGTCGGCGGGCTTGCCGAGCACTTCGCCCTCGACGATCACCTCGGTGTCGGCGCCGAGCACCGGGCGGACCTCGAGGCCGCGGGCGAGCATCGACTGCCAGCCGGCGTTCGCCTTGGTGCGCGCGATGCGCTCGACGTAGTGGAGCGGAGGCTCGCCGTCGTGCGCGACCTCGAGCACGTCGGGCGCGCGCCCAGCCGCCTCGCGCATGCGCAGCACCTCGAACGCGACGCCGATCTGCGCGAGCAGTTCGCCCCGCCGCGGACTCTTCGATGCGAGCCAGATCGCCGTCGGCTTCATTCGCGGTGGTAGGGGTGGCCGGCGAGGAGGCTCACCGCGCGGTAGACCTGCTCGATGAGCACGACGCGCACGAGCGCGTGGGGCAGGGTGAGCGCGGAGAGGGCGAATCGTGCGGCGGCTCGGCGCTTGAATCCCGCGTCCAGGCCGTCGGCGCTGCCGATCACGAAGGCGAGCGAGCGGGTCGACTCGCGCCACCCGTCCAGACGCTCGGCGAACTCGCGCGTGCTCCACGCGGAGCCCCGTTCGTCGAGCGCGACGACGGTCGCGCCCGCGCAGGCCGCATCGAGCCGTTTCGCTTCGGCCGCGAGCATCTGGGCGACGCTGCGTCCGCGGTCGCGCGCCTCGGGCTTCAACTCGACGACGTCGAGCGGCCAGTCACGCGGCAGGCGCGAGGCGTAGTCGCCGCAGCCCGCCGCGACCCAGGCGGGCATCCGATGGCCGAGTGCGACGATCGCGAGCCTCATCGTCGGAACGGAGCGCGCGGCCGACGGCGATCACGCCGCCCGCGCGGACTTCGCGCGCTTGAGGGGCCGCGCGGTCCAGAGTTCCTCGAGGTTGTAGTAGGCGCGCACCGCCGGCTGCATCACATGCACGACGATGTCGCCGGCGTCGACCAGCACCCACTCGGCGGATTCCTCGCCCTCGACGCCGATGATCGACGCGCCCGCCGCCTCGAGCTTCTCGCGCACGTGGCGGGCGAGCGCCTTGACCTGCCGGTTCGACTCGGCGCTGGCGATCACGATGGTGTCGGTCATGCTGGTGAGCTTGCGCACGTCGAGGATCACGATGTCGCGGGCCTTGATGTCCTCGAGCGCGGAGACTGCGGTCTTCGCGAGTTTGTCGGGTCGCATTCGCGCGGGCGGTGTCCGGTCAGGCGGCGTAGAGCCGATGGGTTGCAATATAGTCCCAAACCGCGCGGGGCATCAACGCGCGCACCTTGTCCGCTTCCTCGCCGCCGCGCGCGAGCGCGGAGCGGATCGCGGAGGCGGAGATGTCGCGCGCGGTGGTCGGGACGACGAAGATCCGCCCGGCGCTCGATGCGGCGAGGTCGGCGCGATCGGTGGTCAGCCGTTCGCTCCACAGCGGCACGAGCGCCTCGGGCAGCGCGGCGTCGAACGGGTCGCGCGGCCGCGCGGCGACCGCGATGTGCGCGAGCGACAGGAGATCCTGCCAGCGATACCAGAGCGGCAGTCCGCGGAACGCGTCGGCGCCGAGGATCAGCACCAGTGGCCCGTGGCGGTTCTCGCGGCGCAACTCCTCGAGCGTCAGCACGGTGTAGCTCTTGCCCTGGCGCTTGAGTTCGCGGTCGTCGATGACGAGTCCCCGGCGCCGCGCGATCGCGAGCTCGAGCATCGCCAGGCGATCCTCGGCGGAAGCCCCCGGGCGCGGACGGTGCGGCGGATCGCTCGCGGGCAGCATGCGAACTTCGGGCAGCGCGAGCGCCCGGCGCGCGTCCTGCGCGAGGCCGAGGTGGCCGTAGTGCACCGGATCGAACGTGCCGCCGAGCAGCGCGATCGGCGCGGGGTCGTCGTCGGCCACCGTGGCGGTTCGCGGCATCAGAAGCCTGAGCCCGGTTGCTGCAGGAACGCGACTTCCTCCGGCGTCGAGGCGCGCCCGAGGATCGCGTTGCGGTGGGGGAAGCGTCCGAAGCGGCGGACGATGACCGCGTGCTTCTCGGCCCACTCGAGCGGCGAACGATCGCCGGTCTCGGCGGCGAGCCGCCCGAAGAGCTCGAGCGAGCGCTCCTGGTCCGAGGGATCCTCGCTGTGCTCGAACGGCAGATAGAGGAAAGCGCGCTCGAACCGGTCGAGTTCGCGGTCGAATCCCGCATCGACCGCCGCACCCGCGAGTTCGAGCGCGAGCGGATCGCCCGCGAAGGCGCGCGGCGTATCGCGGAACACGTTTCGCGTGAACTGGTCGAGGAGCAGGATGCGCGCGAGCGCGCCGCGCGGCGTCGCGCTCCATTCGCGAAATTCCCCGGCGAGCGCGGCGTCGATCGCCGGCCCGAAGCGCGTGCGGATGCGCGCGTCGAACGCGGGATCCTTGCGGAACCATTCGGCGCGCGCGGCGTGCGGCGGGGCGCCGAACCAGAACGCGTGGATGTCGGAGGCGAGGGCGGCGGCGTCCACCCGGGTATCATACGGAAAGCGGCGACCCCGTACGCGCCCGCCCCGCCCGGACGCGGTCCGGCCGGCTGCGGGACGAAGCCCCGCGCCCGTTCCGCTTGCCCGGATGTCCGCCCCCGCCACCACCGATCGCCGTACCCTCGCGCTCCTCGCGGTCTGCCAGGCGCTGCTCCTGACCAACGCCTCGTCGCTGATCTCGATGCAGGGGCTCGTCGGCTACCAGATCGCCTCGACCAAGGCGCTGGCGACGCTCGGCGCGTCGACCTACGTGATCGGATCCGCGCTCGCGACGATGCCGGCGTCGCTGTGGATGGCGCGGGTCGGCCGGCGCACCGGATTCATGGCCGGCGCGCTCGTCAACGTGCTCGGATGCGCGCTCGCCGTCCTCGCGCTCTACCTCGCGAACTTCACGCTGTTCTGCATCGCGACCGCGATCATCGGCGTCTACAACGCGATCGGTTTGCAGTACCGCTTCGCCGCCGCCGAGGTCTCCACGCCGGCCGACCGCGCCAAGGCGATCTCGTGGGTGCTCGCGGGCGGCGTCGCCGGCGGCGTGATCGGGCCGACGTCGATGCGCTTCGCGAAGGACGCGCTCGACGTGCCCTTCGCCGGTTCGTTCATCGCGCTCGCGTTCTACGCGCTGGTCGCGCTGGCCGTGCAGTCGTTCGTGCGCGTCCCGCCGCCGTCCCACGAGGAGCGGAAAGGCGGCGGCCGGCCGCTCGCGGAGATCGCGCGCCAGCCGGTGTTCATCGTGGCGGTCCTGTCGGCGGCGCTGGGCTACGGCCTCATGAACCTGCTGATGGTGGCGACGCCGCTCGCGATGGATTTCTGCGGCTTCGAGTTCTCGGCGGCCGCGCTCGTCATCCAGTGGCACGTCGTCGGGATGTTCCTGCCGGGACTCCTCACCGGCTCGCTGATCAAGCGCTTCGGCGTGCTCTCGGTGATCAGCGCCGGCATCGTGCTGATGCTCATGTGCGTCGCCGTCGCGCTCTCGGGGACGACGTTCACGCACTTCGTCGCGGCGCTCGCGCTGCTCGGCGTGGGCTGGAACTTCATGTACACCGGCGGCACGACGCTGCTGACCGAGGCCTACACGCCCTCCGAGAAGGCGCGCGTGCAGGGCGCGAACGACTTCACGGTGTTCGCGATCATGGGCCTGTCGTCGTTCTCCTCCGGCGCGCTGGTCTCGGCGGCCGGGTGGGAGATGATGAACTACTCGGCGATCCCGGTGCTCTTCATCGTCGCGGTGGGCGTCGTCTGGCTCGCCCGGCTGCGGCGCGAAACGGCGGCGGCCGCGTAGCCCGCCTGGTCCGCCGCCGCAAGGCGCGCTTCGCCGCCGGACGCGGGGCCGGAGGTTGCGTCAGGTCCGAATCTGGCCCGACCCGAGCACGACCCACTTGCGCGACGTGAGCCCTTCGAGGCCCACCGGACCGCGCGCGTGCAGCTTGTTGGTCGAGATGCCGATCTCGGCACCCAGCCCGTACTCGAAGCCGTCGGCGAAGCGCGTCGACGCGTTCACCATCACCGAGCTCGAGTCGACTTCGCGCAGGAAGCGCATCGCCGCAGCGTGGTCGTTCGTGACGATGGCGTCGGTGTGCTGCGAGCCGTAGGTCGCGATGTGCTCGATCGCGGCGTCGAGCGAGTCGACGACGCGCACCGCGAGGATCGGCGCGAGGTACTCGGTGCGCCAGTCCTCCTCGGTCGCGGGCTTCATGTCGGGCACGAGCGCGCGCGAGCGCTCGCAGCCGCGCAGCTCGACACCCTTCTCCCGGTAGATCGCCGCGAGCGCGGGCAGCACCCGCGGCGCGATCGACGCGTGCACGAGGAGGGTCTCCATCGTGTTGCACGGCGAGTAGCGCTGCGTCTTCGCGTTGTCGGCGATCTTCACGGCCATGTCGACGTCGGCTGCCGCGTCGACGTACACGTGGCACACGCCGTCGAGGTGCTTGATCACCGGCACCTTCGCCTCGCGCGCGATCCGCTCGGTGAGACTCTTGCCGCCGCGCGGCACGATCACGTCGACGTGTTCCTCGTCGGCGATGAGGCAGCCGACCGCCGCGCGGTCGGTCGTCGCGACGACCTGGACGGCGGCCTCGGGGAGCCCGGCCGCGCGCAATCCCGCGTGGACGCACGCGGCGATCGCGGCGTTGCTGCGGATCGCTTCCGAACCGCCGCGCAGGATCGTCGCGTTGCCGGATTTGAGGCAGAGTCCCGCGGCGTCGGCGGTCACGTTGGGGCGCGACTCGTAGACGATGCCGATCACGCCGAGCGGCACGCGCATCATCCCGACCTGGATGCCGGTCGGACGGTAGCGCAGCTCGGAGATCTCGCCGACCGGATCGGGCAGCGCGACGATCTCCTCGAGGCCCTTCGCCATCGCCTCGATGCCCGCGGCGGAGAGCGTCAACCGGTCGACGAACGCCGCGTCCTGTCCGGCGGCGCGCGCGGCCGCGACGTCCGCAGCGTTCGCTTCGACGAGCTTCGCCGCGTCGCGACGTATCGCCCCGGCCATCGCCGCGAGCGCGCGATCCTTAGCCGCGGTGTCGGCACGCGCGAGCACGCGCGCCGCTGCGCGCGCCGCCTCGCCGACGCCGCGCATGTACGCGGGAACGTCGGCGAAGGTGCCGAGTCCGGGGACGGCGAGGTTGGTCATCCGGACATTGTAGCCCGCCGGACGCTCCCGGCCCGACCTAGCGCCTGAGGTCGATCCGCCGCACGCCGTTCTCGCCGCCGACGAGGATCGTGTCGGCGCCGCGCCGTGCGAAGAGGCCCACGGTCACGACTCCCGCGAGCTGGTTCAGGTCGGACTCGAGTTTGACCGGATCGAGGATCGACAGGCCGCGCACGTCGATGACCACGTTGCCGTTGTCGGTGGTGAATCCCTGCCGCAGTTCCGGCTGTCCGCCGAGACGCACGAGTTCGCGCGCGACGTAGCTGCGCGCCATCGGGATCACTTCGACGGGCAGCGGGAAACGCCCGAGCACGTCGACGAGCTTGCTCGAATCGACGATGCAGACGAACTTGCGCGACGCGGCCGCGACGATCTTCTCGCGGGTGAGCGCGCCGCCGCCGCCCTTGATCATCGCGCCGTGTTCGGTGACCTCGTCGGCGCCGTCGATGTAGACCGGCAGCGGGCCGACGTTGTTGAGTTCGTCGAGCGGGATGCCGTGCGCCTTCAGCCGCTCGGCGGTCTTCACCGACGAGGCGACCGCACCCTTGATGCGGCCCTTGACCTTCGCGAGTTCGTCGATGAAGAAGTTCGCGGTCGAGCCGGAGCCGACGCCGATCCACGCGTCGTCGACGACGTGCGCCATCGCGTCGCGCGCGACGGCCTGCTTCAGTTCGTCCTGGGTCATGTCGGCTACTTTTTCCGCGCCGGCGGCACGTCGGTGCAGGTGCCCTCGGCGACCTCGGCCGCGAGCCCGATCGACTCGCCGAGCGTCGGGTGCGGATGGATCGTGCGGCCGATGTCGACCGCGTCCGCGCCCATCTCGATCGCGAGCGCGACCTCGCCGATCAGGTCGCCGGCGTGCGTGCCGACGATGCCGCCGCCGACGATGCGATGCGTCGCCGCGTCGAACAGGAGCTTGGTGAAGCCCTCGTCGCGCCCGTTCGCGATCGCGCGTCCCGACGCGGCCCACGGGAACAGTCCCTTCGTGACCGCGATGCCCTTCGCCTTCGCCTCGTCCTCGGTCAGTCCCACCCACGCGATCTCGGGGTCGGTGTAGGCGACCGACGGGATCACGCGCGCGTCGAAGTGCGCCTTGTGCCCGGCCGCGGCCTCCGCGGCGACGTGGCCTTCGTGCACCGCCTTGTGCGCCAGCATCGGCTGGCCGACGACGTCGCCGATCGCGAAGATGTGGGGGACGTTGGTGCGCAGTTGCGAATCGACCGGGATGAAGCCGCGGTCGGAGACCGCGACGCCGGCCTTCTCCGCCGCGATCTTCCTGCCGTTCGGCGCGCGCCCGACGCTCATCAGCACCTTGTCGTAGGGCTGCGGACCGGCAGGCGCGCCTTCGCCCTCGAAGGTCGCGTAGATCGCGTCCGCCCGGGCCTCGACCGCGACGGTCTTCGTCTTCAGCATGACGCGGTCGAAGCGCGGCTTGTTCACCTTCTCGAACACGCGCACGAGATCGCGGTCGGCGCCTGGCATGAGCCCGTCCATCATCTCGACCACGTCGAGCCGCGCGCCGAGCGTCGAGTACACGGTGCCCATCTCGAGGCCGATGATGCCGCCGCCGATGACGAGCAGGCGCTTGGGCACGCTCTCCAGTTCGAGCGCCGAGGTCGAGTCGAGGATGCGCGGATCGTCCGGGATGAACGGCAGACGCACGACCTGCGAGCCTACCGCGATGATCGCCTTCGCGAAGCGCACCACCTTCTTCGCGCCGGTCTTCGCCTGCGCGACGCCCTCGGTGAGTTCCACTTCGAGATGGTGCGGATCGAGGAACTGGCCGACGCCGCGCACGACCTCGACCTTGCGCGCCTTCGCCATGCCCGCGAGCCCGCCGGTCAGCTTGCCGACGACCTGGTTCTTCCAGCCTTTGAGTTTCGCGAGGTCGACCTGCGGCTTGCCGAAAGTCACGCCGTGCTTCGCCAACGCCGCGGTCTCGTCGACGACCGCCGCGACGTGCAGGAGCGCCTTCGACGGGATGCAGCCGACGTTCAGGCACACGCCGCCGAGCGTCGCGTAGCGCTCGACGATCACCGTCTTCATGCCGAGGTCGGCCGCGCGGAACGCCGCGCTGTAGCCGCCGGGACCGGCGCCGAGCACGAGCATTTCGCATTCGACGTCCGGCTGGCCCTGGAAGGGCCGGGAAGAGGGAAGAGAGAAGGGGGAAGGGGGCGTCGGCGACGGCGCTGGCGACGCAGTTGAAATCGATGCAGGAGAAACGGGCGGCGGAGACACCGCCGCACCCTTCCCCCTTCCCCCTTCTCCCTTCCCTGCCTCTGCGGCACCCTTCGCCCTTCCCCCTTCCCCCTTCCCCGCCTCCGCGGCATCGAGCACGACGATGACCGACCCCTCGCTCACCTTGTCGCCGACCTTCACCGCGATCGACCTGACCGTGCCCGCGATCGGGGCGGGCACGTCCATCGTCGCCTTGTCGCTCTCGAGCGTGACGAGCGCGTCCTCGGGCTTGACCGCGTCGCCCGGCTTGACGAGCACTTCGATGACCGGAACGTCCTTGAAATCGCCGATGTCCGGCACCTTGACGTCGACGCTCTGGCTCATGGTCCTCGGATCTCCAGGATCGCTTCGATCTCGACCGTGATGTTCTCGGGGAGCGACCCCATCCCGACCGCGGAGCGCGCATGCCGGCCCGCGTCGCCGAACACCTGCACGAACAGGTCGGAGCATCCGTTGATCACGGCCGGATGCTTCGTGAAGCCGGGCGCTGCGTTCACCATGCCGAGCAGCTTGACGACGCGCGCCACGCGATCGAGGCTGCCGAGCGCCTGCTTCGCCGCGGCGAGGAGTTGCGTGCCGACGATGCGCGCATGCGCGTAGGCGTCCTCGACGCCGACGTCCGCGCCCACGACGCCGCGATGGAAGCCGTTCGCGCTGCGGGGCCCCTGTCCCGACAGGTACAGCAGGTTCCCGGTGATCACGAACGGCACGTAGTTCGCGACCGGCACCGGCACCGGCGGCAGCACGATGCCGAGTTCCTGCAACCGCGCGCCGATGCGATCCATCGCCGTCGCTACAGCATCGCGCGGCGCAGGTCGCCGAGCAGCGTGCCGAGGTAGGTGGTGAAGCGCGCCGCCGCGGCGCCGTCGATCACGCGGTGATCGTAGGAGAGCGAGAGCGGCAGCATGAGGCGCGGGACGAACGCCTTGCCGTCCCACACCGGCTTGTGCGCGCTCTTCGACACGCCGAGGATCGCGACCTCCGGCGCGTTGATGATCGGCGTGAACGCGGTGCCGCCGATGCCGCCGAGCGAACTGATCGAAAAGCATCCGCCCTGCATGTCGGCGGGACCGAGCTTGCCCTCGCGGGCCTTCGCCGAGAGTTCGCCCATCTCCTTCGCGATCTGCAGCACGCCCTTCTGGTCGGCGTTCTTCAGCACCGGAACGACGAGGCCGTTGGGCGTGTCCGCCGCGAAGCCGATGTTGAAGTAGCCCTTCAGCACGAGGTTCTCGCCGTCGAGCGACGCGTTGAATTCGGGGAACCTGCGGAGCGCGGCGACCGACGCCTTGATGAGGAACGCGAGCATCGTGACCTTGACGCCGGCCTTCGCGTTCTCTCCGTTGAGCTGGACCCGCAACGCCTCGAGGTCGGTGATGTCCGCCTCGTCGAACTGCGTGACGTGCGGGATCATCACCCAGTTGCGCGCGAGGTTCGCGCCCGAGAGCTTGCGGATACGCGACAGCGGCTTCGATTCGACCGGGCCGTATTTCGCGAAGTCGACCTTCGGCCAGGGGATCAGGTTGAGTTCGCCGCCGCCGCTGATCGCTCCGCCCGTGCCGGTGGCGGACGGCACCGCGGCGCCGGACATCACTTTCTTGACGAACGCGCGCAGGTCCTCGACCAGGATGCGGCCTTTCGGTCCGCTGCCGGTCACCTTCGACACGTCGACGCCGAGTTCGCGCGCGATCTTGCGCACCGACGGCGAGGCGTGCGCGGTCCCGGATGCCGGAGAATCCGGGGAAGAGGGAAGGGGGAAGGGGGAAGGGCGCGTCGGCGACGGCGCTGGCGACGCAGTTGAAATCGATGCAGGAGAAACGGGCGCCGGAGACGCCGCCGCACCCTTCCCTCTTCCCCCTTCTCCCTTCCCTGCCTCCGCCGCACCCTTCTCCCTTCCCCCTTCCCCCTTCCCTGCCGCCGCGGTCGCGGCGGCATCGAGCACGACCACGACCGACCCTTCGCTCACCTTGTCGCCGACCTTCACCGCGACCGAACGGATCGTGCCCGCGACCGGGGACGGCACGTCCATCGTCGCCTTGTCGCTCTCGAGCGTGACGAGCGCGTCCTCGGGCTTCACCGTGTCGCCGGGTTTCACCAGCACTTCGATCACCGGCACGTCGGTGAAGTCGCCGATGTCGGGCACCTTCACCTCGACGGCTGAACCCGGGGAAGAGGGAAGGGGGAAGGGGGAAGGGCGCGTCGGCGAAGGCGCGGGCGATACCGCCGCAGGCGATGCAGGGGAAGCGGGCGCAGGAGACGCAGGTGCACCCTTCTCCCTTCCCCCTTCCCCCTTCCCTGCCGCCGCGGCGGCATCGAGAACGACGACCACCGACCCTTCGCTCACCTTGTCGCCGACCTTCACGGCGATCGACTTCACGACGCCCGCCGCGGGCGAGGGCACGTCCATCGTCGCCTTGTCGCTCTCGAGCGTGACGAGCGCGTCCTCCGGCTTCACCGTGTCGCCGGGTTTCACCAGCACCTCGATCACCGGCACGTCGGTGAAATCGCCGATGTCGGGAACCTTGATCTCGATCGTGCTCATCTCGGCGCGCTCCGGCTCACACGGTCCACGGGGCGGGCTTCGCCGCGTCCAGCCCGTACTTCTTCATCGCCTCGGCGGCCTTCGACCGGTCGAGCTTGCCGTCGTCCGCGAGCGCCTTGAGCGCGGCCAGCACGATCCAGTGCCGGTCGACCTCGAAGAAATGGCGCAGCTTCTCGCGCGTGTCCGAGCGGCCGAAGCCGTCGGTCCCGAGCACGACGTAACGGCGCGGCACGTACGCGCGGATCTGCTCGGCGTAGGCGCGGATGTAGTCGGTCGCGGCGATCACCGGTCCCTCGGTGCCCTTCAGGCAATGCGCGACGTGCGAGACGCGCGGGGCCTCGCCCGCATGCATCATGTTCCAGCGCTCGACCGCCATGCCCTCGCGCGCGAGTTCGGTGAAGCTCGGGCAGCTCCAGAGGTCCGCCTCGACGCCCCAGTCGGCGCGCAGCAGCTTCGCCGCCTCGATCGCCTCGCGGAAGATCGTGCCCGAGCCCAGCAGTTGCACGCGCAGTCCCGCCTTGCCTTTCGCTCCGGCTTCGAAGCGGTACATCCCCTTGATGATGTCGGCCGCCGCGCCCTCCGGCATCGCCGGGTGCGGGTAGTTCTCGTTCATCAGCGTGATGTAGTAGTAGCAGTCGTGCTGCTCGGCGAACATCCGCCGCAGCCCGTCCTGCACGATCACCGCGACTTCGTAGCCGAAGGTCGGGTCGTAGGACACGCAGTTCGGGATCGTCGCCGAGATCAGGTGCGAGTGGCCGTCCTCGTGCTGCAGGCCCTCGCCGTTGAGCGTCGTGCGCCCGGCGGTGCCGCCGAGGAGGAACCCGCGCGCGCGGATGTCGCCGGCGGCCCACGCGAGGTCGCCCACGCGCTGGAACCCGAACATCGAGTAGAAGATGTAGAACGGGATCACCGGCACGCCGTGCGTCGAGTAGCTCGTCGCGGCCGCGATCCAGTCGCACATCGCTCCTGCCTCGTTGATCCCCTCCTGCAGGATCTGCCCCTGCTTGTCCTCCTTGTAGAACATGAGCTGGTCGGCGTCCTGCGGCGTGTAGAGCTGGCCGAGCTGGTTCCAGATGCCGAGCTGGCGGAACATGCCCTCCATGCCGAAGGTGCGCGATTCGTCGGGCACGATCGGGACCACGCGCTTGCCGAGCGCCTTGTCGCGCACGATCACCTGCAGGATCTGCACGAACGCCATCGTGGTCGAGATCTCGCGGTCCTCGGTGCTCTTGAGGAAACGCTCGAACGCGGAGAGCTCCGGCACCGGGAGCGACTCGGCCTTGCGCCGGCGGGCCGGCAGGTAGCCGCCGAGTTCGTTGCGGCGCGCGCGCATGTACTCGAGTTCACGGCTGCCTTCCGGGAAGCGGACGAACGGAACCTCGTCGACCTTGTCGTCGGGAATCGGGATCTGGAACCGGTCGCGCATGTGGCGCACCGAGAGCCCGCTCATCTTCTTCTGCTGGTGCGTGATGTTCTGGGCCTCGCCCGACTCGCCCATGCCGTAGCCCTTGATCGTCTTGGCGAGGATCACGGTGGGCTGGCCCTTGTGGTTCACCGCCGCGTGGAACGCCGCATAGACCTTGTGCGGGTCGTGGCCGCCGCGGTTCAGGTTCCAGATGTCCTCGTCGGACCAGTCGGCGACGAGTTCCTTCAGTTCCGGCGTGTTGAAGAAGTACTCGCGGACGTACGCGCCGTCCTTCGACTTGAACGTCTGGTACTCGCCGTCGACGCACTCCATCATCCGGCGCACCAGGATGCCCTTCTTGTCGCGCGCGAGCAGCGCGTCCCAGTGCGTGCCCCAGACCAGCTTGATCACGTTCCAGCCGGCGCCGCGGAACTCGCTCTCGAGTTCCTGGATGATCTTCCCGTTGCCGCGCACCGGCCCGTCGAGCCGCTGCAGGTTGCAGTTGATGACGAAGATCAGGTTGTCGAGCGTCTCGCGCGAGGCCATGCCGATCGCGCCCATCGACTCCGGTTCGTCCATCTCGCCGTCGCCGCAGAAGCACCACACCTTGCGGCCCTCGGTGTGCGCGAACCCGCGGTCCTCCAGGTATTTCATGAAGCGCGCCTGGTAGATCGCCATCAGCGGCCCGAGGCCCATCGACACGGTCGGGAACTGCCAGAAGTCGGGCATCAGCCACGGGTGCGGATAGCTCGAGATCCCCTTGCCGTCGACCTCCTGCCGGAAGTGGTCCATCTGCTCGTCGGTGAGCCGTCCGAGCATGTAGGCACGCGCGTAGATGCCGGGCGCCGAATGTCCCTGGACGAATACGAGGTCGCCGCCGTGCTTCTCCGACGGCGCGTGCCAGAAGTGGTTGAAGCCGACGTCGTAGAGCGTCGCGGCCGACGCGAAGCTCGCGATGTGGCCGCCGACGTTGGTGTGCTTGTTCGCGCGCACGACCATCGCCATCGCGTTCCAGCGCGCGTAGCTGCGGATCCGGTGCTCGATCGCCTGGTCGCCGGGAATCCTCGGCTGGACCTCGACCGGGATGGTGTTGATGTACGCGGTGTTCGCCGAGAACGGCATGTGCGCGCCGCGGCGGCGCGCGCCGTCGATCAGGCTCTCGATCAGGAAGTGCGCCCGGTCGGCGCCCTCGGCCTCGAGCACGCCGTCGAGCGCATCGAGCCACTCGCGGGTTTCCTGGGGGTCGGGATCGTGCGGCGAGGTCGCGTTCGCGTCCATGGTGTCGAAACTCCGGCGTGCCTTGCGAAAACGGCGTGGGTGCTGCGCGGGATAGCCGATTGTAGGGAGGTCTTGCGGACCTGTATTGCTGCGCTGCGTCGGACGACACGACGGGCGGCCGCCGATTCTGCGTCTGGTGCAACGTTACCACATCATGGAAATCATTTCCAAAAATTTTGCGCCGTCGACCGCGCCCCGGGAAGTTGGATGACCCCGGTGTCGGAAGTAAGTAATCACTGTTCTGCAACGCATTGTTTGACAATGCGATCCTCGCCCTATCGTCCAGCGTGCCGCCGAACCAGCATCACGGCGCCGGACACGCCGGACAGCAGGGCGGCCGCCGCGAAACCGGCCCGCGTGGTGCCTGCCGCAGCGGAGAGCGCGGCGAACAGCGTCGGCCCGACCACGACGCCCGAGAAGGTCACGACGCCGGCGGTCCCGGTGATGGAGGCGGCTTCGCCTGCCGGGGCCAGGCGGGCGACTTCCGCCAGCATCACGCCATTCCAGCCGATGGCGGTGGCCCCGAATGCGACGACGATCGCGTAGACCGCGAGGTCGGGCCACCCGGCCGTCGCGAACGCAAGCAGCGTGGCGCAGAGTCCGGCCGCGACGCCGAGCGCGCCCAGGACCGCGCGCGGCGCGTGGGTGCGGTCGGACAATGCGCCCCATGCGATGCGTCCGGCGACGCCGCCGACCGTGCCGGCCGACAGCGCGAAGCCCGCGCCGACGAGCGACCAGCCGAGCACCCCGGTCAGGTGCACGACGAGGAAGCTCGTGAGCGACACCTGGGTGGCCGCGTAGGCGAACGAGAGCAACACCAGCGGCGCGATCCTCGCGTCGCGCATCAGTTGCGCGACCGCGGTGAACGCGCGGCCGATCGCGACGTCGGCATCGCGTCGCAACCCGGTGTCGAGTCCGCGGCGGATCGGCTGGGCGGCGAGGATGACCGCGGCGCCGATGATCGCGACGGCGGCGAACGCGGCGCGCCAGCCCCACATGAGCGCGACGGCCGGCAATGCTGCTCCTGCCAGTGCGGTTCCCGCCGGCACGCCGGTCTGCTTGATCGAGAACACGAGGCTCATGCGCGACGGCGGCGTCGTGCGCGCGAGGATCTGCGAGGACGCCGGCGTGATCGGGCCGTAGCCCAGTCCGAGCCCGAACGCGGCGAAGGCGACGAGCGCGAGTCCGCCCGGTCCCGCGAGCGCGGTGAGCGCGACGCCGCCCGCACACAACGCCACGCACGCCTGCGACACGCGAATCGCGCCGTGGCGCGCGATCCAGGCGCCGCACACGAGGCTCGCGCTCATCGCGCCGGCATAGACGAGGCCGACGTAGGCGCCGATCCAGCGCGCCGGCACGCCGAGGTCCGCGGCGATGGCCGGTGCCAGCACCGCGGCGGCGGCGCCGGCGAGCGACGTGTAGATCTGGATCGCGAGCGTCGCGCCGAGCGCGAGGCCGGGGGAGGCTCCAGACCCGGCCGGGGCCGGCGTGTTCAACGCACGCACGAGCGGTCGACCACGACGCCGACTTCGCTCACCACGGTATCCATCCGGATGTCGTGCGGCGCCGAGGGCACCCGCGCGACGATCTGGACCGAGAACGCACCGGCGACCCGCGCCGCGTCCGCTGCGAGGATCGGGAGGAGGCGATCGTAGTAGCCGCCGCCGTAACCCAGTCTCGCGCCGGTCGGGTCGAACGCGATGCCCGGGACCAGCACCCAGTCGATCGACGCCGGAACGATCTCGATGCAGCGGCCGGACGGCTCGGGGATCCCCCGGTGGCCGGGCACGATGTCGGTTGCGGGGTCCTCGATCCGGCAGATCTCGAGCATCCGCTCGGGCTCGTTCACGCGCGGCAGCGAAACATCCTTGCCGTGTGCGAGCGCCCGCTCGATCAGCGGCGCGGCATCCCATTCGCTGCGAAACGGCGCGGTCAGCAGCACGCTGCGGGCGCGGGCGAAGGTCGGCAGGGACGCGATCCGTTCGACGAGTTCCGCCGAGGCGCGCGCGCGCCACGTCGGATCGAGCGCATCGCGCGCGGCGACCATCGCGAGTCGCATCGCCTGCTTGGCCTCGCGCAGCGGTGCGCCGACCGGGGCGTCGGGGGAGTCGATCGGCATGGGCGAATTCTAGTCGCGGCTTCGCGGCGGAGGTGTCGCACCCCGGAGGCATCGCGACGCCCCTATAATGGCTGCCCCTCGCGCCGCCCCCGTGGCGCCATGTCGATCGACATCATGAAAAGTGCCCACCTGATCCACCGCGGTCGACGCGAAGCGCTGATGGCCGAGATGCGCGCGCGCTCCGGCGGCGGCCTCGCGGTCGTGCCGACGTCCGCGGAAGCGCCGCGCAACCGCGACTCGCTCTACCCGTATCGCCACGACAGCTACTTCTACTACCTGTCGGGCTTTCCCGAACCCGAGGCCGTCGTCGCGCTCGTGGCGGGAAACGAGGGCAACCGGCACCTGCTGTTCTGCCGCGAGAAGAACGAGGAGCGCGAGATCTGGGACGGCTTCCGCTACGGCCCCGATGCGGCGAAGGAGATCTTCGGCTTCGACGAGGCCTGGCCGATCGCCGAACTCGATACGCGCCTCGCCGACCTCGTCGCCGACCGGCCCGCGCTCTACACGCCGGTCGGCATGTCGGCGGAATGGGATCGCCGCGTCGCGGGCACGCTGAACGAGGTGCGCGCGCGCGTGCGCACCGGCGTCGCCGCACCCGACGAACTCGTCGACGTGCGCGGCGCGCTCGATCGCATGCGCCTCGTCAAGGACGCGCATGAACTCGCGCTGATGCGCCGCGCCGCCGCGATCTCGTCGTCGGCGCATGCGCGCGCGATGGCCGCCGCGCGGCCGGGGATGCACGAGTACCAGGTCGAGGCGGAACTGGTTCACGAGTTCCTGATGGAAGGCGCGCAGTCGGTCGCCTATCCGTCGATCGTGGCGAGCGGCCCGAACGCGTGCGTGCTCCACTACCGCGAGAACGACCGGCAGATGGCCGACGGCGACCTCCTGCTGATCGACGCCGGCTGCGAGTACCGCGGCTACGCCTCCGACATCACGCGCACCTTTCCGGTGAACGGGCGTTTCACCGCTCCGCAGAAGGCGGTCTACGAGGCCGTGCTCGCGGCGCAGCTCGCCTGTCTCGATGCGGTGCGGCCGGGCGTGCCGTTCCACGACTACCACAAGGCCGCGGAGCGGGTGCTCGCCGAGCGGCTGATCGACCTCGGCCTGATCGAGGGACCGCTCGACGCCGCGCTCGAGAGCGGCAGCTACAAGCGCTTCTACATGCATCGCGCCGGGCACTGGCTCGGCATGGACGTGCACGACGCCGGGCTCTACCAGGAGAAGGGCGAGTCGGTGAAGCTCGTGCCCGGCATGGTGCTGACCGTCGAGCCGGGCCTCTACATCCGTCCCGGCGACGGCGTGCCCGACGAGTTCGCCGGCATCGGTGTGCGCATCGAGGACGACGTCGTCGTCACCGCCGACGGGATCGAGAACCTCACCGCCGCCGCGCCGAAGACGGTCGCGGAGGTGGAGGCGGCGTGCCGCCGCAGTTGACAGTTGACAGTTGTCAGTTGCCAGTGGCGCCGCCACCGGAGACCGCGGCGCCACTGCCAACTGTCGACTGCCAACTGACTCCTGACCTCTGCATCGTCGGTGCCGGCCCCGTCGGCGCAACCTTGGCGCTCGCGCTGGCCGACAGCGGGCTTCGCGTCGTCGCGCTCGACGCGCGCGCGCAGGGCGCGACGCTGCGCGGCGACCGCTCGCTCGCGCTGTCGCATGGGTCGCGGCTGATCCTCGAGCGGCTCGAGGTCTGGTCCGAGCTGGCGGCGACCCCGGGCGCCGTGACGCCGATCGTGCGGATCGACGTGTCGCAGTCGCGCGGCTTCGGTTCGGCGACGCTCGACGCGAACGACGTCGGATTGCCCGCGCTGGGCTACGTGGTGTCCTACGTGGCGCTGCAGGCCGCGCTCGATGCGGCGCTGGAGCGCTCCGGCGTCGAAGTCCGCTACGGCGTGTCGGTCGACCGGATCGACGCGACGTCCGCGCTCGCGAGCATCGTCCCGTCGGGAGGCGCCGAGCCGATCGGCGCGCGCCTCGCGGTGGCGGCCGACGGCACCGGCGCGGGCTTGGCCGGCATCGAGCGCGTGCGCCACGACTACGGCCAGGTGGCGGTGATCGGCAAGCTCGAGACGCGCGCGCCGCACGCGGGACTCGCCTACGAGCGCTTCACCCCCGACGGGCCGATCGCGCTGCTGCCCGAAGGCGACCGGTACGGCTTCGTGTGGACGCTGGAACCCGCCGCGGCGCAGGAGGTGCTGGCCCTGCCGGACGAGGCGTTCGTCGCGCGCTTCGCCGCGCACTTCGGCGGGCGGCGCTCCGATTTCGTGAGCGTGCGCGCCCGGAAGTCGTTCCCGCTCGTGCTCGAACTGGCGCGCCCGCCGGTCGCCGCGCGCATCGTCGCGATCGGCAACGCGTCGCAGACGCTCCATCCGGTCGCCGGACAGGGCTTCAACGTCGGCCTGCGCGACGCGTGGGAACTGCGCCGCACGATCCTCTCGGCGTCGGGCGACGATCCGGGCTCGCGCGCGACGCTCGACGGCTACGCGGCGCGCCGCCGGACCGACCGCTGGGCGGGCGTCGCGTTCACGCACGGGCTCGTGCACCTGTTCGGCACCGGAGCGCCGCTCGTCCGCTGGCCGCGCGGTCTCGGACTCGCGTTGCTGGATGCCGCGCCGCCGCTCAAGCGCGCGTTCACGCGACGGATGCTCTTCGGCGCCTGACGCGGCGCGGCATTCCGCGAACGCGCGTTCGTCGAGATCCTCGAACCGTCGAGCGATTTCCTGACTGAGGTCGTCGGGCAAAGCCGGTATAATCGCGGTCCCCGCGACACCCCCGTCAACGCGAACCTCGTGCGCATCGGTCCCTACGCGCTGCCGAACTCTCTCGCCGTCGCGCCGATGGCGGGGGTCACCGACCGGCCGTTCCGCCAGCTCTGCAAGCGGCTGGGCGCCGGCTACGCGGTGTCGGAGATGGTCGCGTCGAATCCCGCGCTCCGCGCGACCGCGAAATCGCTGCGGCGCGTCGATCACGCGGGCGAGGCCGCGCCGATCGCGGTGCAGATCGCGGGCGCGGATCCGGCGATGATGGCGGATGCCGCGCGCTACAACGTCGACCGCGGCGCGCAGATCATCGACATCAACATGGGCTGTCCGGCGAAGAAGGTGTGCAACGTCGCCGCCGGCTCCGCGCTCCTGTCCGACGAGCCGCGCGTCGCAGCGATCCTCGAGGCGGTCGTGGCGGCGGTCGACGTGCCGGTCACGCTCAAGCTCCGCACCGGTCCCGCGCCCGAGCGCCGCAACGCGGTGCGCATCGCGCGCATCGCCGAGGGCGCCGGCATCGCCGCGCTCTCGGTGCACGGCCGCACGCGCGCGTGCGCGTTCACCGGAGCGGTCGAGTACGCGACCATCGCCGCGGTCAAGCGCTCGGTGGGCATCCCGGTAATCGCCAACGGCGACATCGACTCGCCGGAGCGCGCGCGGGCGGTGCTCGCCGTCACCGGCGCCGACGGCCTGATGATCGGGCGCGCCGCGCAGGGCCGGCCCTGGATCTTCCGCGAGATCGCGCATTTCCTCGCGACCGGCAGGCATCTGCTCCCGCCGCTCGTGAGCGAATTCCATGACCTGGTGGTCGGACACCTGCACGATCACCACGCGTTCCACGGACCGGAGGCGGGCGTGCGCACCGCGCGCAAGCATCTCGGCTGGTACGCGGAAGGGCTGCCGGGCGGCGAGGCGTTCCGCCGTGCGATGAACCTGTGCGAGACGACGTTCGCGCAGTTCGACGCGGTCGAGCGCTGGTTCGAGGTGCTCGCCCGCCACGGCGAGCGCCTGCAGGAGGCGAGCGGACCCGCAGAGGCCGCCGTCATGGATCGCGCGCCGCTGTCGCGCGAATCCTCGAGGCATCGGGCAGGGGAGGCCCTCGCCGCGTGAATCGCAAGGTCAAGCTCAACGGCAGCAACGACATCGGCCGCAGCGTCGAGCGCTCGCTCGACGAGTATTTCCGTCGCCTCGACGGCGAGCCGGCGCACAACGTCTACGCGATGGTGATCGGGCACGTCGAGCGCGCACTCATCGCCGCGATCATGGAGCGGGCGGGCCAGAACCAGACGCAGGCCGCCGACATGCTCGGCCTCAATCGCAACACGCTGCGGGCGAAGCTCGCGAAATACAAGCTCTCGTGATGGCGGCGCCGGTCGCCCAGGCGCTGCTGTCGGTCTCGGACAAGACGGGTCTCGTCGAGTTCGCGCGGACGCTCGCCGGCCGCGGCGTGAAGCTCCTGTCGACCGGCGGCACCGCGAAGGCCATCGCGGACGCCGGGCTGCCGGTGACCGACGTCGGAGCGTACACGGGCTTCCCCGAGATGCTCGACGGGCGGGTGAAGACGCTGCACCCGAAGGTGCACGGCGGCATCCTCGCGCGCCGCGACCTCGCCTCGCACGTGGACGCCATCGCCGCGCACGGCATCCCGACGATCGATCTCGTCGTCGTCAACCTGTACCCGTTCCGGCAGACGGTCGCGAAACCGGGGTGCACGCTCGACGACGCGATCGAGAACATCGACATCGGCGGGCCGGCGATGGTGCGCGCCGCGGCGAAGAACTGGCAGCACGTCGGCGTGGTGGTCGATCCCGCCGACTACGCGGCGCTCGCGGTCGAACTCGCGCGGAGCGGCAACCTGCTCTCCGACGCGACGCGTTTCGCATTGGCGCGCAAGGCGTTCGCGCACACCGCCGCCTACGACGGCGCGATCGCCAACTGGCTCACGGCGCGCTCCGCCGACGGCACCGCGGAGGCGTTTCCGCAATCGTTCCGCTACGCGGGCGAGCGGGTGCAGGCGCTGCGCTACGGCGAGAATCCGCACCAGGGCGCCGCGTTCTACCGCGACGAGTCGCCCTCGCCCGGGACGATCGCCACCTTCCGCCAGCGGCAGGGCAAGGAACTGTCGTACAACAACATCGCCGACGCCGACGCCGCGTGGGAGTGCGTGAAGTCGTTCGACGGCAGCGCGTGCGTCATCGTCAAGCACGCCAATCCCTGCGGCGTCGCGCTCGGCGCCTCGACGCTGGAAGCCTACCGGCGCGCGTTCGCGACCGACCCGACGAGCGCGTTCGGCGGCATCATCGCGTTCAACCGGCCGGTCGACGCGGCGACGCTCGAGGCGGTGGCCGGTCAGTTCGTCGAGGTGCTGGTCGCGCCCGCGTACACCGACGATGCGCTCTCGATCGTCGGCCAGAAGCGCAACGTCCGCGTGCTCGAGGTGCCGCTCGCGCAGGAAGCGCCGCCGCCGCAGCTCGACTTCAAGCGGATCGGCGGCGGGCTGCTGGTGCAGTCCGGCGACGCGCGCAACGTCGCGCCCGGCGAACTGCGGGTGGTGACGAAGAAGGCGCCGGACGCCCGCGAACTCGCCGACCTGATGTTCGCCTGGCGCGTCGCCAAGTTCGTCAAGTCGAACGCGATCGTCTACTGCCGCGACGGCGCGACGCTCGGCGTCGGCGCCGGCCAGATGAGCCGCGTCGACTCGACCCGCATCGCGGCGTCGAAGGCGGCCGCCGCGAAGCTCGACCTCGCCGGCTCGGTGGCGGCCTCCGACGCATTCTTCCCGTTCCGCGACGGGCTCGACGTCGTCGCGGACCAGGGAGCGGGCGCGGTGATCCAGCCGGGCGGCAGCGTGCGCGACGACGAGGTGATCGCCGCGGCCGACGAGCGCGGCATCGCGATGGTGTTCACCGGCGTACGCCATTTCAGGCACTGAGCCCCCGCCATGCGAACCGGGTTCAAGCTCGTCGTCGCGCTCGCCGCGCTCGTCGTCTCGCCGCTCGCCGCCGCCGTCGATTGCCACGGCGATCCCACCTCGGAGACGCTCGCCTGGTACGAGCGCTTCTGCAGCCGCCTCACCGACACCTGGAAGCGCGGCGGGCACTCGCTGCTGCTGTCGGGCTACTCGTGGCACACGCCGTGGACCTACACGAAGGAGAAGCGCGACGAACTCGAGTCCGATTCGTGGGGCGGCGGCTACGGCCGCGTGGTCTACGACGAGAAGGGCGACGAGCACATGGTCTACGGGCTCGCGTTCCAGGACTCGCACCGCAACGCGCAGATCCAGGTGGGCTACGCGTGGACCCGCTACTGGGGGACCGAAGGCGGGTTGCAGGGGGGGCTCGGCTACACGCTGATGATCGTCCAGCGGCCCGACATCTGGAACGGGATCCCGTTCCCGGCCGCGCTGCCGCTCGCCTCGGTCCGCTACGATCGCGCCGTGGTCACGATGACCTTCATTCCGACGGTGAACGGGGGGGTCAACAACGGCAGCGTGCTCTACGTGATGGGCCGCTACAACTTCAAGTGATCCGCGCCCGATGAACGTGCTCGTCATCGGCGGCGGCGGGCGCGAGCACGCGCTGGCGTGGAAGGCCGCGCAGTCGCCGCGCGCCGCGAAGGTCTACGTCGCGCCGGGCAACGCCGGCACCGCGCGCGAGCCCGGTGTCGTCAACGTCGCGATCACCGCGATCGACGACCTCGTCGCGTTCGCGAAGCGCGAGCGCGTCGCGATGACGATCGTCGGTCCCGAGGCGCCGCTCGCCGCGGGCGTCGTCGACGCGTTCCGCGCCGCCGGTCTTGCGATCGTCGGCGCGACCCGCGCGGCGGCGCAGCTCGAGTCGTCGAAGGACTTCGCCAAGGCGTTCATGGCGCGGCACGAGATCCCGACCGCCGCGTCGCGGACCTTCACCGACGCCGCCGCGGCGAAGGCGTACGTCGCGGACCGCGGCGCGCCGATCGTCGTGAAGGCCGACGGGCTCGCCGCGGGCAAGGGCGTCGTCGTCGCGGCCACGGTCGCGGAAGCCCAGGCGGCGATCGACGCGATGCTCGTCGGGCACACGATGGGCGAGGCGGGCGCGCGCGTCGTCGTCGAGGATTTCCTCGACGGCGAGGAGGCGAGCTTCATCGTGCTCGCCGACGGCCGCACCGTGCTGCCGCTCGCGTCCTCGCAGGACCACAAGCGCCTTCGCGACGGCGACACCGGGCCGAACACCGGCGGCATGGGCGCGTACTCGCCCGCGCCGGTCGTCACTCCCGAACTCCACAAGCGCATCATGCGCGAGATCATCGTGCCGACGGTCGAGGGCATGGCCGCCGACGGCATTCCGTACACCGGATTCCTCTACGCCGGCGTGATGGTCGACGCAGAAGGCACGCCGCGCGTGCTCGAATACAACTGCCGGCTGGGCGACCCCGAGACGCAGCCGATCATGGTGCGCCTCGCGTCCGACCTGATCGACCTCGCCGAGCACGCCGCGCGCGGCACGCTCGACCGCGCCGAGGCGACGTGGGACCGCCGCGCGGCGCTCGGCGTCGTGCTCGCCGCGGCCGGCTACCCCGATGCGCCGCGGCGCGGCGACGCGATCGAGGGCCTCGACCGCCCGAACGCCGAACATCCGGACGTCAAGGTGTTCCACGCCGGCACCGCGCTCGACGGCGATCGCGTCGTCACGAGCGGCGGACGCGTGCTGTGCGTGACCGCGCTCGGCGATTCGGTGCGCCTCGCGCAGCGTGCGGCCTACGCGGCGATCGCCGGCATTCGCTTCGACGGCATGCAGTTCCGCACCGACATCGGCCATCGTGCGCTCGCGCGGCGGTAGGCTCCGACACCAAAGGGGTCAGACTCGATTGATCGGGAGCGCTTCTTGCCCATGAACTCCAGGAAGCCAAACAATCGAGTCTGACCCCTTTGATGACACCTTTGAATGTCGGTGCTGTCCGCTCGTACCTCACCGGCCTGCAGGAGCGCATCGTCGCGCGACTGGAAGCCGTCGACGGCGGCACCTTCCTGCGCGACGCGTGGGAACGGCCGGAAGGCGGCGGGGGGATTTCGCGGCTGATCGAGGACGCTCGCGTGATCGAGCGCGGCGGCGTCAATTTCTCCGACGTGCGCGGCGCCGCGCTGCCGGCCTCCGCGAGCGCGGGCCGGCCCGAACTCGCCGGGCGCGCGTGGGAGGCGATGGGCGTGTCGCTCGTCGTGCACCCGCGCAATCCCTACGCGCCGACCGTGCACATGAACGTGCGGATGTTCGTCGCCACGCGCGAGGGCGCCGAACCCGTGTGGTGGTTCGGCGGCGGCATGGACCTGACGCCGATCTACGGCTTCGACGAGGACGCGATCGCGTTCCACCGCGCCTGCCGCGACGCGCTCGCGCCGTTCGGCGCGGATCTGCACCCGCGCTGGAAGCGCGCCTGCGACGACTATTTCTACCTGAAGCACCGGCGCGAGCCGCGCGGCGTCGGCGGCATCTTCTTCGACGACCTCGCCGACGGCGGGTTCGACCGCGCATTCGCGATCCTGCGCGCGGTCGGCGACGCGTTCTCAGGCGCCTACGCGCCGATCCTCGAACGCCGGAAGGACCAGCCCTACGGCGAGCGCGAACGCGAGTTCCAGTCCTACCGGCGCGGCCGCTACGTCGAGTTCAACCTGGTGTGGGACCGCGGCACCGCGTTCGGCCTGCAGAGCAACGGGCGCACCGAGGCGATCCTGATGTCGATGCCGCCGAGTGCGAGCTGGCGCTACGACTGGCATCCCGAGCCCGGCACGCCGGAGGCGCGACTCCACGAGCGCTACCTGGTGCCGCGCGACTGGGCCGCGGAGAACGCGGGCCAGTGACCCGCGCGAGACGGAACCACGCAGCGCGAGGATGCGCCGGGACGGAGACCGAAGCGACATGAGCGAAGACCCATCCGCGCGGGACGCGCACCTCATCGAAGTCGGCGTCGACTCGACGCGGGTGTTCGACGGCGCGCTCCTGCACGTGCGCAAGGACACCGTGCGCCTGCCCAACGGCCATCTCGCGACCCGCGAGTACATCGTGCACCCGGGCGCCGTGCTCGTGGCGCCGAGGCTTCCCGACCGGCGCTGGATCGTCGAGCGCCAGTTCCGCTATCCGGTCGGGCAGGTGATCGTCGAGTTCCCGGCGGGCAAGCGCGATCGGGGCGAGGCGGCGCTCGACACCGGCAAGCGCGAACTCGAGGAGGAGGCCGGTTACCGAGCGGCGCACTGGAGCCGCCTCGGCGTCATCCACCCCGGCGTCGGCTACACCGACGAGGCGATCGAGCTGTGGTTCGCCGACGCGCTCACGCACGTCGGCCGCCGGCTCGACGAGGACGAGCACCTCGACATCGTCACGATGACCGGCGGCGAGTTGCTGGAGCTGGCGGAGCGTGGCGCGATCACCGACGGAAAGACGCTCGCCGCGCTGTTCTTCCTCGCGCGGCGCGGCGAACTCGGGTGATCGCGCGCCGCATCGTCGTCCACGGGCGCGTGCAGGGCGTCGGATTCCGCTTCGCGACCGTCGAGGCCGCGCGCGGACTCCGAGTCGACGGCTGGGTACGCAACCGGCGCGACGGCACCGTCGAGGCGTGGCTGCAGGGGCCGGAGGACGCCGTCCTGCGCGCGATCGACTGGGCGCGGCGCGGGCCGCCGACCGCGCGCGTCGCGCGGGTCGAGGTGGGGGAAGTCGAGGCCGACCCCGGCCTCGCGGGGTTCAGGCAGGCGCCGACGGCGTAGCTTCGCCCGGACACACCTCCCGCCACGCCGCGAAGGTCGCGCAGGCGATGAGCGGCAGCGCGATGACGAGCCCGATGCCCATCGTGGCGAGGCCGATCGCGAGGAGCGCGAGCGCGACGACGCCGTAGACGAGGAACGCGCCGGGGTTGCGCGCGAACGCCCGCAGCGACGTGGCGAACGAGCGGGCGAAGCCCTCGCCGCCGAAGAGCGCGGCGAGCGGTACCAGCGACATCGGCAGCGACGCGAGGATGCCGACGGCGTAGATCGCGAGCACGGTCGCGAGGTCCAGGTCGGGCGCGGGCGAGCCCGGACGCATCAGGTCGACGCCCGCGAGGCTGTCGGCGGCCGCCCATTCGGCCAGGAACGTGATGGCCGACGACACGATGATCGCGCCGATCGCGCCCGCACCGGCGCGAAACGCGTAGAGCGCGTGCGCGAGGCGCGCCCGTTCGCCGCGCTCGGTCGCCTGGGCCGCGTAGAGCATGCCGCAGGCGATGAGCGGCACCGCGAGCTTCGCGAGGAGCGAGCCCGCCTCCGGCCACAGCTCGAAGACGAACTGCGACAGGATCGTGATCGCGCCGAGCGCCGACATCACGACCGGACCGCGCTTCCACAGGCGCATCGCGTCGCCGTACCAGGCGAGCGCACGCGAAGCCGGGACCGTGACGATGGTCGTCTGCGCGCTCAACCGACGAACTCCGGGGCGCGGGACGCGCGCGACACCGGCGCGCGCCAGGGGCGACAAGGCCGCGTCACGCGCCGACGCCGAGGTAGGCGGCGCGCACCTTGGGGTCGTGCAGCAAGGCCTTCGCCTCGCCGGCGAGCGTGATCTCGCCGGATTCCATCACGTAGCCGCGGTGGCTCACCTCGAGCGCGAGCTTCGCGTTCTGCTCGATCAGCAGGATGGTCACGCCCTCGCGGCTCACCGTCATGACGGTCTCGAACACCCGCTGCACCATGAGCGGCGCGAGGCCCATCGACGGTTCGTCGAGCAGGAGCAGGCGCGGACGCGACATCATCGCCCGCGCCATCGCGAGCATCTGCTGCTCGCCGCCCGACAGCGTGCCCGCGGTCTGCCGGCGCCGCTCCTTGAGGCGCGGGAACAGCGTGAACGCGCGCTCGATGTCGCTCGCGATGCCGGCCTTGTCGTTGCGGATGTAGGCGCCCATCGCGAGGTTCTCCTCGATCGTGAGCGCGCCGAACACGCCGCGGCCCTCCGGCACCATCGCGAGCCCGCGGCGGACGAGTTCGAACGCCGGCCTGCCGGTCACGTCCTCGCCGTCGTAGCGCACGCTGCCGCCGCTGACCGGCTGCAGGCCGGTGACGCCCTTCAGCGTCGTGGTCTTGCCGGCGCCGTTCGCGCCGATCAGGCAGACGAGTTCGCCCTTGCCGACGACGAGGTCGATGCCCTTCACCGCCTGGATGCCGCCGTAGGCGACCTTGAGGCCTTCGAGCGCGAGGAGCGGGGGCGCGGTGCTCGTCATCGGTCAGGCGCCCTTCAGGTTCAGCGCGACCTCGCCGCCGAGGTAGGCCGAGATCACCGCCGGATCCTTCTGCACCTCGGCGGCCGGGCCCTCGGCGATCCTGCGGCCGTAGTCGAGCACGAGCACGCGGTCGCACACGCCCATCACGAGCTTCATGTCGTGCTCGATCAGGAGGATCGTGGTGCCGTCGCGGCGGATGTCGTGCAGCAGCGATTCGAGCGACGCGGTCTCGGTGGCGTTCATCCCGGCGGCGGGCTCGTCGAGCGCGAGGAGCTTCGGCTCGGTCGCGAGCGCGCGGGCGATCTCGAGCCGGCGCTGGAAGCCGTAGGGCAGGTTCTTCGCGAGGTCGTTCGCGCGCGATGCCACGCCGACGTAGTCGAGGAGTTCGAGCGCGCGCCGCTCGATGCCCGCTTCCTCGTCGCGCGTGCGGCGGTCGCGCACGACCGCGCCCCACACGCCGGCTTTCGTGCGCACGTGCCGGCCGACCATCACGTTCTCGAGCGCCGACAGGTTCGCGAAGAGCCGGATGTTCTGGAACGTGCGTGCGATGCCGCGCGCGGCGACCTCGTTGGGCTTGAGGCCCATCAGCGGCTCGCCGTCGAAGGTGAACCGGCCTCCGTCCGGCTCGTAGATGCCGGTGAGCACGTTGAAGAGCGTGGTCTTGCCGGCGCCGTTGGGGCCGATGAGCCCGTAGATCTCGCCCCGGCGGATCGTGAAGCTCACCTCGGAGAGCGCCTGCACGCCGCCGAAGCGCTTGCCGATGCCGTCGGCGGCGAGGAGGATCGATCGCTCGTCGGTCATCGCGTCAGCCGGCGGCGCGGCGCGTCTCGAGTTCGCGCTTGCGCAGCGCGGAGGGCAGGATGCCCGCGGGCCGGAACAGCATCATCAGCACGAGCGCGAGGCCGAACAGCAGCATGCGGATGACCTCGGGGTCGATCAGCGTGCGCCCGAACAGCGCCTGCTGCACCGGCCCCACCCATTCGCGCAACAGTTCCGGCACGAACGACAGCAGCACCGCGCCGATCACGACGCCCCACACGTTGCCCATGCCGCCCAGCACGACCATGGCGAGCACCATGATGCTCTCGACCAGGATGAAGCTCTCGGGGCTGATGAAGCCTTGCATCGCGCTGAAGATGCCGCCCGAGACGCCGCCGAACGACGCGCCCATCGCGAACGCGAGGAGCTTCATGTTCCGCGTGTTGATGCCCATCGCGCGGGCCGCGACCTCGTCCTCGCGGATCGCCTCCCACGCCCGGCCGATGCGCGAATCCTGCAGGCGCAGGTTGATCGCGATCACCGCGACGAGCACGGCCAGGAGCAGGTAGTAGTACTTCATCGGGCCGGTGAAGGTCATCCCGGCGATCTGCGAGGTGCGCGAGAAGTCGATGCCGGCGATGCGCACCGGGTCGATCCGGTAGATGCCCTGAGGCCCGTTGGTGATGTTGACCGGCTGCGAGAGGTTGTTGAGGAAGATCCGGATGATCTCGCCGAAGCCCAGCGTGACGATCGCGAGGTAGTCGCCGCGCAGCTTGAGCGTCGGCGCCCCGAGCAGGACGCCGAACACGCAGGCGATCGCCGCGCCGATCGGCAGGATGACCCAGAACGGCAGGTGGACATTGAAGTGCGGACTCGCGAGCAGCGCGTAGACGTAGGCGCCGACCGCGTAGAACGCGATGTAGCCCAGGTCCAGCAGGCCCGCGAAACCGACGACGATGTTGAGGCCGAGCGCGAGGAGGCAGAACAGGATCGCGAGATTGGTGATCCGCACCCAGAACGTGCCGATCCCGGTCAGCACGAACGGCAGCACGACGAGCGCGATCGCGATCATCGCGAGTCCCGCGAGCGCGAGGGCCGGGCGTCCCTTCACGTCGACGATCGGGTGCATGGTCGCTTCGATGCCTCGCGGAAGGGCCTGGGTGCCGGGCGTTTCAGGCCCGGTCGGACACGCGTTCGCCGAGAAGGCCCGACGGCCGGAAGACGAGGACCAGGATCAGCACGATGAACGCGAACACGTCCTGGTAGTTCGAGCCGAACAGCGTGACGTTGGGATCGCTCGCGCAGCGCTGGGCGAGCGCGTCGAACCACCCCGACAGCCGGCACAGGTTGGTGAGTTCTCCGACGTAGCCGGCGCCGAGCGCCTCGATGACGCCGAGCAGCACGCCACCCAGCATCGCGCCGGCGAGGTTGCCGATGCCGCCCAGCACCGCGGCCGAGAACGCCTTCAGCCCGAGCAGGGCGCCCATCTGGTAGTGCGCGATGCCGTAGTAGCTGCCGACCATGACGCCGGCGACGGCGCCCAGCCCGGCGCCGACGACGAAGGTCAGCGCGATGATCCGGTTGATGTCGATGCCCATCAGCCCGGCGATCGACGGATTCTGCGCGACCGCCCGCATCGCGATGCCGAACTTCGTCCGGTACACGAGCGCGAGGAGCCCGGCCATCATCGCGATCGACGTCACGATGATCGCGACCTGCACGTTGGTGATCGTCGCGCCGTCGGGGTTCGCGGTCAGGTGGATCGGGACCTGCTTGATGATCTGCGGATAGGACAGCGGATTGCGGCTCCAGACGAGCATCGCGAGGTGCTGCAGGATGATCGACAGGCCGATCGCGGTGATGAGCGGCGCGAGCCGCGGGGCGTTGCGCAGCGGCCGGTAGGCGGTGCGCTCGAGCGTGTAGCCGATCGCCATGCACACGGGGATCGCCGCCATCGCGCCCAGCAGCACGATCGCGACCGCCGGGAGCGGCACCTGGGCGCCGGTCAGCGCGACGATCACCGAATACGCCGTCATCGCCCCGATCATCACGACCTCGCCGTGCGCGAAGTTGATGAGCTGGATGATCCCGTAGACCATCGTGTAGCCGAGCGCGACGACCGCGTAGACGCTGCCGAGCGTCAGGCCGTTCACGAGCTGCTGCAGGAAGGTGTCCACGGTTCAGTTGACAGTTGTCAGTTGGCAGTTGTCAGTGGCGCCGGAGTCTTCGATGGCGGCGCATCGAGCGCCGTTGCGCGTTGGTCGTAGGTCCGGCTTCAGCCGGACGTCTATCTCATCGGTGGGGCGAACCCCGTCAGGCTGAAGCCTGACCTACCAGGACACTGCATCGGCGCTGAAGCCTGACCTACCAGGACACTGCATCGGCGCTCAATGCGCCGCCACCGGAATCGCCGACGCTACTGTCGACTGTCAACTGTCAACTGCCAACTGACTCCCGACAACCGCGCGATTGTGGAGCGAGCCCGCGCCGCCGGCAACACCGGCAGGCGAAAAAAAGCGGCGCCTGTACGAGGCGCCGCCTTTCGGTGCAGGGAAGCGCGGTTACTTCTTCGGCGCCTCGGGGGCCGGCGCCGGCGGGGTCGCCGGCGCGGCAGCGGGCGCCGCGGATGCCGAGCCCATGGCGCTGACGAATTCGGCGAACGGGGTGGCCTTGCCGGCCTGGACGACGGCGATCGGCTCGACCTTGCCGTTCTTCAGCTGGAAGATCGTGATCTCGGCGTTCTTGCGATCGCCCTTCTCGTCGAACTCGATCTTGCCGGTCGCGCCGTTGTGGCTGATCTTCTGCAGTTCGGGCAGGTACTTGGCCGGATCGGTCGAGTCCGCCTTCTGCATCGCGGCGATCATCAGGTTCACCGCGTCGTAGAAGAACGGGGCGTACTGCTTCACTTCGCCGTACTTCGCCTTGAACGCGTCGTTGAACTCCTTGCTGGCCGCCGATGCCGGCAGGCCCGCCTGCGAGCAGATGAGGCCTTCGGCCGCCGCGCCCGCGAGCTTCGCCATCTCGTCGGTGCACGCGCCGTCGCCGAACGCGAACGCCGACTTGATGCCGAGTTCGCGCGCCTGCTTGATCATCGGGCCGCCGGTCGCGTCCATGCCGCCGTAGAACACCGCGTCGGGCGACTTGCCCTTGATCTTGGTGAGGATCGCCTTGAAGTCGGTCGTCTTGTCGGTGGCCTTCTCGCGCGCCACGACCTGGACGCCCGCCGCTTTCAGCGTCTTCTCGACTTCGTTCGCGAGGCCTTCGCCGTACGCCGTCGCGTCGTCGGCGATCGCGATCTTCTTGATCTTCTGCGCGGCGAGGTACTGAGCGACCGCGGGGCCCTGCTGGTCGTCGCGGCCGACCGTGCGGAAGATGTTCTTGAAGCCCTGTTCGGTGAGCTTCGGATTGGTCGCCGAGCCCGAGATCATCGGGATGCCGGCCTGGTTGTAGACCGCCGACGCCGGGATCGTGACGCCGGAGTTCAGGTGGCCGGCGACGCCCGCGACCTTCGCGTCGACGAACTTCTGGGCGATCGTCGGACCCATCTTCGGGTCGGCCTGGTCGTCTTCGCTCATCAGTTCGAACTTGACCGTCTTGCCGCCGATCTTGAGCTTCTTCGCGGTGGCTTCGTCGACCGCGAGATGGGCGCCGTTCTCGTCGTCCTTGCCGAGGTGCGCGATGCCGCCGGTCAGCGGGCCGGCATGGCCGATCTTGACGACGACGACGTCTTCGACCGCGGCTTTCGGGGCTTCGGCCTTCTTCGGCTCTTCCTTCTTGCCGCAGCCGTAGACGGTGACGAGCGCGGCCGCGATGAGCGTCAGGCCGAGCTTCTTCGGGGTGTTCATCTGGGGGCTCCTCCGGAGATGTCCGGAACAGGTGGAAAGGGGAAACATAAAATTGTCGCAGGGGCCATTTCTGGTGTCAAATGGCGGTTCCGAAGGCCGGCGAGCGGCCCGGGCACCGGCGCGACCCGTCGGGGCCGGGCGCGCTCGGTCGGGCCCCGGGGCGCCTCGTCGCTGCGGCTGGGCGTCGGGGCGCAGCAATGCGACATTGACGGGCGCCGCCGGAGCCTGAATCCGGACGGCGGTCCTGCCGCGTCCAACCGCCAGGAACGGGCCGGACGTCGGGAATCACCAGCGGCCGGCAACACCGGACCGGGGGAAAGGGAAACCATGGGTCTGCGCATCACCGGGCGCCGCGCGCTCGTCGTACTCGCCATCGTGGCGGCGGCCTCGGCCGCCCTGTTCGCGGCGCGGCCGTGGGTGAAGGCGCCGGGCACGTCCGCGAAGGCCGCCAGCGGCCCGCCGGTGCCGCTGCAGTTCGGCGAGGGTGACCTCGCCTACCTGACGCCGGCGGCGATGTCGCGCTGGCTGCCGATCTCCGGAACGCTGACGCCGGTCCACCAGGCGACGGTGAAAGCCAAGGTCCCGGGCGATGTCCGGGAGGTGCTGGTGCGCGAAGGCGAGGCCGTGCGGGCCGGGCAGGTGCTCGCTCGCATCGACACCGCCGATCTCGACGCGAAGCTGATCGAACGCCAGGGCGCGCTCGAGAGCGCGAAGGCGCAGATGGCGCTCGCCGAGAAGACCCGCGCCAACAACGTCAAGCTGCTGAACGAGAAGTTCATCTCGCAGACCGCGTTCGACAGTTCGCAATCCGGCTACGACGTCGCGAAAGGCAACGTCAAGAGCATGGAAGCGCAGGTGCTGCTCGCGCGCAACGCCATCAAGGACGCGACGGTCGTGGCGCCGATCGCGGGCATCGTCGGCAAGCGGCACGTGCAGGGCGGCGAGAAGGTCGCGCAGGACGCGCCGCTCGTGACCGTCGTCGACCTGTCGGACCTCGAGTTGCAGGCGCTGGTGCCCGCGGTGGACGTGCCCGGGCTGGCGGCGGGCATGGCGGTCGAACTCGCGGTCGACGGCTTCGGCGAGCGCAAGTTCGCCGGGCGCATCGCGCGCATCAATCCGGCGACCGAACCCGGCACGCGCGCGATCATGGTCTACGTCGCGCTGCGCAATCCGGACGCGGCGCTGCGCAGCGGCATGTTCGCCAACGGCCGCATCGCGCTCGCCGCCAGCGCGCCGATGGCGACGCTGCCCGCCTCCGCGGTCCGCACCGAGGCCGGGCAGAGCTACGTCTGGGTGGTCGACGGCGGGAAGCTCGCGCGCCGCATCGTGACGATCGGGCGGCGCGACGACGATGCGGGTCTGGTCGAAGTGAAGACGCCGCTCCCGAAGGACCTGCCGGTGCTCGCGACGCGCTTCGAGAATCTCAAGGAGGGCGCGCCGGCGCTCGTGAAGGCGCCGGCGCCGACGTCCGAGGCGCGTGCGGTCAAGCAGAAGTCAGTTGGCAGTTGACAGTTGTCAGTCACGGCGGTGTTTACGGTGGCGGCGCATGAAGCGCCGTTGCAGCCACCTCGTGGGTCCGGCTTCAGCCGGACGCCTTGCGCCACGGTCCTCCCACGGGCGTCAGGCTGAAAGCCTGACCTACAAGGAAACTGCATCGACGCGGCGAACCCCGTCAGGTGGTGGGTCGGCCTTCAGGCCGACGCCGTGCGCGTGGCTCGGCGCGATGCGCGCCCGGGCTGAAGCCGGCCGCGAGGGAGCGCGGTGGGTCGGCCTTCAGGCCGACGCCGTTGCGCGCGGCCTCGGCGCGAGCGTTGTCGGGCTGAAGCCCGACCCACGGGGGAGCGTGCGTGGGTCGGCCTTGAGGCCGACGCCGTTGCCGCGCCTCGGCGCGAACCGTGTCGGGCTCAAGCCCGACCCACGGGGGAGCGGTGGTGGGTCGGCCTTGAGGCCGACGCCTTCCATCGCCTCGGCGCGCGAACCGCGTCGGGCTGAAGCCCGACCCACGGGGGAGCGGCGGTGGGTCGGCCTTCAGGCCGACGCCGTTGCGCGGCCTCGGCGCGAACCGTGTCGGGCTGAAGCCCGACCCACGGGGGAGCGGCGGTGGGTCGGCCTTCAGGCCGACGCCCTTCCATCGCCTCGGCGCGAACCGTGTCGGGCTTAAGCCCGACCCACGGGGGAGCGGCGGTGGGTCGGCCTTCAGGCCGACGCCGTTGCGCGGCCTCGGCGCGAACCGTGTCGGGCTGAAGCCCGACCCACAGGGATCGCCCATCGGCGCTCGATGCGCCGCCACCGAAATCACCGCCGCATCTGTTCCCTGTCCTCTGATTCCTGATTCCTGAGATGTGGATCACCAGAACCTCGATACGCAACCCGGTGTTCGCCACCATGGTGATGGTCGGCATCACCGTGCTCGGCGTGTTCTCGTACCAGCGGCTGCGCGTCGAACAGATGCCCGAGGTGAGCCTGCCGTTCGTGATGGTCCTCACGAACTACCCGGGCGCGGCGCCCGAGGCGGTCGAGAACGACGTCACCAAGCCGATCGAGTACGCGGTCAACCAGGTCGCGGGCGTCAAGCGCATGTTCAGCAACTCGCGCGAGGGCTCGAGCCAGGTGTTCGTCGAGTTCCGCATGTCGACCGACGTGGCGCAGGCGATCCAGGACGTGCGCGACAAGATCGCGACGGTGCGCCCCGGCTTCCCGCGCGACGTCAAGGATCCGCTGGTCATCCGGGCGGACAACGAGAACGACGCCCCGATCGTCTCGCTCGCCGTGCTGTCGCCCTCGACCGGACTGCGCGAACTGACCTCGCTCACCGACCAGACGATCGTCAAGGCGCTGGAGAACCTCCCGGGCGTCGCGCGCATCGACGTCAACGGGAGGCTCACGCGCCAGATCCTGGTCCAGATCAAGCCGCACGCGCTCACCGCGCTCGGGATCTCGGTCGACCAGGTGATGAACGCGATCCGCGAGGCGAACCAGGACGTGCCGGCCGGGCGCCTCACCAGCGGCGCGTCCGACGCGGTCGTGCGGGTCGAGGGCAGGATCAAGGATCCCGAGCAGTTCAGCCGCATCATCGTCACGCAGCAGGGCGGGGCGCCGGTCTACCTGAACCAGGTGGCCGACGTCGTCGACGGCGAGAAGGAGCCGTCGAGCTACGCGCGCATCAACGGCCGTCCGGCGATCACCATCGACGTGCGCAAGGCGCAGGACGCGAACATCGTCGAGACCGGGCGCAACGTGCGCGAGGCGGTCGCCTCGCTCAAGGACCGGCTGCCCTCCGACGTCGAGGTCCGGGTGGTGAACTCGACCGCCGACAACGTCGAGAAGAGCGTCAACCGGGTCAAGAGCACGATCGTCGAGGGCGCGCTCCTGACGGTGCTGATCGTCTTCCTGTTCCTGCACAGCTGGCGCAGCACCGTCATCACCGGGCTCACGCTGCCGATCGCCGTGGTCGCGACCTTCATCGCGCTCTACGCGTTCGGCTTCACGCTCAACTTCCTGACGCTGATGGCGCTGTCGCTGTGCATCGGCCTCCTGATCGACGACGCCATCGTCGTGCGCGAGAACATCGTGCGGCACCTGGCGATGGGCAAGGACCACCGCCGGGCCGCGATGGAGGGCACCGACGAGATCGGCCTCGCCGTGATGGCGACGACCTTCGCGATCGTGGCGGTGTTCGTGCCGATCGCGTTCATGAGCGGGATCATCGGCCGGTTCTTCTTCCAGTTCGGCATGACGGTCGCGGTCGCCGTGCTGGTGTCGCTGTTCATCAGCTTCACGCTCGACCCGATGCTCTCGTCGGTGTGGCACGACCCGCCGGGCTCGCGCTTCCGCCGCGTCCCCTGGCTCGGCCGCTTCATGGACCGCGTCGAGCGCGGCATCGACGCGGTGCACGTCCTCTACGGCCGGATCCTCGACTGGGCGCTCGGCCACCGCAAGAGCGTCGTGGCGATCGCGCTCACGACGTTCCTCGCGAGCTTCCTCGTCGTGCCGCTCGTCGGGACCGAGTTCATCCCGCAGGCCGACGAGAGCTTCATCTCGCTGCGGCTCAACACGCCGGTCGGATCGAGCCTCGAATACACCGACGGCAAGGTGCGCCAGGTCGAGGAGGCGCTGAAGGCGTTTCCCGAAATCGAGCTCGCGATGACGACGGTCGGCACCGAGGACGGCCGCAACTACGCGCGCGTGAACCTGAAGCTCGTCGACCGCGCGCACCGCGCCCGCTCGCAGCGCGACGTCGAGACCGCGATCCGCGCGACGCTGAAGCCGATCCCGGGGATCGAACTCGCGATCGGCTACGACCGCCCGATCTGGTTCAACCTGCTCGGGCCCGACCCCGACACGCTCTCGCGCATCGCGAAGGAGTTCTCGGACCGGGTGGCCAGGGTGCCCGGGATCGCCGACCTCGAAACCTCCGACAAGGCCGCGAATCCCGCGCTGTCGATCCGGCTCAACAACGACGTCGCCGCGGACCTGGGCATCACGGTGCAGCAGGTCGGCGCGACGATCCGCCCGCTGGTCGCCGGCGACACGGTGAGCTACTGGCTCGCGCCCGACGGCCAGAACTACGAGGTGAACGTCCAGTTGCCGAAGGACAGCCGCCGGCTCGTGTCCGACCTCGGCAACCTCTACCTGTCGACGAGCCGCCGCGGTCCCGACGGCCAGCTGCGCATGGTGCCGCTGCGACAGGTGGCGGAACTCGTCGAGACCAGCAGCCCGCAGATCATCAAGCGTCAGGACCTGCAGCGGCGCATCGGCATCTACGCCAACGTCGAGGGGCGGCCGTCCGGCGACGTCGGGAGCGACGTGCAGAAGGTCGCCGACGGCATGCAGCTTCCGGCGGGCTACCGGCTCGCCGCGGCCGGCCAGCAGCAGGACATGCAGGAATCCTTCCAGGCCGCGCTCGGCGCGCTGGGCCTCGCGATCATCTTCATCTACCTGATCCTCGCCTCGCAGTTCGCGAGCTTCACGCAGCCGGTCGCGATCATGGCCTCGCTCCCGTTCTCGCTCATCGGGGTGCTGCTCGCGCTGCTCGTCACGCGCACGACGCTCAACATCTTCTCGATCATCGGCTTCATCATGCTGATGGGGCTCGTCACGAAGAACGCGATCCTGCTGGTCGATTTCGCGAACCGCGCGCGGCGCGCCGGCGCGAGTCTCGACGACGCGCTGCGCGACGCCGGGCAGGTGCGCCTGCGGCCGATCCTGATGACGACGGCGGCGATGATCGGCGGGATGCTGCCGCTCGCGATGGGCATCGGCGAAGGCGGCGAGACGCAGGCGCCGATGGGCCGGGCGATCATCGGCGGGGTCATCACCTCGACGCTCCTGACGCTCGTCGTCGTGCCGGTGCTCTACGCCTGGCTCGACCGCTGGCACGAGGCGCGACGCGCGAGGCGCGAGCGTCGAGCTGCTCGCCGCACCGCGCAGGCGGCGAGCGCGCCGGCCGCCGATCCGGGAACCGCGGACTGATGCGGGGGCGATCCGCGAGAACCGAATCCGGGCGTACGCGTGCGGGCTCGCCGCGCGCGCCGGGGCCGAGGTTCATTTGACATGGGATAATCGACGACGGCATAATAACTGACCCGCGGTCAGTTGTTCGGCCGGGCGCCATCGGCGCCCATCGGCCGAGGTCGGGCGGCACGGCCTCGGCGCGATTCCCCGGATACCCCACGAGCGAAACCCATGGACGTCGAGCAAGCGCGTTTCAACATGGTCGAGCAGCAGATCCGGCCGTGGGAGGTGCTCGATCCCGCCGTGCTCGACCTCCTCTTCACGGTCCGGCGCGAGGAGTTCGTCCCCTCCGCGTACCGAGCGCTCGCGTTCGCCGACCTCGAGATTCCGATCGGCGAGGGCGAGTCGATGTGGGCGCCGAAGCTCGAGGCGCGCGCGCTGCAGGAACTCGCACCCAGGCGCGGCGAGACGGTGCTCGAGATCGGTACCGGCAGCGGCTACCTGACCGCCCTGATCGCGAGCCTCGCCGGGCATGTGACCAGCGTCGAGATCCACGGGAGGTTCTCGCGCGAAGCGGCAGGCCGGCTTCGGCGCGCCGCGATCGACAACGTCGAACTCGTGGTCGGCGACGGTTCGCGGGGCTTCGGCAACGACAGCTACGACGCCATCCTGCTCTCCGGCTCCACGCCGATCCTGCACGAGGCGTTCTTCCGCCAGTTGAAGCCCGGCGGTCGCGTGTTCGCGATCGTCGGCGACGCCCCCGCGATGACCGCCAAGCTCTTCCGCTTCAGCGCCCCGGGAGCCTGCGCCGTCACCTCGCTGTTCGAAACCGTGGTGAAGCCGCTCGTCAACGCGCCCGCGCCGGCGCGCTTCGCGTTTTGATCCGCGACCTCGCGCCTTCCGAGCTTCTCCGCTGGCGCGCGGACGCGGAACGACGCGCGCCTGCGGTCGTCGACGTGCGCGAGCCCTGGGAACTCGAGCGTTGCGCGTTGTCCGACGTGATCCATGTCCCGATGCACGAACTTCCCGGCCGGCTCGACGAACTGCCGCGCGATCGCGACCTCGTCGTGCTGTGCCACCACGGCGTCCGCAGCCGGCTCGCCGCGACCTTCCTCGCCCGCGCGGGTTTCGCGCCGGTGTGGAACCTGGCGGGCGGCATCGCGGCCTGGGCCGACGACGTGGATCCGGCGATGCCGCGCTACTGATCCGATTCGAAGGTCCGTTCGATGAAACGACGACTGCTCGCCCTCGCCGTGCCCCTCGCGTTCGCAGCGCTTCCCGCCGCCGGCGAAGACCTGATGGACATCTACCGCGAGGCGCAGCGCGCGGACCCGGTGCTCGCCGCGGCGCGCGCGAACTGGCTCGCGGTGCAGGAAAAAGCGCCGCAGGCCCGCGCGGGCCTGCTGCCCAACGTGGGGTTCTCCGCGTCGGTGAACGCGAACGACGTCTACAACAACACGCGCTCCCAGCCGCCGGTGGTCGCGTCGGGCAACTACCAGACCTGGGGCGCGACGATCAGCGCGACGCAGCCGATCTACCGCGTCCAGAACGTCGTCGCCTACGACCAGGCGCGTCGCGTCGTCGAGCAGGCGGACTTCACGCTCGCCTCGGCGCAGCAGGACCTCATCATCCGTGTCGCGGTCGCGTACTTCGACGTGCTGCTCGCGCAGTTCAACGTCGAGCTGTCGGTCGCGCAGAAGGCGGCCGTGTCGGAGCAGCTCGCCCAGGCCAAGCGCAACTTCGAGGTCGGTGTCGCGACGATCACCGACACCAACGAGGCGCAGGCGAACTACGACCAGATCGCGGCCCAGGAGATCGCGGCGCGCAACGACCTCGACAACAAGGTCACGGCGCTCCGCGCGATCATCGGCCGCATGCCGCGCGAGCTGAAGAAGCTCGGCCCCGGGTTCGATCCGACGCCGCCGGAGCCGAACTCCCTCGACGTCTGGCTCGACCGCGCGCTCAAGGAGAACCTCGCGGTGCGCGTCGCGCAGGTCAACTTCGACGTCGCCACCCTCGAAGTCGACCGCCAGCGCGCGGGACACCTGCCGACGCTCGACCTCGTGGGCAGCCTGGCCGCCAGCGGAGCGAACGGCAGCACCGCGAACGACCTGACCTTCCACGCCCGCAACGCCGCGATCGGCCTCGCGCTGAACCTGCCGATCTACCAGGGCGGCTTCGTCGACTCGAAGATCCGCGAGGCGGTCGCGCTGCAGGACTCCGCGCGCGACACGCTCGAGCTCGCGCGTCGCAACGCGCGGTTCAACGCGCAGGTGGGCTACACCGGCGTCAACAGTTCGGTGGCGACGGTGCGCGCCACCGCGCAGGCCGTGCAGTCCGCCGAGGTCGCGCTGCAGTCGAACCGGCTCGGCCAGGAAGTCGGCGTGCGCACCAACCTCGACGTGCTGAACGTGCAGCAGGCGGTGTTCACGCAGCGCCGCAACCTCGCGCAGGCGTACTTCGCCTACCTGATCAACACGCTGCGGCTCAAGTCCGCGGTCGGCACGCTGAACGAGCTCGACCTCGAGGAACTCAACCGGCGGCTCGCCGGGTAGGGCGTCCCGGCTCCGGCGGTCAGGCCGCCGGTTTCGCCAGCCGTTCCGACACGAAGGACCAGGTTCGCCCGGTCGCGCCCCGGTGCGCGGCGAGGAAGCGCTCCGCGTTCGCGCGCATCGCGATGCGCCGCGCGTCGTCCAGAAGCAACGCGGCTGCCTGCGTGAGCATCGCATCGGCGTCGGCCACGCGCGTCGCGGCACCGGCGTCGATCGCATGCTGCGCGGCGTCGGCGAAGTTGAAGGTGTGCGGTCCGACGAGCACCGGCGTGCCCATCGCGAGCGCCTCGATCAGGTTCTGGCCGCCGAGCGGCACGAGGCTGCCGCCGATGAACGCCACGTCCGCGGCGCCGTAGTACGCGGCCATCTCGCCCATCGTGTCGCCGAGCGCGACCGCGGCGTCGTCAGGCAGCGGCGTTCCCGCCGAGCGCCGCCACGGCGCGTGGCCGCGCGCGCGCACGAGCGCAGCCACGTCGTCGAAACGTTGCGGATGCCTCGGCACGATCACGAGCAGCGCGCGCGGCGGCAGCGGCCGACGGGCGAGCGCGTCGAGGATCAGCGCCTCTTCGCCTTCGCGCGTCGAGGCCGCGAGGACGACCGGACGCGCGGCACCGTAGAGCGCCCGCAGCGCGGCCGCCCGCGTCGTCGCGTCGGCGGGAGGAGCGAGGTCGAACTTGAGGTTGCCGGTGACCGCGACGCCGTGCGCGCCGAGCGCCTCGAGCCGGTCGGCGTCCTCGCGGGTCTGGGCCGCGATGCCGGCGAGCGATCCGAGGAGCGGCCGGATGAGCGATCCGACGTGCTCGTAGCGGCGCGCGGATCGCTCCGAGAGCCGGCCGTTGACGAGGAACAGCGGCACCTTCGCGATCGCCGCCTCGGCCGCGAGGTTCGGCCACAGCTCGGTCTCCATCAGGAGGCCGAACGACGGCTGGAAGTGCGCGAGGAACCGGCGCATCGCGCCGGGCAGGTCGTAGGGCAGCCACGCCTGCACGACGCGCTCGCCGAAGAGCGCGCGTCCGGCCGCGCGTCCGGTCGCGGTCATCGCCGTCAGCACGACGGTCGCGCCCGGACGCTCGCGCAGGATGTGTTCGATGAGCGGAACGGCCGCGCGCGTCTCGCCGACCGAGACCGCGTGCACCCAGACGACGTCGCCGCCCGGCGCCGGGCCGTCGTAGCGGCCGTAGCGTTCGCCGACGTGCTCGCGGTATCCGGGTTCGCGCCGGCCGCGCCACCACAGGCGCAGCGGCGCCAGCGGTGCGGCGATGCGCCAGGCGAGCGTGTAGAGCGATCGCATGCTCAGCAACCGTGAAGGCGTCCGACGGGGATGCAGGGTTCGTTCACGGCGGCTCAGCACCGCGGGGCGCGGCGCAGGAGCCCGCCCAGCGCGGCGCGCGCCGCATCGGCCGTGGGGACCTCGCCGTTGCCGCCGAGGTCGCGCGCATGTTCGCCCGCGACCGCAACGCCCGCGAGCGCCGCGTCGGTGGCGGTGAAGAGCGCGAGCGTCGGCGTCCCGAGCGCGGCGGCGAGATGGGTGAGGCCGGTGTCCACGCCGACGACCGCGTGCGCGCGTGCGAGCAGCGCGGCCATCGCGTCGAGCGACAGACGCGGCGGCACGATCGCGCGTCGAAGTTGCGCGGCGAGCGCGCGGCTCTGCGCTTCCTCGCTGTCGCTCCCATGCGGGATCAGGACCGGCAGTCCGCTTGCGTCCACGCCCGCGAGGAGGTCGTGCCAGCGGTCGGCCGGCCAGCGCTTGTCCGGCCGTGACGTGGCGTGCACGGCGACGACGAACGGAGCGTCGGGCACGCACGCGGGCGGAGCGGGCAGGCGCCAGCGCCAGCGCGGCGGGCCATCGAGCGCGTAGCCGACCGCGGCCGCGGCGAGGCGGCGGCACTTGACCGCGAAGTGGACGTCGCGCGCGACCGCGTGGTGCTCGTCGTGCAGCCAGGTCGCGACCGGCTCGCGGATGCTCCTGCGGTCGAAGCCGTGGCGGCGGCCGCGCGCGAGGCGCGCGATCACCGCGCCCTTCACCTGTTCCTGCGCATCGACGATCGCCTCGTAGCGCTGCGCGCGGAGCGCCGCGCGCGAGGCGCGCATCTCCCGCCAGGTCCGGACGGCGAACGGCTCGCGCCGCCAGCGCCGCAGCGCGATGGGCACGACGCGGCGCACGTCCTCCGACAGCCGCGGCAGGGCGACGAAGGCTTCCTCGGCCACCCAGTCGACCGCGAGGCCGGGCCGGGCGAGCGCGATGTCGCGCGCGACCGCCAGCGCCCAGACGACATCGCCGAGCGACGACGGACGCACGATCAGGGCGGCGCTCATCCCGCGGGAGCGGCGGCGCGCGCCGCCGGCGGTGCACACGCGGCCGTCGACGGGGGCAGGCCGCCCCCGGCCGTTTCGCGGCCGCGGCGCGGGCCATCGTAGAATCGCGGCGTCACGAACGACGGGGAGATCGCGGAGGCGATCCTGCCATGGCCGGCACGCTGCCTCTTTCGCTGGTGGTGATCACGCGCGACGCGGCGGAGAGCCTCGCGGAGTGCCTCGCCTCCGCGCCGTTCGCGTCGGACGTCGTCGTGGTCGATTCGGGCAGCCGCGATGATACCGTGGAAATCGCGCGCCGGTCGGGCGCCCGCGTGCTCGTCGAGGCGTGGCGCGGCTTCGGCCCGCAGAAGAACTTCGCGGTCGCCGCGGCGAGGCACGACTGGGTGCTCTGCCTCGACGCGGACGAGCGCGCGACGCCGGAACTCGAGGCCTCGATCCGCTCCGCGTTCGCGTCGGGGCCGCCCGCGGCCGCGTACGCGTTCGCCCGGCGCAACCGCTTCCTCGGCCGCTGGCTCGCGCACGGCGAAGGCTACCCCGACTGGAGCCTCCGGCTCTTCGACCGCCGTCGCGCGCGCTGGAGCGACGATCCGGTGCACGAGCACGTCGTGGCCGACGCCCCGGTCGCCCGGCTTCGAGGCGACCTCCTGCACGCGTCCGCCGAATCGATCGAGGACTACGTGGCGAAACAGAACCGCTACACGACGCTGCAGGCCGAAGCGATGCATGCGCGCGGCGAGCGCGCCGGGTTCGCCCGCCTCGCGCTGTCGCCCGCGGCGCGGTTCCTGCGCTTCTACGTGCTGAAGCTCGGATTCCTCGACGGCGCGGCGGGTTTCGCGCACATCGCGATCGGGGCGTTCGCGAGCTTCCTCAAGTACGCGAAGCTCCGGGCGCTCGAGCGCGGAGAGGCATCATGAGCCGCAGGGTCCTCGTCACCGGCGCCGCCGGATTCATCGGCATGCACACGGCCGCCGCGCTGCTCGACCGCGGCGACGAAGTCGTCGGCGTCGACAACCTCGATCCGTACTACGACGTGTCGCTCAAGGAAGCTCGGCTCGCGCGGCTCGCGCCCCGCGCGCGGTTCGCGTTCGAGCGCCTCGACCTCGCCGATGCCGAGCCGACCGCGCGCCTGTTCCGTGACGGCGCATTCGATGCGGTCGTCCACCTGGCCGCGCAGGCGGGCGTGCGCCATTCGCTCGAGAACCCGGCCGCCTACCTGCGCGCGAACGTCGTCGCGTTCGGCAACCTGCTCGAAGGCTGCCGCCACGCGAAGCCGCGCCACCTCGTCTACGCGTCGAGTTCGTCGGTGTACGGGGCGAACCACGCGCTGCCGTTCTCGGAGGACCAGCCGACCGACCATCCGGTGAGCCTCTACGCGGCGACGAAGAAGGCCGACGAGCTGTTCGCGCACAGCTACGCGCACCTCTACGGCCTCCCGTCGACCGGGCTGCGCTTCTTCACCGTCTACGGGCCATGGGGCCGTCCCGACATGGCGCCGATGCTGTTCACGCGCGCGATCCTCGCGGGCGAGCCGATCCGCGTGTTCAACCACGGACGGATGCGGCGCGACTTCACCTACGTCGACGACATCGTCGAGGGAGTGGTGCGCGTGCTCGACCGGCCTCCGTCGCCGCACGCCGCGACCGGCGCGCCCTGGGCGATCTACAACATCGGCAACCATGAAGCGGTCGAACTCGAGACCTTCATCGCGACGCTCGAACGATTGCTCGACCGGCAGGCGATCCGCGACCCGCAGCCGATGCAGTCCGGCGACGTGCCCGCCACCTTCGCGTCGATCGAACGGCTCGCCGCGCTGACCGGATTCGCGCCGCGCACGCCGCTCGCCGAAGGCCTCGCGCGCTTCGTCCGCTGGTACCGGGACTACACCGGAACCTGATCGCTGTCGCCGCCCGGCGACAGAGGAGGAACGGCGCGCGCGGATGGTAGAATCCGCGTCCCTTCCACGCAGGGCGCGCGCGCGGGCGCGACGCCACGACGCGATGATCCTCGTCACCGGCGGCGCCGGCTTCATCGGCTCGAACTTCACGCTCGACTGGCTCGCCGCGACCGGCGAGGCGGTCGTCAATCTCGACCAGCTCACCTACTCGGGCAACCTCGGGAACCTCGCGACGCTGCGCGACGACGCGCGTCACGAGTTCGTGCGCGGCGACATCGGCGACCGCGCGCTGGTCGCGCGGCTCCTCGCCGATCACCGGCCGCGCGCGGTCGTGAACTTCGCGGCGGAGACGCACGTCGACCGCTCGATCCACGGGCCGGACGCGTTCGTGCAGACCAACGTCGTCGGCACCTTCGAACTCCTCGAAGCGGTGCGCGCGCACTGGACGGCGCTGCCCGCAGGCGAGCGCGACGCGTTCCGCTTCCTGCAGGTGTCGACCGACGAGGTCTACGGCACGCTCGCTCCCGACGCGCCCGGCTTCTGCGAGACGACGCCCTACGCGCCGAACAGCCCGTACTCGGCGTCGAAGGCCGCGTCCGACCACTTCGTGCGGGCGATGTTCCACACCTACGGGGTGCCGACGCTCACGACCAACTGCTCGAACAACTACGGCCCGCGGCAGTTTCCCGAGAAGCTCATCCCGCTGATGATCGCGAACGCGCTCGCCGGCAAGCCGCTGCCGGTGTACGGCGACGGGAAGCAGGTGCGCGACTGGCTCTACGTCTCCGACCACTGCTCGGCGATCCGAGCGGTGCTCGCGCGCGGTCGTCCCGGCGAGGTCTACAACGTCGGCGGCAACGCCGAGATGCAGAACCTCGACGTGGTGCGCACGATCTGCCAGGTGCTCGCGCGCGAGCGTCCGGGCCGCGACTACGCATCGCTCGTGACCCACGTCAAGGACCGCCCCGGCCACGACCGCCGCTACGCGATCGATCCGACGAAGATCCGCGGCGAGATCGGCTGGGAGCCGTCGGAGACCTTCGCCTCGGGCATCGCGAAGACCGTGCGCTGGTACCTCGACAACGCGGCGTGGCTCGCCGCGGTGCAGACGCGCGAGTACCAGTCGTGGATCTCGCTGCAGTACGAGCCGGCGCACTGAAATGTGGTCCCCCCGAAGCAACCTTCGGTTGCCTCCCCCGAGGGGGCGCGCGCGCTTGGGGCGGCCCGGCGCGCGCGGGGCGACCTCCCCCCGAAGCAACCTTCGGTTGCCTCCCCCCAGGGGGCGCGCGCGCTTGGGGCGGCCCGGCGCGCGCGCCGTCCGCCGATGACGCGCAAGGGGATCATCCTCGCCGGCGGGTCGGGCACCCGGCTCTACCCGGTGACGCAGGTCGTCAGCAAGCAACTGCTGCCGGTCTACGACAAGCCGATGATCTACTACCCGCTGTCGACGCTGATGCTCGCCGGTATCCGCGAGATGCTGCTGATCTCGACACCGGAGGACACGCCGCGCTTCGAGCAGTTGCTGGGCGACGGCTCGCGCTGGGGGCTCTCGCTGTCCTACGCGGTGCAGCGCTCGCCCGACGGGCTCGCGCAGGCGTTCATCATCGGCCGCGACTTCGTCGGGCGCGACAGGTCCGCGCTCGTGCTAGGCGACAACATCTTCTACGGGCACGACCTGCACGTGCAGCTCGAACGCGCCAACGCGCGGACCTCCGGCGCGACGGTGTTCGCCTACCCGGTCGCCGACCCGGAGCGCTACGGCGTCGCCGAGTTCGACGCGTCCGGCCGCGTGGTGAGCCTCGAGGAGAAGCCGAAGGCGCCGAAGTCGCGCTACGCGGTGACCGGCCTCTACTTCTACGACCAGCGCGTGCTCGACGTCGCACGCGATCTCCGCCCCTCGGCCCGGGGCGAGCTCGAGATCACCGACGTCAATCGCCGCTACCTCGAGTGGGGCGCGCTCGACTGCGAGGTGATGGGCCGCGGCATGGCCTGGCTCGATACCGGCACGCACGAATCGCTGCTCGAGGCCTCGCAGTACATCGAGACGATCGAGCGCCGCCAGGGGCTCAAGATCGCATGCCCCGAGGAGATCGCGTGGCGGCTGCGCTGGATCGACGACGCGGCCCTCGAGGCGCAGGGCAACGCCCTCGCGAAGAACGGCTACGGCCGCTACCTGCTCGGCCTGCTGCGCGAGCCGAAGCTCCGCTGAAGCACCATGCACGTCGTTCCGACGTCGATCCCCGACGTGAAGCTCGTCGAGCCGCGCGTGTTCGGCGACGCGCGGGGCTTCTTCTTCGAGAGCTGGAACGCGCGCGCGCTCGCCGAGGCCGGCATCGCGGCGTCGTTCGTGCAGGACAACCACTCGCGCTCGGCGCGCAGCGTGCTGCGCGGGCTGCACTACCAGGTGCAGCACGCGCAGGGCAAGCTCGTGCGCGTGGTCGCAGGCGAGGTGTTCGACGTCGCGGTGGACCTCCGTCGCAGCTCGCCGACGTTCGGGCGGCACGTCGCGGTGCGATTGTCGGCCGACGACAAGCGGATGCTCTGGGTGCCGCCGGGGTTCGCGCACGGCTTCTGCGTGGTCTCGGAGTCCGCCGACTTCCTCTACAAGACCACCGACTACTGGCATCCGGAGCACGAGCGCACGCTGCTGTGGAGCGATCCCGCGCTCGGGATCGACTGGCCGCTCGACGGCCCCCCGACGATCGCCGCCCGCGACGCCGCGGGCGCGCCGCTCGCGGCCGCCGCGACCTACGCGTGAGCACGAGCGCGATCCTCGTCACCGGCGCGGCCGGTCAGCTCGGGGCGGAACTGGTCCACGCGCTCGCGCCGTTCGGGACGGTGACCGGAACCGACCGCGCGACGCTCGACCTCGCGCAGCCCGCGGCGATCGTCGCGGCGGTGCGCGCGCTGCGCCCCGCGCTGATCGTCAACGCCGGCGCGTACACCGCGGTCGATCGCGCGGAGTCGGAGAGCGCGCTCGCCGATGCGGTCAACGGCGTCGCGCCCGGCGTGCTGGCCGAGGAGGCGAAACGGGCCGGCGCGGTGCTGATCCACTACTCGACCGACTACGTGTTCGACGGCGAGGCCCGCGAACCCTATGTCGAGGACGATCCGGTGCGCCCCGCCTCCGCCTACGGTCGCTCGAAGCTCGCGGGCGAGCGTGCGGTGGCGGAAAGCGGCGCGGCCGCGATCGTGCTGCGCACGAGCTGGGTGTACGGCAGGCGCGGCCGCAACTTCCTGCTGACGATCGAGCGCCTCGCCGACGAAGGCCGCGAACTGCGCGTCGTCGATGATCAGATCGGCGTTCCGAACTGGAGCCGCGAACTCGCGCGCGCGACCGCGCGGATCGTCGGCGGCGGTCTCGCGGCGCTCGCGGCGCGCCGCGGTCTCTACCATTTGTCCGGGCGCGGCCGGACGACCTGGTACGGCTTCGCGAAGGCGATCCTCGCCGATCGCGCGGCGGTTCGCATCGCGCCGATCACGACCGCGGAGTATCCGACTCCCGCGCTACGCCCGGCGATGAGCGTCCTCGACCCGTCGCGCTTCGAGCGCACGTTCGGCTTTTCGCTGCCGGAATGGTCAGCCTCCCTCCGCGAGTGTCTGACAGCGCCGGCGGCCCCGGGCGGCGATGATGTCGGCCGATGAACGCCGCGGAACGTTGCGGTCTCCGAAATCCCCACGAGTGCCCCGAAGGTCACGCATGCACGAGAGACGATCGATGAGATTGCGATTCGCCATGGCGGCCCTCGCCGCGGTGCTGGCGATGCCGGCGGATGCCGGACCGCCGGCGACCAGAGCCGACGAGTTCCAGCCGATCCCCGCGGTCGCGAAGGACGCGTCGTCGCAACGCATGCGGCTCGACACCTTCACGGCGGCGCGCCGTGTCGCGCTCGCGCGGCCGGAAGCCGCGGAAACGCGCAAGCTCCTCGCGCTGAACGGCGGCTCGGCGATCGCCGCGCCAGGTCGCCCCCAATTCATCGGCTATGGGCGCGAGGTCCCGGCGTCCGCGCGTCGCGTCGATCTCGCGGCGCTCGGGTGGACCGATCTCGGCGATGGCCGGCGCGTGGCGCGCATCGAGGTGGAATCGCCCGGGGCTGCGGGCCTGCGCGTCGCGCTGCGGCTGCCGGCATTCGATTCCGACGCGATCGTGCGCTTCGCCGCCCCCGGGTCGACGCAGGCGCCCCGGTCCGTCCCGGCCGGCGCGATCGCGCGGGCGACGGCGCAGTTCGGCGAGTTCTGGTCGCCGGTGGTCGACGGCGAGCGCGTCGCCATCGAGATCGAGGCGCCGGTGTCGGCGAGGCTCGCCGGCGTGACGCTGGAGGTCGCGCGGCTGTCGCACCTCGTCGTGAGCCCGTCGGCGTCGCGGCCCGCGGAGGCGAAGCTGCTGTCCGACATCGGCGATTCGGACTTCTGCAACATCGACTTCAAGTGCGCGCCGGCGATTCAGGACCAGGTGTCCTACAACGCGGCGGCCGCGACCGGCAAGCTCGTCTTCACGGCCGACAGCGGCGGCACGGCGCGCTGCACCGGCACGCTCCTCAACGACACCATCGGATCCGGCAACCCCTATCTGTTCTCGGCGAGCCACTGCTTCGAGAGCGCGTACGAGGCGGCGAGTCTCGAGGTCTGGTGGTTCTTCGATTCGTCGTCGTGCGACAGCCTCTCGCCCGGCGCCTACCAGGTCCAGTACGGCGGCGCGAAGCTCCTCGCGCGAAGCCGCGACTGGGACTGGGCGCTGCTGCGGTTGAACGGCGCGCCACCGGGCGGCGTCGTGTTCAGCGCGTGGAACTCGGCGACGGTGCAGCCGTCGACCGAGGTCGAGATCTTCCATCACCCGTCGGGCGACCTGAAGAAGTGGAGCAGCGGCACGTCCTACGTGCAGGTGCCGGTGGACTTCGGTTCGGCGGCGGGCGGCGGCGGACTCTTCACGCGCGTCGTCTGGGATCTCGGGACGACCGAAGGCGGTTCGAGCGGCGGCGCGCTGCGCGTGTTCAACGGCACGAGCCTCGAGGTGCGAGGCGGCCTGCTCGGCGGTTCCGCGAGCTGCAGCAATCCGAGCGGCAGCGACTATTTCTCGCAGGTCGGCGTGATGCTGCCGCTCGTGCGCGAGTACCTGACGCCGGACACCGTGCCCTCCGAGTTCGTGCCGGTCGTCGAGTACTACCACCCGGCGCTCGACCACTACTTCATGACGGCGAGCCCGGTCGAGATCGCGATCCTCGACGGCGGCAATCCGCCCGGCTGGCAGCGCACCGGGTTCCGTTTCCTCGCCTACGCGGGGCCCGGCGCGGGGCGCAGCCCGGTGTGCCGCTACTACCAGCGCGACAACAACTCGCACTTCTACTCGGCCGATCCGGCGCAGTGCGCGCAGGTGGCGATCATGTTCCCCGACTGGACCTTCGAGAGCGCGAACGTCTTCTACATGGGGTTGCCGAATCCGTCGTCGGGCGCCTGCGGCGCGGGGACGCATCCGGTCTACCGCTTCTACCACCCGTCGGTCGTCAATCACCGCTTCCCGGCGGAGCAGACGGTCGCGAACGACCTGAACGCGACCTGGGGCTGGATACCGGAAGGCTACGGGCCGGGACCGCTGTATCCGGCGATGTGCTCGCCGAACGGGTATTGACTCCAGGGAACAGGGAACAGGGAACAGGGAACAGGGAACAGGGAACAGGGAACAGGCGCGGCAGCGTTTTTGAGGGGCGGCGCGTCGGGCGCCGTCGTGAATGCCGGTTGGGTCACGGAACATTCGGCAATGCACGCGCGACCCTGACGGAATGGCGCGGTCAGAAGCGCAACGTGCAGGCCGCGCGATCGCCGACCGCGATCGTCGCGCCCGCGCCCGCGGTCACGATCGCGTTCATGCCGAAGGTGATGCCGTCGAATCGTTCGTCGCGGCGATAGGTCGAGAGCGTGACGAGCGGCTCGTCGCCGGCGCGACCGGTCGACTGGTCGACCGTGGTGACCTGGCAACGCGTGCACGGCTTGACCGGTCGCAGCACCACGTCGCCGATCGCGATCGACTCGAGGTGGTCCTCGTCGTGCGGCTCGAGGCCGTCGAGCACGAGGCTCGGCCGGAACCGGTTCATCGGGAGCGGGGCGACCCCGCGCGCGGCGAGCTTCGCGTTCAGGTGGTCGAGCGAGGCCTGTCCGATCACCAGCACCGGATAGCCGTCGGCGAAGCGCACCTCGGCGCCGGAGTCGCCCGCGTACGCGGGATTGCACGGCCGCGGATGCGCGGCGTCGAAGCGCACGACGCGCACCGGAGTCCCGAGGCGATCGGAGAGCCACGCCGCGGCGCCGTCGCCCGCGTCGAAGCCGCGGACCTGTGATTGCCAGACGCGGACCGGGCGCGAGGGTTGCTGCTCGTCGGCCTCGAGCGTGATCGAGGCCACGCCCGGGGCGGAGAGCACGACGCGACCCGCGTCGATCGCGGTGCGGACCAGCGCGAACCTCGGGTGTTCGCGCTGCGTGACGAACACACCCGACGGATCGACCGCCATCCACGCGCGGTCGGCGACCCCGTCGGTTGCAAGGCCGGTGACGCGCACTTCCGCCGCGTCGACAGGAAGGCCGGCGGCGCCCTTCAGCGGGTAGACCGCGAGCGCGCGAACGGCCGCGTCCATGCCGGCTGCGCGGGACGCCGGCGCCCCGCGATCAGCGCAGGCCCTGCGCGTACTCCGCGAGCGCGCGCATCTGTTCTTCGGTGAGGCCCTGGGCGACGCCGTGCATGATGCGGCCCTGCACGTCCTTGCCGGCCTTGTCCATGCCGCGTTCGCCGGCCTTGAACGCCTTGAGTTGCACGAGCGTGTAGTCCGACCACTGCCCGCCGATGCGCGGGTAGAGCTTCGGGATGCCGGCGCCGGTCGGTCCGTGGCACGCGCTGCATGCGGGGACGCCGGTCGCCGCATCGCCCGCGCGCCACAGCTTCTGGCCGAGACGCACCAGCGAGGCATCCTTCGCGATGTTCGGTTTCGACGGCTGCGACGCGAAAAACGCGCCGAGCGACACCATGTCAGCGTCGGTCAGCGTCGAGGCGAACCCCTGCATGATCGCGTTCTGCCGCACGCCGCTCTTGAAGTGCGCCAGTTGGGCGGTGATATAGTCGGCCGGCATCCCGGCGAGCGAAGGATTCGCGGGAAGGGCGCTCGTGCCGTCGGTGCCGTGGCAGGCGGCGCACACCTGGTTGACCGTGTCGCGCGCCTTCGCGAGGTCGGGCTTGGCGGGCGCTTGCGCGACGGCGAACGCCGGCAGGCCGATGGCGACGGCCAGGAGCAGCGTGCGTTTCATGTCCGGAATCCTCCCCCTGCTGGTCGTTGGCACCCCGTCCGGGGAGGACGCGGGCCCGGTCGCGCGCACCATCGGCGCATGACCAAACGCGGCATTGTAGCCGAGAAGGCCGCGCCCGATCCCAAGGTGCTGCGCGGTGCCGAGTTCATCATCGCTGCCGCGGCCCTGGGGCAGTTGCCGCCGCCCGGACCGCCCGAGGTGGCGTTCGCCGGGCGGTCGAACGCGGGAAAGTCGAGCGCGATCAACGCGCTCGCCGGCCGGAACCGGCTCGCCTTCGCGAGCCGCACGCCGGGACGCACGCAGCAGATCGTGCTGTTCGGCCTGCCGTCGGGCGCGATCATCGCCGACCTGCCGGGCTACGGTTACGCGGCGGTGTCGCGCTCGGTCAAGCGTTCGTGGCAGCAGGTGCTCGCGACCTACGTCTCGACCCGGCCCACGCTCGTCGGCCTCGTGCTGGTCATCGACGCGCGCCACGGCCTGAAGCCGATGGACCTCGCGCTCCTCGACGGATACCTGCCTTCGGGACGGCCCGTCGCGGTGCTGGCGACGAAGTCCGACAAGCTCACACGTTCCGACGCGGCGAAGGCTGCCGCGGCGATCAGGCGCGATCTCACCCGACACTTCGGTGATCAGGGCGCGGCGGTCGAGGTGATCACCTTCTCCGCGAGCGCGCGGATCGGGCTCGCGGAAGCGGACGCGGTGCTCGCGCGCTTTCTGTCGTGAATAGAAAAGGCCCCGGAGTCAAGGGGAGTGACCCGGGGCCTTGGAACGCCCGACGCGGCTTGCCGGTCGCGTCGGACACCCGCTCAGGGAGGGAAGCGGGAGACGTCACCGTCCGCAAGTTCAGACCATGCAGTCGCGCGCGAGTTCCACGAAAGTTTCGTCACCGGATGCGGTGATGACCGCGTCGTCGAAAGGGTCGGTGCGCGCGGCGCCGGTCGAGGACCCGGATGTCGATCGGTCCGATGACGATCGCGCGGCCGCGCACGTCCGGCGCGCTCCATCGACCGCGCTACCATCTGCCCGTTCACACCGCCCACCCCGTCCATGACCCACGCCCGCTATCCCGACACGCGCATGCGCCGCATGCGTCGAGACGACTTCTCGCGCCGGATGATGCGTGAGCACTCGCTCTCTCCCGCGGACTTCATCCTCCCGGTGTTCGTGCTCGACGGGCAGGGCCGCGAGGAGCCGGTCGCATCGCTCCCCGGCGTCAGTCGCAAGAGCATCGACCGCCTCGCGCACGATGCACAGGCCTGCCTCGAACTCGGCGTGCCGGCGATCGCGCTGTTTCCGGTGATCGATCCTTCGCTCAAGTCCGCCGACGCGTCGCAGGCCTGGCGCTCCGACGACCTGGTGCCGCGGGCGGTGCGCGCGCTCAAGGTCGGCTTTCCGTCGCTCGGCGTCATCACCGACGTCGCGCTCGATCCCTACACGAGCCACGGTCAGGACGGCCTCATCGACGCGTCGGGCTACGTGATGAACGACGAGACGGTCGAGGCGCTGGTGAAGCAGGCGCTCTGCCACGCCGAGGCCGGAGCCGACTTCGTCGCGCCGTCCGACATGATGGACGGCCGCGTCGGCGCACTGCGCCGCGCGCTCGACGCCGCCGGACGTCAGCGCACGCGCATCCTCGCGTACTCGGCGAAGTACGCGTCGTCGTTCTACGGACCGTTCCGCGATGCCGTGGGCTCCGCGTCGAACCTCGCGGGCGGCGACAAGTACACCTACCAGATGGATCCCGCGAACGGCGACGAAGCGTTGCGCGAGGTCGCGCTCGACATCGACGAGGGCGCCGACATGGTGATGGTGAAGCCGGGACTCCCCTACCTCGACATCGTGCGGCGCGTGAAGGAGCGCTTCGGCATGCCGACCGCGGTCTACCAGGTGTCCGGCGAGTACGCGATGCTGAAGGCCGCCGCGGAGCGGGGTTGGCTCGACGAGCGCGCGTGCGTCCTCGAGGCGCTCACCTCCATGAAGCGCGCGGGCGCGGACGCGATCCTCACCTATTTCGCGCTCGACGCCGCGCGGTGGCTGGCGGCGCCGGGACGGTAATCGCCCGGAGCCCGCGGGAAGCGGTCGTCGACGCGGCCGGTGTCGTCGGACATGCGACTCTGACCCCGGCCCTCGCGACGCGGCGCGGGACAACTACGGTTCCGACCCCAGCAACTGCTCCACCGCCGTCGCGTCGAGTCGCAGCACCGCCCGCCCGCCGCGTTCGCGGCGCGGACGCGAGCGCAGCGCTTCGCGCGTTCGCACCGAGAGACGGACGCCGCCGCGCCGCGTCTCGATGTAGTACTCGCCGGCGCCGTCCTCGTCACCGGGCAGCGGCCGGAACTCGATGCGCGCGTTGATGAGTTCGAGTTCGATCGACTTCGCGTCGTCTTCCTCCAGCTCGATGCGGATGTCGCTGTGTTCGGTGGCCCAGCCCGCGGCGACGCCGCCCACGAGCCGCGCGCCGCGGTCCGCGAAGCGGCGCAGCCACTCGAGCGCCTCGCGGCGCCGCTCGCGGATCATCGCGCGGTGCTCGTCGCCGCCGAAGATCGCGTGGTACTCGGCGAGCGCATCCTCGACTTCGTCGTCGCGCGGCAGCGACGCGCGCTCCGGGAGGCCGAGTTCGCGTGCCGCCTTGCGCTTGGCGTACGACCAGTCGGAGATCCCGTGTTCGGCGATGAGGCGCGCCGCCGCCTGCGCGAGGCTCGTGCGCTCATGGCCGTCGGGCCCCAGGCCCTGCCGGCGCTCCGCGCGGCGGGCCTCGAAGACGGCGGCGGGTCGCGCGCGCCGGCTCATCGGAGGATCCCGGACACCGGGCGGAGCCCGGGCTGCATGGGGAAGCCGGACGCCCGGGACTCGACGGTCGCCATCGTTCAGAAGAGCTGGTTGCGCACGTCCTGCGCGGCCTTCCCGCCGGGCGCCGGCGTCAGCGAGTCCTCGCGTCCACGCGGCAACGACTCGGCGAAGAACCAGTCCGACGTCTTGCTCGCGTCGTCGCGCAGCCCGGTCTCGTCGTTGATGCGGACCTGGACCACTCCCGGAGGAGGTTCCAGCGGCTCCTCGGGGAGCCCCTTCAACGCGCGCTGCATGAAGCTGATCCAGATCGGCAGTGCCGCCACCGATCCGGTTTCGTTGGCGCCGAGCGAGCGCGGCTGGTCGAACCCGATCCACGCGATGCCGACCAGCGCGCTCGTGAAGCCGCAGAACCACGCGTCGACGTTCTCGTTGGTCGTGCCGGTCTTGCCGGCGATGTCCTTGCGGCCGAGCGACTGCGCGCGCGTCGCGGTGCCGAAGGCGACGACGTCCTTGAGGAGCGTGGTCATCACGAACGCGTTGCGCGGATCGATCGCCTGTTCGGCGTTGTCGCCCGCGCGCACCGGCTCGGCTTCCGACAACAGGCTGCCTTTCGCGTCGGTGATCTTCGCGATCAGGTAGGGCGTGATGCGGAAGCCGCCGTTCGCGAACACCGCGTACGCGCCGCCCATCTGGACCGGTGTCACCGTGCCGGCGCCGAGCCCCATCGTCAGATAGGCCGGGTGCAGCTTGGGGTCGAAGCCGAACCTCGCGATGTAGTCCTGCGCGTACTGGGGACCGATCGCCTGCAGCACGCGGATCATCACGAGATTCTTCGACTTGGCGAGCGCGAGGCGCAGCCGCATCGGGCCTTCGAACTTGCCGTCGTAGTTCTTGGGTTCCCAGTCCTCGGCGCCGGTCTTCTCCGCCGGCACGAAGAACGGGGCGTCGTTGATGACGGTCGCGGGGGTGAAGCCCTTCTCGAGCGCGGCCGAATAGATGAACGGCTTGAACGCCGATCCGGGCTGGCGCTGCGCTTGCGTCACGTGGTTGAACTTGTTGCGCTCGAAGTCGAATCCGCCGACCAGCGCCGTGATCTCGCCGTCCGAGGGCCGCAGCGCGAGGAACGCCGCCTCCACCTGCGGCATCTGCGTGATCGCCCACCGGCCCTTGTCGTCGCGGGACACCCGGATGACCGCGCCCCGCCGGATGCGCTGGTTGGCCGGGGTCTTGTCGGAGATCGCCCGGGCCGCGAACTTGAGCCCCTCGCCCTCGACCTGGACCAGGTCCCCGTTCGACAGGATCGCGCGGACCTCCGACGGGGTCGTAGACGTGACGACGGCCGCGAACAGGTTGTCGCTGTCGGGCGCCTCCTGGAACGCTCGTTCCTGCGCCAGCTCGGCGCCCGCCGGGTCGTCCGGCAAGTTCACGTAGGCTTCCGGCCCCCGGTATCCGTGCCGCCGGTCGTAGTCGACCACGCCCTTGCGGACCGCGGCCACGGCCGCTTCCTGGTCGGACGCGCGGATCGTCGTCCATACGGTGATGCCACGGGTGTAGGCCTCGTCGCCGTAGGCCTCATAGACGACCTGCCGGGCCATCTCGGCGACGAACTCGGCGCGCAGCGGAGCCGCCGTCGCCTTGACCCCCGGCCGGGTGACCAGTGGCGCGTTTCGTGCTTCCTCGTACTGTGCGTCCGAGAGGTAGCGGAGGTCGTGCATGCGCCGCAACACGTACTGCTGCCGGATCTTGGCCCGCCTGGGGTTGGAGACCGGGTTGTAGGCCGAAGGCGCCTTCGGCAGGCCGGCCAGCGTGGCCGCCTCGGCGGGCGTCAGGTCCTTCAGCGGCTTGCCGAAGTAGATCTGGGCCGCGGCCGCGAAGCCGTAGGCCCGCTGGCCCAGGAAGATCTGGTTGACGTAGAGCTCGAGGATGTCGTCCTTGGACAGACTGCCTTCTATCTTCCAGGCGAGCAGGACTTCGCGGAGCTTCCGGCTCAGCGTCTTCTCGCGCGTGAGGAAGAAGTTGCGCGCGACCTGCATCGTGATGGTCCCGGCGCCCTGCTGGGTGCCCGTGAACACGTTGGACAGGGCCGCCCGCATCACCGAAACGAAATCGACGCCGCCATGCTGGTAGAACCGCTCGTCCTCGGCGGCCAGGATCGCGTGCTTCATCAGGTCGGGCACCTCGGCGATCCTGACGACCGCCCGGCGCTCCTCGCCGAATTCCCCCAGGAGCTCGCCTTCCGCGGAAACGACGCGAAGCGGGACTTTGGGCTGGTAATCGGTGAGCGTCTCCAGCGACGGAAGGGTCGGATAAAGCAATGCCAGCACGAAGACGCCCAGGAGGGCGCCGACGACGGCCAGTCCAAGCAGGACGGACCCGGTATAGAGGAGCCAGCGCTTTAGCACGCGGGAATAAAAGTTGCGTCAGGAGCCCGGAGCCGCCCGGTTTTCGGCAACCTTGCAACACCGGAAGCGCCGGGCAGGCAAAAGGTTTGACATCGTTGTGGGTTGCTGCCAGAGTTTAATGTAAGTTGTCAGCATTGACGGCGACAGGGACATGCTTTCCGAAAATTTCTCAGGGGTCCTCGACGTCTTCAAGACCAAGGCGCCGACGCTGATCGGCGTCGATGTCGCCTCGACCTCGATCAAACTCGTCGAACTGTCCGAGGCCGGCAAGGGCAGCTACCGGCTCGACCGCTATGCCATCGAGCCGCTCGCCAAGGATACGGTCCAGGACGGCAACATCGCTAATCTGGACCAAGTCAGCGACGCGCTCAAGCGCGCGTGGAAGCGTCTGGGCAGCCGGAACCGGAACATCGCCCTCGCGCTGCCCGCCGCGATGGTGATCACCAAGAAGATCATCGTGCCCTCCGGCCAGAAGGAGGAGGAGCTCGAACTGACGGTCGAGGCCGAGGCGAACCAGTACATCCCGTTCGCCCTGGACGAGGTCAATCTCGACTTCCAGATCCTGGGACCCGCGCCGAACAATCCCGACGAGGTCGAGGTGCTGATCGCCGCGTCCCGGAAGGAGAAGGTCGAGGACCGCGTCGCCATCGCGGAAGCGGCGGGCCTCAAGCCGCGCGTGATGGACGTCGAATCGTACGCGACGCAGGAGGCGTTCCGGCTCATCACGCCGTCGCTCCCGGCCAACGGCCGCGACCAGAACATCGCCTTCGTCGACATCGGCGCGCACATCACCCATTTCTACGTGCTGCGGAACGGGCAGTTCCTGTTCTCCCGCGACCAGGCCTTCGGCGGCAATCAGTTGACCCACGACATCCAGCGTGCGTTCAACCTGTCGCCCGAGGAGGCCGAGTCGGCGAAGAAGAACCAGGGGCTTCCGGAGAACTACGACAACGACGTGCTGCAGCCGTTCATGGAGACCCTCGCGCTCGAGCTCACGCGCGCGCTGCAGTTCTTCTTCACGTCGACCTCGTACAACCAGGTCGACCAGATCGTGCTCGCCGGAGGCTGCGCGCAGCTCCCCGGGCTCGACGAACTCGTCGCGAAGCGTGCGGGCGTGGCGACCGTCATCGCCAACCCGTTCGCCTCGATGCAGGTGAGCGACCGGATCCGGCCGCGCCAGCTCGCGGCCGACGCTCCGATGCTGATCGTGGCGACCGGGCTCGCGATGAGGAGTTTCGAGTGACGTCCCCCCGAAGCGTCCTTCGGTCGCACGCGGGTGCCTCGACCGGCCGTCGGCGCAGCCCGGAGGCGCGGAGCTAGGCCATGGCGAACGCCGTCCGGATCAACCTGCTCCCGCACCGCGAGGAGAAGCGGCAGGCACGCCAGCGCCAGTTCGTGTCGTTCGGCGTGCTGCTCGCGATCCTGGCGCTCGCCGTCGTCGGACTCGTCCACATGGTGTTCACCGCGAAGATCGACGAGCAGAACGACCGCAACCGGCTCCTCAAGACCGAGATCGCGAAGCTCGACGAGCAGATCAAGGAGATCGACAAGCTGCGCGACCAGATCCAGCAGGTGCTCGCCCGCAAGCAGGTGGTCGAGAACCTGCAGGCGAACCGCAACGAGGCGGTCCACCTGATCGACCAGGTGGTGCGCCAGTTGCCCGACGGGATCTACCTCAGGTCGATCCACCAGACCGGCGAGCGGGTCCAGATGATCGGCTACGCGCAGTCCAATGCCCGGGTCTCGACGCTGATGCGCAACATCGAGGCTTCCCCCTGGCTCGCGTCGCCGGAACTGGTCGAGATCAAGCTCGTGACGCTGCCGGGCGCCGCGCGCGGCGCGGCACCGCAGCAGGTCAACGAGTTCACGCTCAATTTCCAGGTCAAGCGCGTGCAACCGACGAGGCCGCCGGCCCCGCCGGCGGGCGCACCGGTCCCGGCGAAGTCGGCCTCGGCGCAGGGAGGCCTCGGATGAACTTCGACGAACTGCGCCGGCTGTCGCTGCGCGACGTCGGCAACTGGCCGCTCCTGCCGAAGCTGCTGGTGCTCGGACTGGTGTTCGTCGCGATCATCGCGGCGGGCGCGCTCCTCGACTGGAAGGACCAGTGGGACACGCTGGACCAGGCGCAGGTCGAGGAGGGGAAGCTGCGCGAGCAATACGCGCAGAAGAAGGTGAAGGCGATCAATTTCGAAGCCTACCGCGCCCAGCTCTCCGAGGTCGAGCAATCGTTCGGCGCGTTGGTGAAGCAGCTCCCCAACCGCTCCGAGATCGACGCGCTCCTGACCGACATCAACCAGGCGGGTCTCGGGCGGGGCCTCGTGTTCGAGCTCTTCAAGCCCGCGGCGCAGGAGAAGATGGCCGACTTCTACGCCGAACTGCCGATCGCGATCCGCATCACCGGCAACTACCATGACATGGGGGCGTTCGCGAGCGACGTCGCGCAACTGCCGCGCATCGTGACGCTGAACGACGTGACGATCGCGAACGACAAGGGCACGCTGCGGATGGACGCGGTGGCGAAGACCTTCCGCTACCTCGACGACGAGGAGGTCCAGCGGCAGCGCGCGCTCGCGAAGCAGGCGAAGGACAAGGCGAGGAAGAAATGAGCGCACGGCTCGCGACCGCCATCGTTCTCGCCGCGCTGGGCGCAGCCGCGTGCGGCGGCGAGAGCCACCAGGACCTGCGCCAGTGGATGAACGATCAGGGCAAGGGCGCGCAGGGCAAGCTCGAGCCGCTGCCGCAGATCCTTCCCTACGAGCCGTTCGCCTACAACGCGTTCGACCTGCCCGACCCGTTCAAGCCGCGCAAGATCGAGCCGGCGAAGGGCAACAGCAAGCTCGCGCCCGATCTCGCGCGGCGCCGCGAGCCGCTCGAGAGCTTCCCGCTGGAGTCGCTGTCGATGGTCGGCACGCTCGCGAAGGACAAGACGATGTACGCGCTCGTTCGCACGCCGGAGAAGGACATCTACCAGGTGCGTTCGGGCAACTTCATGGGGCAGAACTTCGGCGTCGTCACCGGCATCACCGACACCGAGATCAAGTTGAAGGAACTCGTGCAGGACGGCGCGGGCGACTGGACCGAACGGTCGTCGGCGCTCCAGCTGCAGCAGCCCGACGCGCGGGCACAAGGGGGAAGACGATGAGCGCAACATTCGCCACTCGGGCCAGGAGCGCCGCGGCCGCCGTTCGCGGCATGGCGGTCGGGCTCGCCGCGATCGGCGCACTCGCGCTCGCCGCGCCCGCATGGTCGCAGGGCAACAGCCTCGAGCAGGTCACGGTCTCGAAGGGGAGTTCCGGCCGCACGATCGTCCGCTTCCAGCTCAAGCATCCGCCGGCGAACCCGCCGGCCGGGTTCGCGATCGCGAGCCCGCCGCGCATCGCGCTCGATTTCCTCGAGACGACGAACGGCCTCGGCATCACGCAGAAGCAGGTCGACGACGCCGGGCTGCGCAGCATGAACGTGATCCAGGCCGGTGCGCGCACGCGCGTCGTGTTCAACCTGAACCGCCCGCAGACCTACGAGACCAACATCGAGGGCAACGCGGTGCTGGTCACGCTGATCGACCAGAGCGACCGGCTCGACGCCTCCGCCCAGGAAGTCCAGCGCTTCGCCGAGGCCCGACCGGGCGACGTGCAGCACGCGCTGCGCGACGTCGACTTCCGCCGCGGCCGCAACGGCGAGGGCCGCATCGTCGTCGACCTGTCCGATCCGGCGACCGGGATCGACATTCGCCAGCAGGGCCGCCAGCTCATCGTCGACTTCATGAAGACCTCGGTGCCGCGCAACCTCGAGCGCCGGCTCGACGTCGCGGACTTCGCGACACCGGTGGTCTCGGTCGAGACGTTCGCGCAGGGGCCGAACGCGAGGATGGTCATCGAGCCGAAGGGCCTGTGGGAGCACTCGGCCTACCAGACCGACAACCGGTTCATCGTCGAGATCAAGCCGATCCAGGAGGACCCGAACCGCCTGACCCAGGGCACGCGCGGCGGCTACAAGGGCGAGAAGGTCTCGTTCAACTTCCAGAGCATCGACGTGCGCTCGGTGCTGCAGGTGATCGCGGACTTCACCGGCCTCAACATCATCACCAGCGACACGGTGCAGGGCTCGCTCACGCTGCGCCTGAAGGACATCCCCTGGGACCAGGCGCTCGACATCATCCTGCAGACCAAGGGGCTCGACATGCGCAAGAACGGCAATGTCGTGCTCATCGCGCCGCGCGAGGAACTCGCGCTCAAGGAGAAGCAGCAGTTCGAGTCGCAGGCGCAGATCAGCGATCTCGAGCCGCTGCAGGTCGAGTCGTTCCAGTTGAACTACATGAAGGCGTCGGACTTCGCCAACATGCTGTCGACGAACCGCCAGCAGCAGTTCGGGCTGGGCGCCGGCCAGACGCCGACGACCGGCGGGCAGGGCTCGATCCTGTCGCGGCGCGGCGTCGCGTTCGTCGACCCGCGGTCCAACGTGCTCTTCGTGCAGGACACGCCGGCGAAGCTCGAGGAGGTCCGCAAGATGATCCGCCAGCTGGACATCCCGGTCCGGCAGGTGCTGATCGAGGCGCGGATCGTGATCGCGAGCGACAAGTTCAGCCGCCAGTTGGGCGTGCGCTTCGGGCAGCAGACCGGGTTCACGTTCAACCGCGGCCGCTACTCGGTCGGCTCGACCGGATCGCTCAACACGCAGCCGGTGGTCCGCACGGAGGGCGACCGCATCGTGCGCGACACGCGTACGCCGACGCCGTTCGAGATCGCGTCGCCCACGGTCGCGCCCTACGGCTACCCGGGCTACTCGGATCCGCAGGCGCTCAACATCAACCTGCCGGTGCTGAACGCCGCCGGCTCGCTCGCGATGACGCTGATCAACCTCGGCAGCGGCAACCTCATCAACCTCGAGCTGACGGCGCTCGAGGCCGAGAACCGCGGCAAGGTGGTGTCGAGCCCGCGCGTGATCACCGCGGACAACCAGAAGGCCCGCATCGAACAGGGCACCGAGATCCCCTACGTCACGCCGGGCTCGGCCAACAATCCGGCGACCGTGCAGTTCAAGAAGGCGGTGCTGCTGCTCGACGTGACGCCGCAGATCACGCCGGACAACCGGATCATCATGACGGTCGAGGTGCGCAAGGATTCGGTCGGCCAGTTCGTGCAGCTCGGCGGCGGCTTCCAGGTGCCCTCGATCGACACGAAGAACGTGCTCACGCAGATCGCGGTCAACAACGGCGACACCGCGGTCATCGGCGGGATCTACGAGGAGACGATCCGCAACGACGTCGACAAGGTGCCCTACCTCGGCGACATCCCGCTCTTCGGCTACCTGTTCAAGCAGACCGGCCGGTCGAGCGACAAGACCGAACTGCTGATCTTCCTCACGCCGCGGATCGTCAAGGAGACGGTGAACGCGGTGAAGTAACGTCACGCGCGAGAGGGCGACACGAGGGCCGCCCGAGGGGCGGCCCTTTCGCTGGTGCGCCCGCGGCGCACCGCCGCGTCGAGCAACCGCGGCACCTCCGCGTTCGGCGCCCCGCGCACCCTGGCGGGCCGCATCGCTGCTCCCGCTACAATGCCGTCATGCTGCTCCACCGCGGCAATCTCTTCCTCGTCGGGCTGATGGGCGCCGGCAAGACGACGCTCGGCCGCCAGCTCGCGCGGCGCCTCGCCAAGCGGTTCGTCGACGCCGATCACGAACTCGAGGAGCGTCTCGGCGTCAACATTCCCACGATCTTCGAGATCGAAGGCGAAGCTTCGTTCCGCGACCGCGAGGAGGCGCTGATCGCCGAACTCGCCGGGCTCGAGAACATCGTGCTCGGCACCGGAGGCGGCGCGGTGCTGCGCGAGGCGAGCCGGCGGCGGCTGAAGGAAGGGGGCACGGTCGTGTACCTGCACGCCGATCCCGCGACGCTCTACGAGCGCGTGCGGCACAGCCGCCACCGGCCGATGCTGCGGGCCGCCGATCCCGCCGCGCGCATCGCCGAACTCTACGCGCAGCGCGATCCGCTGTACCGTTCGATCGCCGACCACGTCGTGGCGTCCGACCGCGAGGTCGTGATGCGGTTCGTTCGCGGATGGGAGGCCGCCGGGCAGCCGGCGGCGGAGGACGCAAGGTGAAGGAACTCGTGGTCGCGCTCGGCGAGCGGAGCTACCCGATCCGGATCGGGCGCGGCGCGCTTTCGGAGGTGGGGCAGTCGATCGCGGCGCGATCGACCCGAGCGGTCGTCGTGTCCAACGCCACGGTGGCCGCGCTTCACCTGGCCACGCTCCGCGCCGGCCTCGAACGGGCCGGCGTCGCGTCGGACGTCGTGCTGATTCCCGACGGCGAGGCGCACAAGAACTGGGAAACGCTCAACGACCTCCTGACGCGACTCCTCGAACTTCGGGCCGACCGGACGACGCCGCTCGTGGCGCTGGGCGGCGGCGTGATCGGCGACCTCGCGGGCTTCGCCGCCGCGGTCTACCAGCGCGGCGTTCCGTTCGTCCAGGTGCCGACGACACTGCTCGCGCAGGTCGACTCGTCGGTCGGCGGCAAGACGGCGGTCAACCACCGGCTCGGCAAGAACATGATCGGCGCGTTCCACCAGCCGATGGCGGTGGCGATCGACACGGCGTGCCTCGCGACGCTGCCGCCGCGCGAGGTCGTCGCGGGCCTGGCGGAGGTCGTCAAGTACGGCGCGATCCGCGACGCCGACTTCTTCGCCTGGCTCGAGCGCGCGATGCCCGCGCTCAACGCACGCGACGACGACGCGCTCGTCCACGCGATCTTCGAGAGTTGCCGCATCAAGGCGGAGATCGTCGCCGCGGACGAGCGCGAGACCGGCGAGCGCGCGCTCCTCAATTTCGGACACACCTTCGGACACGCGATCGAGACGGCGACCGGCTACGGAACCTGGCTCCACGGCGAGGCGGTCGGTGCCGGGATGGTGCTCGCGTCGCGGCTGTCGGAGCGCGTGAGCGGCCTTCCCGCGGGCGAACGCGGGCGCGTCGAGGCACTGGTCGCGGCCGCGGGCTTGCCCACCGCCGCGCCGAAGCTCGGACTCGAACGCTGGCTCGACCTCATGGGTCGCGACAAGAAAGTCGAGCACGGACGCATGCGCTTCGTCGTGCTCGAAGCGTTGGGCCGGGCGGTCGTCCGCGCGGACGTCGCCGAGCGCGACATCGCCGCCGTCGTCGGCTGACGTTTCCTTCGCGCTGAAACGACGACGGCGATCCGGGGATCGCCGTCGTCGCCGTTGCGGCCGTCGCCTAGTTGCAGGAGATCGTCACCAGCCGGGATTGCGCCGGGAATCCCCCGTCGTTGATCCTGAAGACCCGGTCGCCCGCGGTGGCGCTGAGGCCGCTGATCGAGACCGATCCGCCTTCGCTGGTGATGAGCGGCGACGGAGCAAAGGAAGGCGCGTCGCCCGCCAGCGACGTCAACGTCGCGATGTTGTACGGGGGCGTGCCGCCGGTGATCACGAACGGTCCGAAGGTCTGGCCGAGACAGGCGGCCGGGCCGGCGCTGTTCGGCGTGACCGCGAGCACCGGCGCGCCTCCGCCTCCGCCGCCACCGCCACCGCCGCCACCGGATGGCGGATCCTCGGTCCCCGGGACGTTGTTGAGGGTCGCCGTGGTCGTCTTGCCCGCGGAGTCGACGATCGCGAACGTGAGCGGATTGACGCAGGTTCCGTTGGTGGCGGCACGGAAGAAGCCGCCGCTCGCCGCCACGACGTTCGGCGCGAACGTGACGCCGGTCGGGAACGAAGCGGTGATCGTGTACGGCGGCACGCCGCCGAAGATGTAGTAGTCGATCAGGAAGCCGGTCGAGCACGAGTTGTTGTAGAGCGTCTGGATCGTCGCGGACGGCGGGATCACCGACAGGTTGTCCCCGTTCGTCGTCCGCTCGACCACGAAGTTGCCGTTCTGCGTCTGCCCGGTCGCGACGTCGGTCGCGCGGATCTGCGCGGCCTGCGTAGGCGCGTTGGCGGTCGCGAGGATCTGGACCGTGGCGGTGCCGGTGCCGTCGGTGACGACGGTGAGCGTCGGCGCGAGCGGCGTGCCCGGATTGCTCGTCATGATGGCGAACGGGCCGAAGACCGCGTCGAACCGGATCTGGCGCCCCGGGAGCGGCGCTCCGCCGATGCCGGTGGCGACGACCGTCACGGCCGCGGTGTCCCCGTCGCAGACGTTCGAGCCGCAGGTCGAGTTCGACGGCGTGATCGTGAGACCGTTCTGGAACAGCGGGGCGAAGCGGACGATGACGTTGGCGATCACCTTCTGGCCGGATTGGTCGGCCACCGTGACCTGGACCGGAACATCGGTGCCGACCGCGACCGGATTGGCGACCAGGACGAGGGTGCTGCCGGCGACGTTGAACGGCACCGGAAGGACGGCCGAATCGTTGGTGACCGCGGTGTAGGGTGGCAGGCCGCCGAGGATCTGGAGCGTCGTCGGGATGCCCGAATAGGCGGTGATGATGCCGGCTGGCAAGGTCTGGAGCGTCGGGACCGGGTCGGGCTGGGTCGGCGTGCTCGGATTGTTGACGCTGCCGCTGCCGCCGCCGCAGGCGGAGAGGGCGAGCGTGCCGGCCAGGACGATGAGGGCGGCGACCGGGCGCAACCATCCGGTGAGGCGGGTTTGGGACATGGCGCGATTCCTGATGACGTTGTCTTGAGGGCGGGGCCGGAGGCGATGGCGCCAAAAGGCCGATTTGGACGCTGCAACAACGAGATAGCCCAAACTGTTCAGATTAGAGCCCAAGTCGCGGGCCACTGCAAGGTTTTCAGGCGGTCGCAGGCCGCCGTCAGGCGGGCGCTGTTGCGCGCAGATCGGCAGGGGACGACCGGCATTTCTTGTCGCAACGCAGCAAGCCGGGTAGGATTCCAAGGTTTCGCCACCCGTTCGCACGAGCAAGCTTCGCGCCCGTGCCGGTCGGTCGAAACGACCCGCCGGACCGCGGCTCGAGGCCGTGGAGCGCCGGTGGTGGGACCTCGACGGGGACCTCGAAGGTGGACCAAGCATCCGGCCAGGAACATTCGACCGCGCCCGGCGCCTGGCCGCCGGTCGCCCAGGGGCTCTACGACCCCGTGCGCGAGCACGACGCCTGCGGGCTCGGCTTCATCGCGCACATCAAGGGACGCAAGAGCCACGCGATCATCAGGCAAGGCCTCAAGATCCTCGAGAACCTCTCGCATCGGGGCGCGACCGGCGCCGATCCGTTGCAGGGCGACGGCGCGGGCATCCTGATCCAGCTTCCCGACACGTTCCTGCGCCGCGCGTGCGGCAAGCTCGGCATCACGCTGCCCGCGGTCGGCCATTACGGCGTCGGCATGGTGTTCCTGCCGCGCGAACCGGCCTCGCGCATGGCCTGCGAGCAGGAGATCGAGCGCGCGATCGCGGCCGAAGGACAGGCGCTGCTCGGCTGGCGCGACGTCCCGACCGACAACGAAGGACTCTCGGAGCGCACGAAGGAAGTCGAGCCGGTGATCCGGCAGGTGTTCGTCGGTCGCGGCTCGCGCGACATGGACGCCGACGCGCTCGAGCGCAAGCTCTACGTGATTCGCAAGCGCGCCGGCCACGCGATCCAGGCGCTCGCGCTGAAGCACGGCCGGGAGTTCTACGTGCCGTCGTTCTCGACCCGCACGCTCGTCTACAAGGGGATGCTGCTCGCCCACCAGGTCGGGAGCTTCTACGCGGACCTCGCCGACGAGACGATGGTCTCGGCGCTCGCGATGGTTCACCAGCGGTTCTCGACCAACACGTTCCCGACCTGGGACCTCGCGCACCCGTTCCGCTTCGTCTGCCACAACGGCGAGATCAACACGCTGCGCGGCAACTTCAACTGGATCCGCGCGCGCGAGGGCGCGATCGCGTCGAAGGTGCTGCGCGACGACCTCCCGAAGCTGTTCCCGCTGATCTACGAGGGACAGTCGGACTCGGCGTCGTTCGACAACGCGCTGGAACTCCTCGTGATGGGCGGCTATCCGGTCGCGCAGGCGATGATGATGATGATTCCCGAGGCCTGGGCCGGGAATCCGCTGATGGACGAGGACCGGCGCGCGTTCTACGAGTACCACGCCGCGTTGATGGAACCGTGGGACGGCCCCGCCGCGATGGCGTTCACCAACGGGCGTCAGATCGGCGCGACGCTCGACCGCAACGGACTGCGGCCGGCTCGCTTCGTGGTCACCGACGACGACTACATCGTGATGGCCTCCGAGGTCGGCGTGCTCGACATTCCGGAGAAGAAGATCGTCAAGAAGTGGCGGCTGCAGCCGGGCCGGATGCTGCTCGTCGACCTGGAGCAGGGGCGCATCGTCGACGACGACGAGCTGAAGCGCTCGCTCGCCACGGTGAAGCCGTACCGCGAATGGATCGAGCGCTGCCGCCTGTCGCTCGAGGCGATGCCCGAGCCCGCGCCCGCGATCGAATCGGAAGTGCCGCTCCTCGACCGCCAGCAGGCGTTCGGCTGGACGCTCGAGGACCTCAAGGTGATCCTCGCTCCGATGGCGCAGGCCGGCGAGGAGGCGATCGGTTCGATGGGCAACGACGCGGCGTTGCCGGTGCTCTCCGACCGATCCAAGGTCTTCTACCAGTACTTCAAGCAGCTCTTCGCGCAGGTCACCAACCCGCCGATCGATCCGATCCGCGAGGAACTGGTGACGAGCCTCGTGTCGTTCATCGGTCCGCGGCCGAACCTGCTCGCGGTCGACTACGAGCCGGGCGTCACCGAGCCGCCGATGCGCCTCGAGGTCGAGCAGCCGATCCTCACCGCCGAGAACATGGAGAAGCTCCGCCACATCGAGCTCTTCTCCGGCGGCGCGTTCCACGCCGACGAGCTCGACATCACCTATCCGTCCGACTGGGGCGCGAACGGCATGGAGGCCGCGCTCGCGAGCCTCGCCGCGCACGCAGTCGACGCGATCCGCAAGGGCCGCAACATCCTGATCCTGTCCGACCGCACGGTCGGTCCGGACCGCCTGCCGATTCCCGCGCTGCTCGCGACCGCGGCGGTGCACGAGCACCTGGTGAAGATGGGGTTGCGCACGTCCGCGGGACTCGTCGTCGAAACCGGCTCGGCGCGCGAGGTGCACCACTTCGCTCTGCTCGCGGGCTACGGCGCGGAGGCGATCCATCCCTACCTCGCGCTCGAGACGCTCGCCGCGCAGCCGGATGCGGTCGGGGAGCCGGACGGCAAGGCGGCGCAGAAGAAGTTCATCAAGGCGATCTGCAAGGGGCTCACCAAGGTGATGTCCAAGATGGGCATCTCGACCTACCAGAGCTACTGCGGCGCGCAGATCTTCGAGGCGGTGGGACTGCGGCGCGCGTTCGTCGACAAGTACTTCACCGGCACCGCGAGCAACGTCGAGGGCATCGGGCTCTTCGAGGTCGCCGAGGAGGCCGCGCGAACGCACGCGGGCGCGTTCGGCGACGATCCGCTGCTCGCGGACGCGCTCGACGCCGGGGGCGAGTACCAGTATCGCCTGCGCGGCGAAGAGCACATGTGGACGCCGGATTCGATCGCGAAGCTCCAGCATTCGGTGCGCGGCGGCAGCTACGCGACCTACAAGGAGTACGCCGCGCTCATCAACGACCAGGGCCGCGCGTTCAAGACGCTGCGCGGGCTGTTCGAGCTCAAGACCGGCGCGCGTCCCGCGGTGCCGCTCGACGAGGTCGAGCCGGCGAAGGAGATCGTCCGGCGCTTCGCCACCGGCGCGATGAGCCTCGGGTCGATCTCGACCGAGGCGCACACGACGCTCGCCGTCGCGATGAACCGCATCGGCGGCAAGTCGAACACCGGCGAAGGCGGCGAGGATGCGATGCGCTACCGCGCCGAACTGCGCGCGGGACGCAGCGTCGTCGAGGACGGCGACACCGTCGGCAAGCTGATCGGTCGCGACCGGATCGAGCGCGACATCGCGCTCGCGGCCGGCGACAGCCTGCGCTCGAAGATCAAGCAGGTGGCGTCCGGGCGCTTCGGCGTCACCGCCGAGTACCTCGCGTCCGCCGACCAGATCCAGATCAAGATGGCGCAGGGCGCGAAGCCCGGCGAGGGCGGCCAGCTCCCCGGGCACAAGGTCTCCGAGTACATCGCGATGCTTCGCTACTCGGTGCCCGGCGTCGGACTGATCTCGCCGCCGCCGCACCACGACATCTACTCGATCGAGGACCTGGCGCAGCTGATCCACGACCTCAAGAACGCGAACCCGCGCGCGTCGATCTCGGTGAAGCTCGTCTCCGAGGTCGGCGTCGGCACGGTCGCCGCGGGCGTGGCGAAGGCGAAGTCCGACCACGTGACGATCGCCGGCCACGACGGCGGCACCGGCGCCTCGCCGGTGTCGTCGATCAAGCACGCCGGGACGCCGTGGGAGCTGGGGCTCGCGGAGACCCAGCAGACGCTGGTGCTGAACCGCCTGCGCGGGCGCATCGTCGTGCAGGTCGACGGCCAGATGAAGACCGGCCGCGACGTGGTGATCGGCGCGCTGCTCGGCGCCGACGAGTTCGGCTTCGCCACCGCGCCGCTCGTCGCGTCGGGCTGCATCATGATGCGCAAGTGCCACCTCAACACCTGTCCGGTGGGCGTGGCCACGCAGGATCCGGTGCTCCGTCGCCGGTTCGCCGGCCAGCCGGAGCACGTCGTCAACTATTTCTTCTTCGTCGCCGAGGAAGTGCGCGAACTGATGGCGCAGCTCGGCTTTCGCAGCTTCGACGAGATGATCGGCAAGAGCGACCTCATCGACCTGAGGAAGGGCATCGAGCACTGGAAAGCGAAAGGGCTCGATTTCTCGCGCGTGTTCCATCAGCCGCCGATGCCCGCCGCGGTCGCCCGCCGCCAGTGCGAGTCGCAGGAGCACGGGCTCGAGCGCGCGCTCGACCACAAGCTCATCGAGGCCGCGAAGCCCGCGCTCGAAGCGCGCCAGCCGGTGCGCCTCGCGCACCGGATCCGCAACGCGAACCGCTCGGTCGGCGCGATGCTGTCGGGCGAAGTCGCGCGCCGCCACGGCCACGACGGGCTGCCCGAAGACACGATCCACGTGGCGTTCGAAGGCATCGCCGGACAGAGCTTCGGGGCGTTCCTCGCGCGCGGCGTCGCGTTCGAACTGAAGGGCGCGACCAACGACTACGTCGGCAAGGGCCTGTCGGGCGGGCGCATCGTCGTCTACCCCGATCCGGCGTGCCCGGCGAAGGCGGAGGAGAACATCGTCGTCGGCAACACGGTGATGTACGGCGCGATCGAAGGCGAGGCGTACTTCCGCGGTGTCGCGGGCGAACGCTTCTGCGTCCGGAATTCCGGTGCCTCCGCGGTCGTCGAGGGCACCGGCGACCACGGCTGCGAATACATGACCGGCGGCACCGTGGTCGTGCTCGGCCGCACCGGACGGAACTTCGCGGCCGGGATGAGCGGCGGGATCGCCTACGTCCACGACCCCGACGGCACGTTCGGCGACCGCTGCAACCTGTCGATGGTCGCGCTCGAACCGGTGTTGTCGGAGGCTGAGCAGGCGCGCGTGGAGCGCGATCTCGCCGCGGCGGGCAAGGCGGTCGTCCGGCACGCCGGACGCTCCGACGACGCGATCCTGCGCGAACTCGTCGAGAAGCACCTGCGCTTCACCGGCTCGGCCGTGGCGCTCGCGATGCTCGACGGATGGGAGGCTGCGCGCGGCCGCTTCGTCAAGGTCTTCCCGCACGAGTACCGCCGTGCGCTCACCGAGATGGCCGCGAAGGCGGCCGAGAAGCCGGCGGCGCCGAAGGCGCGCGCGGTGGCATAGACCCTTCGCAACACGCACACGCATGGGCAAGATCACCGGATTCCTGGAATACGAGCGCATCGCCGAGGTGGCCGAGCCCACGCGCGAGCGGGTGCGGCACTACCGCGAGTTCGTGCTGGCGCTCACCGACGACGCGGCGTCGAAGCAGGGCGCGCGCTGCATGGACTGCGGCATCCCGTTCTGCCATTCGGGCTGCCCGGTCAACAACGTCATCCCCGACTGGAACGATCTCGTGTACCGGCGCTCGTGGCGGGCCGCGCTCGAATCGTTGCACTCGACCAACAACTTTCCCGAGTTCACCGGCCGCGTGTGCCCGGCGCCCTGCGAGGCGGCGTGCACGCTCAACATCAACGCCCAGCCGGTCGGCATCAAGTCGATCGAGCACTTCATCATCGACAAGGGCTGGGAGGAAGGCTGGGTCGAGCCGCGCCCGGCCGCGGTACGGACCGGCCGGCGCGTCGCGGTCGTGGGTTCGGGACCGGCGGGCCTCGCCTGCGCGCAGCAACTCGCGCGCGCGGGTCACGATGTCGTCGTCTTCGAGAAGAACGACCGGATCGGCGGGCTGCTCCGCTACGGCATCCCCGACTTCAAGCTCGAGAAGGCGGCGATCGACCGGCGGATGGCGCAGATGTCGGCCGAGGGCGTGGTCTTCCGCCCCGGCGTCGAGATCGGCCGCGACGCCGATCCGCGCGCGCTGATCGACGAGTTCGACGCGGTGGTGCTCGCGGGCGGCGCCGAGAAGCCGCGCGACCTGCCGGTGCCCGGCCGCGAACTCGCGGGCGTCCACTACGCGATGGAATTCCTGCCGCAGCAGAACCGGGTCGTCGCCGGCGACCGCGTCGCCGATCAGATCCTCGCGACCGGAAAGCACGTCGTCGTGATCGGCGGCGGCGACACCGGTTCGGACTGCGTCGGCACGTCGAACCGCCAGGGCGCGGCGTCGGTCACCCAGTTCGAACTGCTGCCGCGGCCGCCGGAGCACGAGGACAAGCCGCTCGTGTGGCCGTACTGGCCGCTGAAGCTTCGCACCTCGTCCTCGCACGAGGAAGGCTGCCAGCGCGACTGGTCGGTCGCGACGAAGCGGTTCGAAGGCCGCGACGGCAGGGTGGAGAGGCTCGTCGCGGCGCGGCTCGAGTGGTCGCGCGCGGCCGACGGCCAGATGAAGATGACCGAGGTGACCGGCAGCGAGTTCGAGATGAAGGCCGACCTGGTGCTGCTCGCGATGGGCTTCACCGGACCGGGATCGGCCCCGATGCTCGAACGCTTCGGCGTCGCGCGCGACGCGCGGAGCAACGTGGCCGCGGATACCGACCTCTACCGCACCAGCGCCGACAAGGTGTTCGCCGCCGGCGACATGCGCCGCGGCCAGTCGCTCGTCGTCTGGGCGATTCGCGAAGGCCGGCAGTGCGCGCGATCGGTCGATGCGTTCCTGATGGGCGCTTCGTCGCTGCCGCGATGACCCGGGTTCGACGTTCGTCGTCGAGCGTTCGACGTCGCCTGACTTCCGGACCCGCTCCCCGCTGACGCGGGGCGCGGGCGCGGATCGCCGTGCATGAGTCGAACGTCCGACGTCGAACCTCCCTCCCGCTTGCGCAACGACACGTTCCTGCGCGCGCTTCGTCGCGAGCCGGTGCCGCGCACGCCGGTCTGGCTGATGCGGCAGGCCGGGCGCTACCTGCCCGAGTACAACGCCACGCGCGCCCGCGCCGGCAGCTTCATGGCGCTCGCGCAGTCGCCCGACCTCGCGACCGAGGTCACGCTGCAGCCGCTCGCGCGCTTTCCGCTCGACGCCGCGATCCTGTTCTCGGACATCCTCACCGTGCCCGACGCGATGGGTCTCGGCCTCTCGTTCGCCGAGGGCGAGGGTCCGCGCTTCGCGCGCACCGTGCGCGACGATGCGTCGGCGTCCGCGCTCGAGGCGCCCGACATGGCGAAGCTGCGCTACGTGTTCGACGCGGTCGCGTCGATCAGGCGCGCGCTCGCCGGACGCGTGCCGCTGATCGGGTTCTCCGGGAGCCCGTTCACGCTCGCGTGCTACATGATCGAGGGGCGCGGCAGCGACGACTTCGCGACCGTCCGCAGGATGGCCGCGGCCCGCCCCGACCTGCTCGCGCGCATCGTCGAGGTGAACGCGCGCGCCGTCGCCGCCTACCTGCGCGAGCAGGCGGTCGCGGGGGCCGACGCGCTGATGATCTTCGACACCTGGGGCGGCATGCTGTCGACCGCGGCGTTCGAGCGGTTCTCGCTCGCGACGATGCGAAGCGTGATCGAAGCGCTCAAGCGCGATCCCGCCGCGCGATCGGTGCCGATCGTCGTGTTCACCAAGGGCGGTGACGCGTGGCTCGAGCGGCTGGCGTCGATCGGCGCCGACGCAGTCGGCCTCGACTGGACCGCGGACCTCGCCGCCGCGCGCGCGCGGGTCGGTGAACGCGTCGCGCTGCAGGGCAACCTCGACCCGCTCGTGCTCACGACCGATCCCGACACCGTGGCGCGCGAAGCGGAAGCCGTGGTCGCTGCCGCGGGCCCGGCGCCGGGATTCGTGTTCAACCTGGGCCACGGGATCGTGCCTTCCACGCCACCGGAACACGTCGGCGTCCTGGTCGAGACGGTCCACCGCGTGTCCGCCGATGCCCGGGGGGAACGAAAGGGCGCATCCGGGGCTTGACAAGGTTCGATTTCCGGTGTGCGGGGCACAGTTATGCACAAATCCCCTGCCCGGCGACGGCCCGAGTCGCCTGTCCGGGAGGCCCCGGGCGAAGGTCTTGCAAGCGCCTGATTGGTCAGAAGAAATTCTGATGGATTCCACGGGGGGCCGAGGAGGGCTGAGCGTACGCTCGTGCGCGGCGCACGATGGGCGCATCATTTGTGCACACAGTTATCCACATTCGCCGGGAACGAAAGTCCAACTGCTGAAAAATGAAGAACTTGTCTCGCTTTGCTCTGTCTGGGCATGAGGAATTCGAACACTACAATCGCGCGTGAGTCGGGCGGGATCGCGCGTCGATGACGATCGCCCGCATCGCGGTCCCCGCGGCGACCGGCAGCACGTTCGACTACTGGGCGCCCGACGGCGTCGGTCTCGTGCGCGGCTCCCTCGTTCGCGTGAAGTTCTCTCGTCGACGCTGCGTGGGCGTCGTCGTCGGCGTGCAGGCGTCCGCCGGCATCGAGCGCGAGCGCATCCAGCCGATCGAAGACGTCGTGGCGTTGCCGCCGCTGCCGGAGGACGTCGTCGCGCTCGCCGAGTTCGTATCGGCGTACTACCGTGAGCCCCTGGGGCTCGCCCTCGCGGTCGCCGTGCCGCCGGTCGGCCGGGGTGCGCCGCGGCGGTCTCCGGCGCCTCCGCTCGCCCTCGTGCTGACCGAACAGGGGCGCGCAGCGCTCGCCGCGCGCATCGCGCAGGCGCCCGCCGTCGCCGCACTCGTCGCCCGCCTCGACGCAGCCCGGGCCGAAGGGCTCGATCGCGACGCGATCGCGGCGCTGCCGGAGTCCGAACGCCGTCGACTTGCGGCCTGGAGGCGCGCGGGCTGGGTCGCGGAGCCGGTGCGCGCGGGAACGTCCGGACCACGCGAACTCAACGCGGATCAGCGCAATGCCGTGGCGGTGATCGACGCGGCCGCCGGCCGGTTCGCGGTCACGCTGCTCGACGGCGTGACCGGCAGCGGCAAGACCGACGTGTGCGCCGCCGCCGCGGGGCTGGCGATCGCGCGGGGCGGACAGGTGCTGCTGCTCGTGCCGGAGATCAACCTGACGCCGCAATTGACCGCGCGCTTCGCCGCCGCGCTGCCCGGCGTGCGCATCGCCACGCTGCACAGCGGGCTCACCGACGGCGAGCGGCTCGGCCACTGGCGCAGCGCGGCGGCGGGGGAGGCCGGACTCGTGGTCGGCACGCGGCTCGCAGTCTTCGCTCCGCTGCCGCGCCTCGCGCTCGTGATCGTCGACGAGGAGCACGACGCGTCGTACAAGCAGCAGGACGGCGTCCGCTACCACGCGCGCGATCTCGCGATCGTCCGCGCGCGCTCGCGGTTCGTGCCGATCGTGCTGGCGAGCGCGACGCCGTCGCTCGAAAGCCTCGCTCAGGTCGAGGCCGGCCGCTATGCGCGCGTCGCGCTGCCGCGGCGCGCCGATCCGCGCGCGCGGCCGCCGTCGATCCGGTTCGTGCCGCCGGACGACCCGTCCGCGCGCGAGGGCCTCGCCGGGCCGCTCGTGGCCGGCATCGCGGATCGCCTGTCGCGCGGCGAGCAGTCGCTGGTGTTCGTCAATCGCCGCGGCTTCGCGCCGTCGCTCAAGTGCACCGCGTGCCCATGGGAGTCGGGGTGCCCGAACTGCAGCGCCCGGCTCGTCGTGCACCGCAAGCCTCCGCGGTTGCGCTGCCACCACTGCGGCCACGACGAGCCGATGCCGCGCGCCTGCCCGTCCTGCGGCAACGTCGATCTCGCGCCGCGGGGCCTGGGCACGCAGCGCCTCGAGGCCGCGCTCGCCTCGGCGTTCCCCGCCGCGCGGATCGAGCGTGTCGACCGCGACACCACGCGCACGCGCGGCGCGTTCGATTCGGTGCGCGAGCGCGTCGCCGCGGACGCGGTCGACATCCTCGTCGGGACCCAGATGCTCGCCAAGGGCCACGACTTCCCGCGCCTGACGCTCGTCGGCGTGGTCGGCGCCGACCACGCGCTCTACAGCGCCGACTTCCGGGCGACCGAGCGCCTGGCCGCGCTCCTGTTCCAGGTCGCCGGACGCGCCGGACGGTCGGCGCTGCCGGGAGAGGTGATCGTGCAGACGTCGTTTCCGCAGCACGCGGTGCATCGCGCGCTCGCCTCGCAGGACTACGCGACCTTCGCGCGCGCGCTCCTCGACGAGCGCCGCGCCGCAGCCCTTCCGCCGTACGCGTTCCTCGTGCTCCTCGGCGCCGAGGCCCCGGCGCGAGCGGACGTCGATGCGTTCCTCGCCGCCGCGGCGATCGAAGCCGCCACGACCCGGAGTCGCATCGGCGCCGACGTCGAGATCCACGGCCCGGTACCCGCACTCCTCGCGCGCCGCGCGGGCTGCGAGCGCGGCCAGCTCGTCGTGCAGTCGGCGCGCCGCGGCTCGTTGTCGCGCTTCCTGGACGGCTTCCTGCCCGCGCTCGAGACGTTGCGGCACCCCCGCGTGCGCTGGGGGCTCGACGTCGATCCGGCGGCGCTGTGATCGCCCGCGGCGGCGGACGCCCGCCTCACGCTAGAATGGCGCGCCCTGCCTACCGCCGATGACGCACGTTTCCGACCCGAAATCCGACCTCGAACGCCTGCTCACCGGGCACGCGCGCGCCACGATGACGGCGCTCCCGGACGTCGAGGTGACGCTCGAGCGTCCGCGCGAGGCCGCGCACGGCGACTTCGCGACCAACGTCGCGCTCACCGGCGCGAAGGCGCAGAAGCGTCCGCCGCGCGAGATCGCGCAGGCGTTCTGCGCCCGCGCGGCGGGCGATCCCGCGGTGCGCGCGCTCGCCGAATCGCTCGACGTCGCGGGTCCCGGGTTCGTGAACCTCAGGCTCACGCCCGAGGCGCGCCAGTCGGTCGTGTCGCGCATCCTGCGCGAGCGCGGCGACTACGGAAGGTCGCGGCGCCTCGCCGGCGAGCGGATCATGGTCGAGTTCGTCTCGGCCAATCCGACCGGTCCGCTGCACGTGGGCCACGGCCGGCAGGCGGCGCTCGGCGACGCGATCGCCGCGCTGCTCGAAAGCCAGGGCGCGAGCGTCACGCGCGAGTTCTACTACAACGACGCGGGCCAGCAGATCGAGAACCTCGCGGTGTCGGTCCGCGCACGCGCGAAGGAGATCCTCGGCGAGTCGGGCGCGTTCCCCGAGGACGGCTACCGCGGCGAGTACATCCGCGAGCTCGCGCAGCGCTACCTGGACGAGGTCGGCCACGACCTGTCGGACGTCGAGGCGATCCGCCGCTTCGCGGTCGCGGAACTCCGCAAGGAGCAGGACCGCGACCTGCAGGCGTTCGGCGTCGCCTTCGACAACTACTATCTGGAGAGCTCGCTCTACACCGACGGCCGCGTCGAGTCGACGGTCGCGCGGCTGAGGGCCTCGGGGCACGTCTACGAGAGCGAGGGCGCGACCTGGCTCCGCACCACCGATTTCGGCGACGACAAGGACCGCGTGATGCGGAAGTCGGACGGCGGCTACACCTATTTCGTCCCCGACGTCGCCTACCACGTGACCAAATGGGAGCGCGGATTCGCGCGCGTCGTCAACGTCCAGGGCTCCGACCACCACAGCACGATCACGCGGGTGCGCGCCGGCCTGCAGGCGCTCGGCGCGGGCATCCCGGCGGGTTATCCCGACTACGTGCTGCACAAGATGGTGACGGTGATGCGCGGCGGCGAGGAGGTGAAGATCAGCAAGCGCGCCGGCAGCTACGTCACGCTGCGCGACCTGATCGACGAGACCGGCCGCGACGCCGTGCGCTTCTTCCTCGTCGCGCGCAAGGCCGACAGCGAGTTCACCTTCGACATCGACCTCGCGCGGTCGCAGTCCGAGGAGAATCCGGTCTACTACGTGCAGTACGCGCACGCGCGCGTGGCCTCGGTGCTGCGCCAGGCGGGCGTCGGGCGCGACGAGGTGGTCGCGCGCGCGGCCGCGACCGACCTCTCGCCGCTCGACGGCAGCCACGAGCGCGCGCTGCAGAACCTGCTCGCCGACTATCCGGGCGAGGTCCGCGAGGCGTCGTGCGAGTTCGCGCCGCACCGGCTCGCCGCGTACCTGAAGGACCTCGCGGGCGCGTTCCACGGCTGGTACAACGCCGAGCGCTTCCTCGTCGACGATGCGAAGGTGCGCGACGCGCGCCTCGCGCAGGCGGTCGCGACCGGCGAGGTGCTCCGCAACGCGCTCGCGCTGCTCGGCATCGGCGCGCCGGAGCAGATGTGAGCCGCGCGGCGAAGTACCCGCCCGGCGGCGCCCGCACGGCCGGGAAGGGCGCCGCGGCGAGGCCGAAGGCGCGCTCCGCGAGGCGCAGCGGCGCGGGCGGAACGCTGCTCGGCATCTTCATCGGGCTCGCGCTCGGCATCGCGCTCGCCGCGGGCATCGCGTGGACGCTGATGGGCGGGCGGGCCGTCGCGCCGACCAAGGGGGCTGCGGACGCGCCCTCCGCGCCGCGCGACGCGAAAGGCGCGAAGGCGGGCGGCGAGGACAAGGGCCGGTTCGACTTCTACCGCATCCTTCCCGGTGGGGAGGAGGCGAAGCTCGGCGCCCCGAAGGCGCCGGAGCGGCCGCCGGCATCCGTCGCGAAATCGACGGAGCCCACGAAAGCGGCGGAACCGGGAAAGCCCACGGAGCCTGGGAAGGCAGAGCGTCCGGCCGAACGGAGCGCGGCCACGGAACCTTCTGCGCCGAAGAGCGCCAAACCCGGCGATCGCCTCTGGCTGCAGGCGGGTTCGTTCACGCAGGAACCCGATGCCGAGAACCTGAAGGCACGCCTCGCGCTCTCCGGCTGGGAGGCTCGGGTGCAGACGGGAACGCTCCAGGACAAGTCGGTGCGCTACCGCGTGCGCCTCGGGCCCTACGACAACCCGGACGAACTCGCCCGGGTCAAGAATGAACTCGCGCGTCGCGGTTTCGACGTCGCGGTGATCCGGGAGTGACGCGAGCCATCGCGTCGCCTCCGGGCCGAATCCGGAAAGGGAAGTCCATGACGACCGCAGCATCGATGTTTCCCGGCCTTCGCGCCGCCGCCCGCCTGGCCATCGCGTTCGCGGCCGCGTTCGCGTTCGCGGGCCACGCGTCGGCCCAGGCCGAAGGCAAGGAATTCCTGCGCTTCAAGGTGGCGCATCCGGTCGAAACCGGCAAGAAGATCGAGGTGATCGAGTTCTTCTCCTACGGCTGCCCGCATTGCGCGGACCTCGAGCCGCACATGCAGGCGTGGATGAAGAAGCTGCCGCCCGACGTGCAGTTCCGCCGCGTGCCGGTCGCGTTCTTCGCGCCCTGGGAGAACCTCGCCAAGGTGTACTACACGCTCGAGGCGCTGGGCGAGGACGCGAAGCTCACGCCCGAGGTGTTCCTCGCGATCCATGGCCCCGCGCGCGACAACCTGGCGAAGGAGGACAAGTTCTTCGACTGGGCGGCGAAGAAGGGGCTCGACCGCAAGAAGGTCGAGGAGATCTACAAGTCGTTCGGCGTCTCCGGCAAGGTCGGTCGCGCCAAGCAGATCGCGCAGGCGTACAACATCCAGTCGGTGCCGACGATCATCGTCGACGGCAAGTTCCAGCTCACCTCGGGCACCGCGGGCGGGCACCCGAACGTGCCGGCGACGATCGACGCGGCGATCGCCGTCGCGCGCGCCGAACGCCCGAAATCTTAGAGCTTCGAACGGGCGGCGGCGCGACCGGGAGCGGCGTCGAGCGGACGTTCGCTGCGCGACCGCCGCTCACGCGCTCCGCAGCGCAGGCGGTGGATACGATAGAAGCGTAGGAGCGGCAGGAGCGGTATGCGTGGTATGCGTGGTATGCGTGGTATGCGTGGTATGCGCGGTGCAGCGACGCAGAAAGCGAGGCGGCGTGATGTTCGAGGCGCACCCGACCGGCACGTCGTCGGGCATCGCGGAACCGCTCGCGCGCTTCGCAGCGCAGGCGGCGTAGCGACGCGGGCGGCGAGACGTCGTTGGCGCTCAAAGTCTTCCTGACCGGCGCCTCGTCGGGGCTCGGCGAAGCGCTCGCGAAGCACTACGCGCGCGACGGTGCGACGCTCGGCCTCGTCGCGCGGCGCGCGGACGAACTCGCGCGCGTGCAAGCCGCCCTCGGCACCGCGACCGTCGAAACCTACGCCGCCGACGTGCGCGACGCCGACGCGATGATCGCCGCGGGCCGTGACTTCATCGCGAAGCACGGCGTCCCCGACGTCGTGATCGCCAATGCCGGCGTCTCGCGCGGCACGATGGTCGAGCACGCCGAGGACCTCGCCGCGTTCCGCGCGGTCATGGACACGAACGTCGCCGGGCTCTTCCACACGTTCCACCCGTTCGTCGCGCCGATGCGCGAGGCCGGGCGCGGCACGCTCGCGGGGATCGCCAGCGTCGCGGGTTTCCGCGGCCTGCCCGGATCGGCCGGGTATTCGGCGTCGAAGGCGGCGGCGATCAGGGTGCTCGAGGCGCTGCGCGTCGAACTCGCGCCTTCCGGCGTCGCGGTCGTCACGATCTGCCCCGGCTACGTCGCCACCCCGATGACCGCGCGCAATCCCTACCGGATGCCGTTCCTGATGGACGCGGACAGCGCCGCGGCGTCGATCGCGCGCGCGATCGCGCGCCGCAAGCGCTTCCACGTGCTGCCCTGGCCGATGGCGATCGTCGGGCGCGTGCTCGCCGCGTTGCCGCGGGCGATCTACGACCGCGCGTTCGCTCGCGCGCCGCGCAAGCCGAGGCAGCCCTGAGCGGCGCGACCGACTGGTCCGGCGCGCGGCACCGGCGCTTCGACGGCGCGCCGCGCATCGCGTCGCTGGTGCCGAGCCTCACCGAACTCCTGTTCGCGCTGGGACTCGGCGACCGTGTCGTCGCGAGGACCGGATTCTGCGTGCACCCTCGCGACGCCGTGCGGCGGGTGCCGAAGGTCGGCGGCACCAAGGACGTCGATCTCGAGGCGCTCGCGGCGACGCGACCGACGCACCTCGTCGTCAACGTCGACGAGAACCGGCGCGAGGACGTCGACGCGGCGCGCGCGTTCGTGCCGGCGGTGATCGTCACCCATCCACTCGTCCCCGAGGACAACCGGAGGCTCTACGCGCTCTTCGGCGCGGTCTTCGATCGCGAGGCGGCCGCGCGCGCCCTCGCCGCGGAGTTCGACGCGGCGCTCGGCGAACTCGCCCGTGCCACCGCCGGCCTGCCGCGCGAACGCGTCCTCTATCTGATCTGGAAAGCCCCGTGGATGACGGTGGCGCGCGACACCTACGTGTCCGCCACGCTCGCACGCGCGGGATTCGACACGCTGCCCGAGGACGCCGACTCGCGCTATCCGCGGATCGGCGACGACGATGCGGCGTGGCGCGACGCCGACCGCATCCTGCTCTCGACCGAGCCCTACGCGTTCCGCCCGCGCGACCGCGACGCGCTCGCCGCGACGTACGGCAAGCGCGTCGACCTCATCGACGGGGAGTGGACGTCGTGGTACGGCTCGCGTTCGATCGAGGGGTTGCGCGCGCTCGCGCGGTTCCGGTCAGGAACCCGTTGACCGCTGGCGGCGGCGCCGGAGTATCCGGTGGCGGCGGGAGAATCGTCCGGCTGAAGCCGTACCTACGAGCGATCCGCGGCTTTCGCCTTCCCTGTGGGTCGGGCTTCAGCCCGACGGGGCGGGTGGTGATGCGATGGATCGTGTCGGCCTGAAGGCCGACCCACGGGGAGGGTGGTGGGTCGGGCTTCAGCCCGACGGATTTCGCGTGGATCAACTACCGTTCACTCGATCGGGATACGCACGCCCAGCGTGACCGCCCAGTAGTTGCCGTCGTCCTTGCTGGCGGTCCCCGAGCCGGTGAGGAACACGGTGCCGCGCGCGAAGTCGGTCGACGCGCCGAGGTTGAACAGCCAGTAGTCGTCGTCCGGCACGTAGGCGCCGACCGAATAGGTGCCGCCCAGCAGGACCGGCGTCGCCTCGACCGAACGCGCATCGGCCTTCGAATCGTATTCCCAGGTCACGCGGCCGAACGGACGGATGCCGGCGAGATTGCCGGAGAGCTGCCATCCGAGCGAGGACTGCAGCGATTCGCGCTCCTGCTGGCCGTAGGTGAGCGCGGTCGAATCGCGGCTCGCCTCCGAGAACTGCCGGACGATCGCGCGCTGGTAGGTGAGCCGCGCGTACGGTCCGTGCACGATGCCGCTCTTCGTGCCGAACCACCACCCGCCGACGAGGCTGCCGAAGTAGGTGTAGCCGCTCGTCTCGCCGGTCTCGGTCCGCGTGGTGGTGCCGAGCGCGATGTCGCGGTTGATGTCGCCGTAGTCGAGGTCGCCGGCGCCCAGGCGCAGCCCGAGGTACCACGGGCCTTCGCCGTAGCCGGCGTAGAACGTGCCGGTCGTCTCCTTGAGCGTGAAGCCGCCGCCGCCGAAGTCGGACTTGTTCTCGGTGTAGCCGAACGCGCCGCCGACGAGCAGGCGCGGATTCGGCATCATGTCGCCGCCGACCGACACCGTCGTCACGTCCGCGTCGCCCGAGATGAACGAGCCGCGGAGGTCCGGATTCGCGTAGTCGACCGCGACCCAGGGCTGGAAGCGTGCCGACGTGGGCTTCGCGTTGAGCGACGACTGCATCCGGCCGTCGAGCGTCCGGAAGTTCGCGGCCTCGACCGCGAGCGGCGCTTCGCCGAGCGAGGCCATCTTCTGCGGTCCCTCGATCATGCTCGCGGCGAGTTGCGCGATCAGGTTCATGCCCGCGGTCGTCGGGTGGTTGCCGTCGGCGAACAGGTAGGTGTTCGGCGCGTCGGGCGACACGAGCGTGTCGGGCGTGCAGAAGAGCGCGTAGACACGCCCGCCGAAGTCGTTCGTGCACGCGCGGCCGGTGACGTTGGCGAAGCCGTAGCGCGCCGGGTCGGCGATCACCTCGTTCAGCAGGGCGAAGATGTTGACGCGGATGACGTTGCCGCCGATCTGGTTCAGTCCCGCCTGCATCGCGCCGTTGTACAGGCCCACGACCTGCGAGATCGACGCGGCGTTGCCGGATTCGATGCCGTCGGGCGTCTTGCCGGCGTCGGGCAGGTTGAACACGAGGATGTTCCGCGCGCCCGCGGCCTGCAACTGGGCGACGCCACCGACGAGCTGGCCCGCGGCCAGCGTCATGTTCGCCTGCAGTTGCTGCGGCGTGATCGCGCCCGCCTGCAGCATCGACAACTGCGTGAACAGGTCGTTGCCGCCGGCCCACACCGAATGGAGCGCGCCGGAATCCGCCGGACCGGTCGCGAGGTACTGCGAGATCTGGGTCAGCACCGGGGTCGCGTTCGCGGTCAGCGGGAAGTTCGGCGGGACGCCGGGCTGCAACGCGACGCGCGCGCCGCCTTCCGCATAGTCGTTGCCGCCCTGGTTGGCCGGCGTCGAGGTGAGGCCGTAGCGCTGCGCCAGCACCTGCGTCCACATCGGTCCCGGATTGGTCGTGTAGAGGCCCGTGCCCGGCGGCAGCGCGGGCTTGAACGAACCGGCATCCGACAGGCTGTCGCCGAACACCCAGAAGTTCGAGAACTGGGCGGAAGCCGCGCTCGAGGCGAACGTGCAAGCGATGGCGACGGCGGCGGCGATGCGGGACGCGCGGAAGGTGCGCATGGACGGCTCCTGGAAGGGGGCGGGCGGACTGGACGGAGCACCGAGTCTAATCCATTGTGCCCGGACGTGCGCCGCGTCGCCGGCAGGCGCCCGGTCAACCGTGGCGCCGCGGCAATCGTTTTCGTCAGCACCAGGAGTCGATCGATGACCATGAGGACAGCCGGGATGCCGAATTGCACCGACTTGCGTGGATCGCTGCGGAAGGCCGCGCGCGCCACGGCCGCTGTCCTGCTGGCGGTCTTCGCGGCGGTCGCATACGCCCAGGACGACCTGCCTTCGCGCGTGGGCCGCCTCGCCGACCTGGGCGGCGAGGTCTACCACGCGCCGGAGGATCGCGCGTCCGACTGGGAGGCGATCGGCGTCAACTATCCGATCACCTCCGGCGACAACCTGTGGGTCGCGGAAGGCTCGCGCGCGGAGATCGACGTCGGCACCGGCCAGATCCGCCTCGGCCCGCAGACCAACCTGCACGTCGCGCGCCTCGACGATCGCGTCGTGTCGCTGTTCCTCGCGCAGGGCCAGCTCTCGCTGCGCCTGCGCTTCCTCGATCCGGGCGAGGCCGCGCACATCGACACGCCGAACACGCAGGTTGTGCTGACGCGCACCGGACTCTACCGGGTCGAGGTGTCGGGCGACCGCAACCGCACGGTCGTCGTCGTCCGCGAAGGCGAGGCGACGCTGCCGACGTCCGCCGGCATGCAGCAGGTGCTGCCCGGGCAGACCGCCGTGGCGCAAGGACTCGACGCGACGCGCGTCGATGTCGCGAACGGCATCGTATCCGACGGCTTCGACGCCTGGGTCGCCGAGCGCGACCGGCGCTACGCGCGGAGCCGCTCGTCTCCGTACGTGTCGCGCCAGATGGTCGGCGCGGCCGACCTCGACGCGTACGGCGCGTGGGAGACCGACACGACCTACGGTTCGGTCTGGTATCCGACGCAGGTCGCCGCGGGCTGGGCGCCGTACCGCGACGGCCGCTGGACCTGGGTCGCGCCCTGGGGCTGGACCTGGGTCGATGCCGCGCCGTGGGGCTACGCGCCGTTCCACTACGGACGCTGGGTCGTGGTCGGCGGCCGCTGGGGATGGTGTCCCGGCGCGTTCGTCGCCCGTCCGATCTGGGCGCCCGCGATGGTCGGCTGGGTCGGCGGTTCGGGCTGGAGCGTGTCGGTGTCGTGGGGCGCGCCGGTCATGGGCTGGGTGCCGCTCGCCTGGGGCGAGCCGTTCCGCCCGTGGTGGAACGGCTGCTCGTCGCGCTGTTGGAGCGGCTACAACCGCCCCTATGCCGCGCACTACGACGAACGCGTGCGCCGCGCGCCGCCCCAGAGCTACATCAACGCGTCGCGTCCCGGCGGCATCACGGCGATTCCGGTCGCGAATTTCGCGAGCGAGCGGTCGGTGTCGCGCCATCTCGTTCCGGTGACCGCCGCGCAGGTCCGCAGCGCACCGGACCTCGCCTACGCACCGCCGGCGGAGCGCCCGGCGCCCGGGCGGCCGGCGTTGAAGCCGCGACTGTCCGATGCGCCGCCTGCCGCGTCGACCTTCGCGCCGGGCAGCGGCATGGCGCGCGGATCGCCGTCGCGCAGCGCCGGCGAGAGCGTGAAGCCGTCGATCGGCGCGCCGTCGCGCGGAACGTCTGCGGCACCGACGACGCCGTCGGCGTCGTACTCGGCGCCCGACCGCGGCGGTGCGCCGTCGGTCTACACCACGCCGGTCCAGCGCGAGACGGCGAAGCCCTACGCACCGGCGACCGCGCCGTCGCGCCAGAACGTGCCCTCGACCGGATACCCGCAGCCGGACGTCTCGCCGCCGGCGCGCCAGGCTTCGCCGGCGGCGCCGACGTACTCGCCTTCCGCGACCGGTCCGGCACGCTCGTCATCGCCGCAGCGACCGTCGATGCCGGTCGCCTCGCCCTCGAACCCGTACGCGCCGCCGTCGCGCAGCGCGCCCCAGCCGAAGCCCGCGGTCGTGTCGCCGCCGGCGGCGAGCCCACAGGCGGTGCCGCGCGGGGGGGCGACGATGGCGCCCGTGCCGCCCCCGCAGATGCACGGGCAGGCTCCGGCGCACGCTCCGGCGGCGAAGCCGTCGTCGAACGGCAGCGAGCGCAAGCCGCAGGAACGCGGCGGCCACGACGGCAGCGCACCGTCGCGCGGCAACGCATCCGAGAAGCCGGGCGGCATGCAGCGGTGATCGGCGCCGCCGAAACCCGCGCCGGGCGGCGCGCGAACCTGCGTGGCGTTGCGTCGAGCTTCGCTACGGAGCGACGGGCGGCATGCCGAAGGTCGCCTACGGCGCGACGAGCGCCATCCGCTTCCCGCCGTCGAGCAGCTTGACGCGTTCGCCCTCGTTGGCGGGCGGGCGCTGGCTGTAGGTGAGCTTGCGGACGGTCCCGTCGTCCATCTTCACGGTCACCGCCCAGTAGACCTTCTTGTTCTTGTTCTTCTCGATCTGGTGGCCGGCGTAGGCGCCGGCGCCGGCGCCCGCGATCGTCATCGCGGTGTTGCCGCGCCCGCTGCCGAACTGGTGGCCGACGACGCCGCCGACGACGCCGCCCGCGACGGCGCCGACGCCGCTCGCCTGGCCCTTCTCCTCGACGTAGCGGAGCGAGGTGACGACGCCGCAGTCCGCGCAGGTCGCTGCCGCGGCGGCGAGCGGCGCTCCAAGGGCCAGCGCGGCGAGCGACAGCAGCGTGCAGGATCGAAGGATCAACATGATGTCCTCCCGAAAGGACCCTTGCCTCGCGCCACTCTACTGCGCGCGCGCCGCGGCGTCACTTCCCGTCGGCGCGGATCCGGACGTAGGTGCCCGGCGCGTCGGCGAGCGCCTTGAGCTTGCCCTTGCCCGGAACGCGCGGCGCGACCTCGCGCCCGGTGCGCGTCGAGATCCAGTCCTGCCAGTCGGTCCACCACGAGCCCTCGTGCTGCTTCGCGCCGGCGAACCACTCGTCCGCCGACGCCGGGAGCTTCGCGTTGGTCCAGTACCCGTACTTGTTCGCGGCCGGCGGGTTGATCATGCCCGCGATGTGTCCCGAGCCGGACAGCACGAAGCGCGACGGTCCCGACAGGACCGACGGGCCCTCGTAGGTCGCCTTCCACGGCGCGATGTGGTCCTCGATCGCCGAGACGAAGTAGGTCGGGACCTTCGACTTGGAAAGGTCGATGGCGACGCCGTCGAGCGTGACGCCGCCCGGCTCGCGCAGCGCGTTCTTCATGTAGAGGTTGCGCAGGTAGAAGCTGTGCATCTTCGCCGGCATGCGCGTCGAGTCGCAGTTCCAGTGCAGCAGGTCGAACGGGAACGGGTCGCGCCCCATCAGGTAGTTGTTGATGACGAACGACCAGATCAGGTCGTTCGCGCGCAGCATGTTGAAGGTGTTCGCCATCTCGGCGCCTTCGAGGTAGCCGCGCTCGCTCATCTTGCGCTCGAGCGAGGCCACCTGGCCCTCGTCGATGAACACCTCGAGTTCGCCGGCGTGGGTGAAGTCGACGAGCGAGGTCATGAACGTCGCGCTCGCGATCCTCGGCTCCTTCTTCGCCGCCAGGTAGCCGAGCGTCGCGGCGAGGAGCGTCCCGCCGAGGCAGTAGCCGACCGCGTTCACGTCCTTCGCGCCGGTCGCCTTCTCGATCGCGCCGATCGCGGCGAGCGTGCCTTCGGTCAGGTAGTCCTCGAAATCCTTGCCGGCGAGCTTCGCGTCCGGGTTGACCCACGAGATCACGAAGGTCGTGTGCCCCTGCGCGACCGCCCAGCGCAGGAACGAGTTCTTCTCGCGCAGGTCGAGGATGTAGAACTTGTTGATCCACGGCGGGATCACGAGGAGCGGGCGCTCGGACACCTTCGCCGTCGCGGGCTCGTACTGGATGAGCTCGATCAGCGCGTTGCGGAACACCACCTTGCCGGGCGTGGTCGCGATGTTGACGCCGAGCTCGAACGCCTTCGCGTCGGTCATCGAGATGCGGAGCTGCCCGTTGCCGCGCTCGATGTCGTCGAGCAGGTTGTTCAGGCCCTTGACCAGGTTCTGGCCGCCGGTGGCGACGGTCTCGCTGAACACCTCGGGATTGGTGAGCGCGAAGTTCGACGGCGCGAGCGCGTCGATGTACTGGCGGGTGAAGAAGTCCACCTTCTTCTTCGTGTGCTCGTCCAGGCCCTCGACGCTCGCGACGTTCTCGTGCAGCCAGCGCGCCGCGATCAGGTAGCTCTGCTTCACGTAGTCGAACAGCAGGTGGTCCTGCCAGCCCTCGTGGCGGAAGCGCTTGTCGCCCTTCGACGGCTCGGCGACCGGGGCGACCTGCGCGCCGAACGCGCGCAGGACCGAGGACTGCCACAGCGCCGTGTACTGCTGCCACAGCGAGATCTGCGATTCGACGAGCCGCTGCGGATTGGCGAGCATCGCGGAGGCGAGTTCCATGTACGCCTTCCCGAGGCCGAGCTCGTCGGCGAACGGGCTCGCGCCGCGCGCGGCCTGCTTCGCGGCGAATTCGCCCAGGAGCTTCGCGCTCTTCTCGGCGGCGGACGCCATCGACTCGGCGAGGACGACCGGGTCGAACGGGGGGCGCGCCTCGGTCGGGGAGGAGGCGGTGGAGGCGGTCTTGGTCGTCATCGGGCGGGTCCGGAAGGGGGAGGAGGCCGGGGGGTCAGGCGGAGAAGCGTACCGCGCCGCCGTCGCCGACGACGCGGGTGATGCGCTTGCGGTGCCACAGGTGATTGAGGTGCGCGATCGCCTCGCCGGTCGCGAAGAAGCGCTGCTGCAGGTCGAGCGGCCGGCGGAACAGCACCGGCACGATCTCGCCGGCGGACATCGGCCGGCGCGCGTCGGCGAGCGCCTCCTCCAGCTCCGCGAGTCGCGCCGCGTGATGCGCGCGCAACTCGGCGACGCGCGCCGCGATGCCGCGAAACGGCATGCCGTGCGACGGCAGCACGAGCGTGTCGGTGGGAAGACCCTCGTAGGCGGAGATCGACTTCAGGAACCGGCCCAGCGGGTCGCCGTCGGGGTCGGACGACCACACGCTGACGTTGGTCGAGATGCGAGGCAGCAGCATGTCGCCCGAGATCAGGAGCCCGGCCTCGCGCGCGTGCAGCGCGGCATGCTCGGGCGAGTGGCCGTAGCCCGGGATCACGGTCCAGTCGCGCGCGCCGAGGCGAAGCGTGTCGCCGCCGACGATGCGCTCGATGTTCGCCGGGGCGCGCGGCACGCCGCGCGAATAGGCGTTGCCGCGTGCGACGATCGCCGCGACGTGCTCGCGGTCGAGGCCGTGCGCGGCGAACAGCGCGCAGGTGTCGCCGATCGTGTGCGCCGCGCGCTGGTCGAGCGTCGCGTGCGCGGTCAGGAACTCGCCGATCGTCATCGCGACCTTCGCGCCGAAGCGCTCCGCGAGCCACGCGGCGTTCCCCAGGTGGTCGGGGTGGTGGTGCGTCGCGACGATGCGCTCGATCGGATGCCCGCCCATCGTCGAGACGAAGTGCTGCTCCCACAGCGCGCGCGTGGCGTCGTTGCCGTAGCCCGCGTCGACCGCGATCCAGCCTCCGCTCTCGCCGCGCGCGAGCCACAGGTTGATGTGGTCGAGCGCGAACGGCAGCGGCATCCGGACCCAGAGGAGCTCCGGCGCGATCTCCTGCGCCGCGCCGGGCGCGGGCGGGGCGTCGTACGGGTACTGCAGCAGGCTCGGGGCGGGGGCGTTCACCTGGGGACGGGCATCGGCGGTTGCGTCAACCCGGTATGGTATCGTGGCCGGGCCCGTTCCCCGACGTTCCCGCGGACATCCCGCCGCCGATGACCGCCTCCCGCCGCCCGCCGAACGCGCCCGCCGCCGCGCCGCGGGAGGCGAGCTATTCGATCTCGGAACTCGCCGCCGAGTTCGCGCTGACCACGCGCGCGATCCGCTTCTACGAGGACGAGGGCCTGCTCGCGCCGCGGCGGCAGCGTCAAGCGCGCATCTACGGCGAGCGCGAGCGCACCCGCATCAAGCTGATCCTGCGCGGCAAGCGGCTCGGCCTCTCGCTCATCGAGATCCGCGAGATCCTCGACCTGCACGACGCGCGGGAGGGCGACCGGCGCCAGCTGCTGCGCTTCCTCGAGGCGCTCGACCATCGCCGCGCCCAGCTCGAGGTGCAGCGCGCGGACATCGAGGCGCTCCTCTCCGAGATCGGCTCGATCGAGCGCGACTGCCGCCGCCGCCTCCGGGAGGCGACGGCGGAACGCGCCGCGCCCGCATCGCCGCGTCCGGCCCGCGGACCGTCCGCCGCCCGGGCGGGGTCGCGCGAGCCGGACGGGCATCGAGGTTGACGTTAACGTAAACGTAATCCAGAATCGATGGCTTCCCGACCCCCGGGCGCGGCCCCCGCCGCGCCGACCCGGCCGCCCGTCATGCCGCAGGTCCGCTTCGAGTTCGGCACGCCCGACGCCGCGGAGCGCGTGCGCATGAGCTTCGCGCGGCAGGGCGCGATGGCGACGATCGGCGCCACGCTCGATGCGGTCGAGCCCGGCTACTGCGCCATCTCGCTCGTGCCGCACGACGCGATCTCGCAGCAGCACGGCTACGTGCACGCGGGCATCGTGTCGACGATCGTCGACAGCGCGGGCGGCTACGCCGGCTTCTCGCTCTTTCCGGCGAACGCCTCGGTGCTGACGGTCGAGTTCAAGGTCAACCTGCTCGCTCCGGCGGAGGGCGACCGGATCGTCGCCGAGGGTTTCGTCGTCAAGCCGGGACGCACGCTGTGCATCACGCGCGGCGAGGTCCACGCCGAATCCGGCGGCCGGCGCAGGCTCTGCGCGCTGATGCAGCAGACGCTGATGCTGATGCACGGCAAGGACGACGGGGACGCCCGTCCGCCGCACCCCACGAAAGGCCGTCCATGACCGCCGCGCTGCCGTCCATCGACTTCCACCACGGCGAAACCGTCGACATGCTGCGCGAGACGGTGCGCCAGTTCGCCGCCGACGAGATCGCGCCGCGCGCCGCGGCGATCGACCGCGACAACCAGTTCCCGCACGACCTGTGGCGCAAGATGGGCGACCTCGGCCTCCTCGGCGTCACGGTCGAGGAGGCGTACGGCGGCACCGCCATCGGCTATCTCGCGCACGTCGTCGCGATGGAGGAGATCTCGCGCGCGTCCGCGTCGGTCGGGCTCTCCTACGGCGCGCACTCGAACCTCTGCGTCAACCAGATCCGCCGCAACGGCAGCGAGGCGCAGAAGCGCAGGTACCTGCCGAAGCTCGTCGCGGGCGAGCACGTCGGCGCGCTCGCGATGAGCGAGCCGGGTTCGGGCTCGGACGTCGTCTCGATGCGCACCCGCGCCACCCGGCACGACGGCCACTGGGTGCTGAACGGCAGCAAGATGTGGATCACCAACGGGCCCGACGCCGACACGCTCGTCGTCTACGCGAAGTCCGATCCGGAGGCCGGCGCGCGCGGCATCACCGCGTTCGTGGTCGAGAAGGGGATGGCCGGCTTCTCGACCGCGCAGAAGCTCGACAAGCTCGGCATGCGCGGCTCGAACACCTGCGAACTCGTGTTCCGCGACTGCGCGATCCCCGACGCGAACGTGCTGGGGGAGGAGGGGCGCGGCGTCAACATCCTGATGAGCGGGCTCGACTTCGAGCGCGCCGTGCTCGCCGGCGGACCGCTCGGCATCATGCAGGCGTGCATGGACGTCGTGGTGCCCTACGTGCACGAGCGGCATCAGTTCGGCCAGCCGATCGGCGAGTTCCAGTTGATGCAGGGCAAGCTCGCCGACATGTACACGACGATGCAGGCCTCGCGCGCCTACGTCTACGCGGTCGCGCAGGCGCTCGACCGCGGGCACGGCGGCTCCGCAGCGCGCAAGGACGCGGCCGGCGCGATCCTCTACGCGGCGGAGAAGGCGACGTGGATGGCCGGCGAGGCGATCCAGTGCCTCGGCGGCAACGGCTACATCAACGAGTATCCGGCGGGGCGCCTGTGGCGCGACGCGAAGCTCTACGAGATCGGCGCCGGCACCAGCGAGATCCGCCGGATGCTGATCGGCCGGGAACTCTTCAACGAAACGAAGTGATCGCGCCCCGCGCGAAGCGACGCCGCGCCATCCCGACGAAGTCGCGGGCGCCGGTCGCCGTGAACGGATGAGGAGCACGACGATGTTGAACGATCCGATGGTCATCGTGGGGGCGGCGCGCACGCCGATGGGCGGCTTCCAGGGCGATTTCGCGTCGCTCGCGGCGAGCGACCTGGGCGCGGTCGCGGTCAAGGCCGCGGTCGAGCGCGCGAAGCTCGCGCCCGGCGACGTCGGCAAGGTCATCATGGGCTGCGTGCTGCCCGCGGGCCAGGGCCAGGCGCCGGCGCGCCAGGCGGCGCTGAAGGCCGGGCTGCCGCAATCGGTGCCCTGCACGACGGTGAACAAGATGTGCGGCTCGGCGATGGAGGCGGCGATCCTCGCGCACGACATGCTCGCCGCGGGCTCGCACGAGGCGATCGTCGCCGGCGGCATGGAGTCGATGACCAACGCGCCCTACCTGATGCCCAAGGCGCGCGCGGGCTACCGGATGGGGCACCAGCAGGTGTTCGACCACATGTTCCTGGACGGCCTCGAGGACGCCTACGACAAGGGGCGCCTGATGGGGACCTTCGCCGAGGACTGCGCGTCGAAGTTCGCCTTCACGCGCGAGGAACAGGACCGCTTCGCGCTGGCCTCGCTCTCCCGCGCGCTCGGCGCGAACAACGACGGGACCTTCGCCTGGGAGATCGCGCCGGTCGTGGTTCCGGGCCGCAAGGGCGAGGTCACCATCGACAAGGACGAGCAGCCGGCGAAGGCCTCGCCCGACAAGATCCCGACGCTGAAGCCCGCGTTCCGCAAGGACGGCACGGTGACCGCGGCGAACTCGTCGTCGATCTCCGACGGCGCCGCGGCGCTCGTGCTGATGCGCCGCTCGACCGCCGAGGCGCGCGGGATCGCTCCGCTCGCGGTGATCGTCGCGCACGCGGTGCACGCCCAGGCGCCCGGCGAGTTCACCACGGCACCGGTCGGCGCGATCGCGAAGGTGCTCGCGAAGTCCGGCTGGACCGCGAAGGACGTCGACCTCTACGAGGTCAACGAGGCGTTCGCGGTGGTCACGATGGCCGCGATGCGCGAGCACGGCATCCCGCACGAGCGCATGAACGTGCACGGCGGCGCCTGCGCGCTCGGCCACCCGATCGGCGCTTCGGGCGCGAGGATCGTCGTGACGCTGATCGGCGCGCTGCGCAAATACGGCAAGCGCCGCGGCGTCGCGTCGCTGTGCATCGGCGGCGGCGAGGCGACCGCGATGGCGATCGAACTCGCCTGACCTCGACCGCGCGCCGGCGCCGATGATCCCGCTCGACACCTGGCTCCTGTTCGCCGCCGCGTCGGTGGCGCTCGCGATCACGCCGGGACCGACGCTGGTCTACCTCGTGGCGCGCACGGCGGCACAGGGACGGCGCGCGGGGCTCCTGTCGCTCGCGGGCACGACGAGCGGTCTCCTCGGGCACGTGCTCGCCGCGGCGTTCGGGCTCTCCGCGCTGCTCGCTGCGGTTCCCTACGCGTACGACGCGGTCCGCTACGCCGGCGCCGCCTACCTCGCGTGGCTGGCGTGGACGACCTGGCGCGACGCGAAGCCGTTGCCGGAGGCCGCGTCCGTGGCGCCGGCACCCGCCTGGGGGCTCCTCCGCGCGGGCCTCGCCACGAGCCTCCTCAATCCGAAGGTCGCGCTGTTCCAGCTCGCACTCTTTCCGCAGTTCGTCGACCCGTCGCGCGGCAGCGTCCTCGCGCAGTCGCTCGTGCTCGGCGCGACGCAGCTCGCGATCGTCGGGGCTTCCGACGCGCTGTGCGTGCTGGCGGCGGCGGACCTCAAGCGCAGGCTCGCCGGCGCGACGCGCTGGACCGTCGTCTCGAAGCGCCTGCTCGCGGGCGTCTTCGGCGCGCTCGCCGTACGGCTCCTGTTCGAATCCCGGCGATGAGCGACGCTGCCACGATGCGCTTCCGGAACCTGAGGTGACCGATGGTCCTCTCCGCCGACCACAGACTCGTCCGCGACACGATGCGCGCGTTCGCGCGCGAACGCCTCGCGCCGCAGGCCGCGCGCTGGGACCGCGAGCACCGCTTCCCGCGCGAGGAACTCCGCGCGCTCGGCGAACTCGGCGCGATGGGCGTCGTCGTGCCCGAGGCGTGGGGCGGCGCGGGGCTCGACTACCTCTCGCTCGCGCTGACGCTCGAGGAGATCGCGGCGGGCGACGGCGCGACGAGCACCGTCGTCAGCGTGCAGAACTCGGTGGTCTGCGGCCCGATCCACGCGTTCGGCGACGACGCGCAGCGCGAACGCTTCCTCGTGCCGCTCGCGCGCGGCGAGAAGCTCGGCTGCTTCTGCCTGACCGAGCCGCAGGTCGGCTCGGATGCCGGCGCGATCGCCGCGCGCGCGGAACGCCGCGGCGACGAGTACGTGCTGAACGGGGTCAAGCAGTTCATCACGACCGGCGCCAACGCGGACGTCGCGGTCGTGTTCGCGGTCACCGACCGCGCGGCAGGGAAGAAGGGCATCTCCGCGTTCGTCGTCGACACGGCGACGCCGGGCTACCGCGTGGCGCGCGTCGAGGAGAAGCTCGGCCAGCGCGCCTCCGACACCGCGCAGATCGCGTTCGAGGATTGCCGCATCCCGGCCGCGAACCGGCTGGGCGCGGAAGGCCAGGGCTACAGGATCGCGCTCGCGAACCTCGAGGCCGGGCGCATCGGCATCGCTTCGCAGGCGGTGGGCATGGCGCGCGCCGCGTTCGAGGCGGCGCTCGCCTACGCGCGCGAGCGCGTCGCGTTCGGCAAACCGATCGGCGAGCACCAGGCGGTCAACTTCCGGCTGGCCGACATGGCGGTCGAGATCGAGGCGGCGCGCCAGCTCGTCTGGCACGCGGCCGCGCTGCGGGACGCCGGCGAGCCCTGCCTCAAGGAAGCGTCGATGGCGAAGCTCTTCGCGACCGAGATGGCCGAGCGCGTGTGCTCGGCGGCGATCCAGGTGCACGGAGGCTACGGTTACGTGAACGACTTCCCGGTCGAGCGCATCTACCGCGACGTCCGCGTCTGCCAGATCTACGAGGGCACGAGCGACATCCAGCGGCTGGTCATCGGGCGCAGCCTCCTCGCGGACGGCGGAGGCGTATCGTGAGCGCGCCGGTGTCGCCGCGAGGCCGGCGGGACGACTCCGGGTCCGGGCGCGAGGCTGCGTCGGCGCCGGGTTCCACCGCGTCCGCGTCCCCGCTCGAGTTCTGGTTCGATTTCAGCTCTCCGTACGCGTACCTCGCGTCGCGTCGCATCGAGGCGCTCGCCGCGCGGCACGGCCGCGCCGTCGACTGGCGTCCGATGCTGCTCGGCGCGGCGTTCAAGGCGGCGGGCACCGCGCCGCTCACCGAGGTGCCGATGAAGGGGGAGTACTCACGCCGCGACTTCGAGCGCAGCGCGCGCTTCCACGGCATCGGCGACTTCCGGTTGCCCTCGCGCTTCCCGATCGCGACCCAGGCCCCCGCGCGCATCCTGCTGTGGGCGAAGGCGCGTGACGGGACGAGCGCGCCGCGCGTGGCCCACGCCATGCTGCGCGCGTACTGGACGCAGGATCGCGACATCTCGAATCCCGACGTCGCGGCTTCCTCCGCAGCGGAAGGCGGAGTCGACGCGGCGGCGGCGCGCGCGGTCGTCGACGACCCGCAGTGGAAGGACGCGTTGAAGCGCGAGGTCGACACCGGCCTCTCGAAGGGCGTGTTCGGCTCGCCGTTCGTGATCGTCGACGGCGAACCGTTCTGGGGTCTCGACCGGTTCGACCAGCTCGACTGGTTCCTCGGGGCGCGCGCGAGCGCGACCGGCCGCGTGCGTGCGCTGTCGCACCTGCGGCTCGTCGTCGCCGACCTTCCGCGGGCGATCGCGTTCTACCGCGAACTCCTCGACGCGACGCCGGCGGTCGACGTGCCCGGCGTCTACGCGGAGTGGGCGACGCGCGGCGCGCGTCTTGCGCTGGTCGGCGAGGCGACGATGGGTGCGGTGGTCGGTCGCCCCGCGCCGCGCGCGGGCGATGCGGTCGTCGTGTGCCTGGAGGTCGACGACGTCGATGCGGCCGCGGCGCGCGCGAAGGCCGCGGGGCATGCGCTCGTGCGCGAGCCTCACGACCAGCCGTCGTGGCGGCAACGGGTGGCCCATCTGCGCGATCCGGCGGGCAACCTCGTCGAACTGTGGGCGCGGCTCGTCCCGACCGTTTGAGGACGCGGTGGCCGAGTTCACGCTACACTGCTTCGCCCGATCCGGCCACGCGCGCGGGCCGGCGCCGATGACCGGCCGCCGGCACCCGTCCGCGTAACTCCGAACGCCACGCCATGCCCGTCTTCGAGAGCCGGCTCGACCCCCGCGACGCGACCTTCGTGCGCAACCGCGAGGCGATGGCCGCGCTCGTCGCCGACCTGCGCTCGACGGTCGCGACGATCGAAGAGGGCGGAGGCGAGGCGGCGAACGCGAAGCACGTCGCGCGCGGCAAGCTCCTGCCGCGCGAGCGCATCCGCGCGCTGATCGACCCGGGCAGTCCGTTTCTCGAACTCTCGCAGCTCGCGGCGCACGGCATGTACGACGGCACGATCGCGGCGGCAGGCGTCGTGACCGGAGTGGGGCGCGTCCGCGGGCGCGAGTGCGTGATCGTGTGCAACGACGCGACGGTCAAGGGCGGCAGCTACTACCCGCTGACGGTGAAGAAGCACGTGCGCGCGCAGGAGATCGCGCGCGAGAACCGGCTGCCCTGCATCTACCTCGTCGACTCGGGCGGCGCGAACCTGCCGAACCAGACCGAGGTGTTCCCCGACCGCGATCACTTCGGACGGATCTTCTACAACCAGGCGACGATGTCCGCCGACGGCATTCCGCAGATCGCGGCGGTCATGGGCTCGTGCACCGCGGGCGGCGCCTATGTCCCGGCGATGGCCGACGAGTCGATCATCGTGCGCGAGCAGGGCACGATCTTCCTCGGCGGCCCGCCGCTCGTGAAGGCCGCGACCGGCGAGATCGTCAGCGCCGAGGAATTGGGCGGCGCCGACGTCCACACGCGCATCTCGGGCGTCGCGGACCACTACGCGCTCGACGACCACCACGCGCTCGCGATCGTCCGCTCGATCGTCGCGAAGCTCGAGCCGGCGCGGCGCGCCGACGTGCCGACCCGGGCGCCCGCCGAACCGCTCTACCCGGTCGACGAACTCCACGGCGTCATCAACGCCGACATCCGCAAGCCCTACGACGTGCGCGAGGTGATCGCGCGCATCGTCGACGGCAGCGAGTTCGACGAGTTCAAGGCGCGCTACGGCACGACGCTCGTCACCGCCTTCGCGCACCTGTGGGGCTACCCGGTCGGCATCCTCGCGAACAACGGCGTGCTGTTCAGCGAGTCCGCGCAGAAGGGCGCGCACTTCGTCGAACTCTGCTGCCAGCGCGGCATCCCGCTCGTCTTCCTGCAGAACGTCACCGGCTTCATGGTCGGAAGGAAGTACGAGGCGGGCGGCATCGCGAAGGACGGAGCCAAGCTCGTCACCGCGGTGTCCTGCGCACAGGTGCCGAAGTTCACCGTGATCATCGGCGGCAGCTACGGCGCGGGCAACTACGGCATGTGCGGCCGCGCCTACGCGCCGCGCTTCCTGTGGATGTGGCCGAACGCGCGCATCTCGGTGATGGGCGGCGAGCAGGCGGCGACCGTGCTCGCGACGATCCGACGCGACGCGATCGAGGCGAAGGGCGGCGCCTGGAGCGCGGAGGAGGAGGAGGCGTTCAAGGCGCCGATCCGCGCGCAGTACGAACGCGAGGGCCATCCCTACTACGCGAGCGCGCGCCTGTGGGACGACGGCGTCATCGATCCGGCCGACACGCGGCGCGTCCTCGCGCTCGCGATCTCGGCCTCCCTCAACCGGCCGATCGCGCCCACGCGCTTCGGCGTCTTCAGGATGTAGCGCACGATGACGATGAACGACATTCCGGTGCCCGGGACCTGGACCACGCTGGAGGCGGCGGACCGCGAGGGCGTGCGCCGCATCGGTCTCGCGCGGCCGAAGATCCACAACGCGTTCGACGAGACGCTGATCGCGGAACTCACGCGTGCGTTCCGCGATGCAGGCGCCGACCCCGGCGTGCGCGCGGTGCTGCTCTACTCGTCGGGGCCGAGCTTCTGCGCCGGCGCGGATCTCGAATGGATGCGCCGGACGGCGAGCTACGGCCGCGCCGAGAACCTGGCGGACGCGGAAGCGCTCGCGGCGATGCTCGCCGCGGTCGCCGGCTGTCCCAAGCCCACGCTCGCCCGCGTCCAGGGCAACGCGTTCGGCGGTGGCGTCGGGCTCATCGCCTGCTGCGACATCGCGATCGGCTCGGACGAGGCGCTGTTCGCGCTCTCGGAGGTGAAGCTCGGGATCATCCCCTCGACCATCGGCCCCTACGTGATGGCGGCGATCGGCGAGCGGAGCGCGCGCCGCTATTTCGTCACCGGCGAGCGCTTCTCCGCGGCGGAGGCCCACCGGATCGGATTGCTGCACGAACTCGTGCCGCCCGCCGGTCTCGACGCCCGCGTGGACGAGGTGCTCGACGCGCTGGCGCTCGCTGGACCACAGGCCCAACGCGAGGCGAAGCTCCTGGTCCGCGCGATCGCGAACCGCCCGATCGACGCGCCGCTCGTCGCCGACACGGTCGAGCGCATCGCGCGCGTGCGCGCGACCGACGAGGCGCGCGAGGGCCTCTCGGCGTTCCTCGCCAAGCGGGAGCCGTCGTGGCTGCCCGAGCGGCTGCGCGGTGCGGCGAAGCGCCGGCGCTGAAGATCCGGCATGGGCGCGGCGGACTCCTTCGACACCTGGCAGTTGGTCGCGCTGGCGGCGACGTTCGGCTGGGCGTCGGGCATCCGGCTCTACGCGGTGCTGTTCATCGTCGGCGGATCGGGATACCTGGACTGGGTGCCGCTCCCCGGCGGCCTCACGGTCCTCGCGCACCCGTTCGTCCTCGCGGCGTCGGGATTCATGTTCGCGGTCGAGTTCCTCGCCGACAAGATTCCCGGCGTCGACACCGCGTGGGACGCGGTGCAGACGTTCGTGCGCATCCCGGCCGGCGCGGCGCTCGCGGCGAGCGTGTTCGGCGACAGTTCGGCGGCGGCGACGCTCGCGGCCGCGATCCTGGGCGGGACGCTCGCCGCCGGCAGCCACCTGACGAAGGCCGGCAGCCGGATGGCGATCAACACCTCGCCCGAACCGTTCTCGAACTGGGCCGCGTCGTTCGGCGAGGATCTCGCCGTGGGGACCGTGCTGTGGCTCGCCTGGGCCTGTCCGTGGATCGCGCTCGGCATCGTCGTCCTGTCGGTGCTGATGATGATCTGGCTCGTGCCGAAGCTCGTCCGCCTGATCGGCCGCTTCCTCGACCGCATCGCGGGCCTCGCGGGCGCGCGACGCAACGGGAGTCCGACGTGATCGCCGTTGCCGTTCGGGGCCTCGCCACCGGCGGGAGCGCCTGACATGTTCACCAAGATCCTGATCGCGAACCGCGGCGAGATCGCGGTCCGCGTCGCACGCACCGCGCGCAGACTCGGCATCCGCACCGTCGCGGTCTACTCCGACGCCGACGCGAACGCCGCCCACGTCGCCGCGTGCGACGAGGCCCATCGGCTCGGCCCTCCTCCGCCGCGCGAGAGTTACCTCGACGGCGCGCGCATCCTCGCGCTCGCGCGCGCGACCGGCGCGCAGGCGATCCATCCCGGCTACGGCTTCCTCTCCGAGAACGAGGCGTTCGCGAAGGCGTGCGCGGAAGCGGGTATCGTGTTCATCGGCCCGCCGCCCGGGGCGATCGCGGCGATGGGTTCGAAGTCGGCGGCGAAGGCCATCATGGGCAAGGCGGGCGTGCCGCTCGTGCCCGGCTACCACGGCGACGACCAGGATCCGGCGCTGCTCGCGCGCGAGGCCGCGAAGATCGGGTTCCCGGTGCTGATCAAGGCGACGGCCGGCGGCGGCGGCAAGGGCATGAAGATCGTGCGCGCGGCGGAGGAGTTCGCCGGCGCGCTCGCCTCGGCGAAGCGCGAGGCGCTCGCCGGCTTCGGCGACGACCGGGTGCTGGTCGAGCGCTATCTGTCACAGCCGCGCCACATCGAGATCCAGGTGTTCGGCGATGCGCACGGCCGCGTCGTGTCGCTGTTCGAGCGCGACTGCTCGGTGCAGCGGCGCCACCAGAAGGTGCTCGAGGAGGCGCCCGCCCCGGGGATGACGCCCGAGCGTCGGCGCGCGATGGGCGAGGCGGCGGTCGCGGCGGCGAAGGCGATCGGCTACGTCGGCGCCGGCACGGTCGAGTTCATCGCCGAGCAGGACGGCCGCTTCTACTTCATGGAGATGAACACGCGGCTGCAGGTCGAGCATCCGGTCACCGAGATGATCACCGGCCTCGACCTCGTCGAATGGCAGTTGCGCGTCGCGTCCGGCGAGCCGCTGCCGCTCGCGCAGCAGAACCTCGCGATCCGCGGGCACGCGATCGAGGCCCGCCTCTACGCCGAGGACCCGGACCGCGGCTTCCTGCCCTCGATCGGCAGGATCGCGCACTGGCGCATGCCGGAAGCGTCGGCGCGCGTGCGGATCGACACCGGATTCTCGGCCGGCGACGAGGTCTCGCCCTGGTACGACCCGATGCTCGCGAAGCTCGTCGTGTGGGGCGAGGATCGCGAGCGCGCATGCGCGACGCTGCTCGCGGCGCTCGCCGACTGCGAGGTCGCGGGCGTGTCGACCAACGTCGCGTTCCTCGAGCGCGTCGTCGCGCACGAGGCGTTCGCCACCGGCCGCCTCGACACCGGGTTGATCGAGAAGCACCACGCGGCGCTGTTCCCGCCCGCCGGTCCCACGCAGTCGCTCGCGCTCGTCGCCGCGGCGGTCGACGAACTCGCGCAGGTGCGCGATGCCGCGGGCGGCGATGCGGCGGACCCGCATTCTCCCTGGCGCGAGACCGACGCGTGGTGGGTGAACAGCGCCTCGCACGCGGTCGTCCTGCGCTTCCGGGACGGCGAGGCGACGTCGACGGTGCGGCTCACCGGCTCGCTGCCCGACGTCGCCGTCGAGATCGGCGGCCGGCGCAATGTCGTGCGCGCGCTGCACCGGAACGGCCGCTGGTCGATCGACACCGGCGAGCGCCGGGTCGATGTGTCCGTCGTGCGCCTGGGCGAGGATCGGCTCGTGTTCGCGCGCGGGCTCCGCCGCCGGCTGACGCTCGTCGATCCGCTGGCCCACGCCGGGGAGGAGGAGGCGCACGGCGGCCACCTGACCGCGCCGATGTCGGGGACGATCGTCGCCGTCCCCGCGAAGGTCGGCGAGCGCGTCGAGCGCGGCGCGCCGCTCGTCGTGCTGGAGGCGATGAAGATGGAACATTCGATCGTGGCCCCGGCCGCCGGCGTGGTCGCCGCGATCCATTTCCGTGTCGGCGACCGCGTGTCCGAGGGCGCGGATCTCGTCGACCTCGAGGACGCGCCCGGAACGTGAACGCGCTCGTCGCGGTGGCCGCGCGCGCGGAACGCTGGCGCGACGCCTTCGCTGCTCGGCTGCCCGCCGCCAGGCTCCACCTGTGGCCCGGCGATGCGCCCGCCGAAGTCGACTACGCGCTCGTCTGGAAGCCCGACGGAGAGACGTTCCGGCAGGTCGAGGTGCGGCGCGCGATCTTCAACCTCGGCGCGGGCGTCGATGCGCTGCTCGCCGTGCCGTCGCTGCCGCAGGGCGTGCCGATCGTGCGCCTCGAGGACGCGGGCATGGCGGTCCAGATGGCGGAGTACGCGGTGTTCGAGGTACTGCGCGCGTATCGGGACGTCGGGCACTACGTCCGGGCCCAGCAGGAGGGCCGCTGGGCGCCGCTCGCCCGCCGCGACCCGGCGTCGTTCGGCGTGGGCATCCTCGGCGCGGGCGTGCTCGCGCAGGCCGTCGCCGCGGCGCTCGCGCCGTTTCGCTTTCCGATCGCCACCTGGAGCAGGAGCGCGCACGCGCGCCCCGGCGTCGAGTCGTTCGCCGGGCGCGGGCGGCTGCCCGCCTTCCTCGCGCGCTCGAGGGTCGTCATCGGTCTCCTGCCGTCGACGAGGGACACGCGCGGGCTCCTCGACGCCGCCGCGTTCGCCGCGATGCCGGCGGGCGCCCATGTCGTGAACCTCGGCCGCGGCGACTTGGTCGTCGACGCCGACCTCCTCGCCGCGCTCGACGCCGGCCACCTCGCGCATGCGACGCTCGACGTGTTCGGCGACGAACCGCTCTCGCCGGGTCACGCGTTCTGGCATCATCCGAAGGTCACGATCACACCGCACGTGTCGGCGGTCACGGACCTCGGAGAGACGGTCGCGCAGGTCGCCGCGAAGATCGAGGCGCTCGAGCGCGGCGAACCGATTTCCGGCATCGTCGACCGCGCCAGAGGGTACTGACCCCATGTCCACCTCCAGTCTTCCCCCCCGGGTGCGCATCGTCGACGTCGGCCCGCGCGACGGCCTGCAGAACGAGAAGGCGGTCGTGCCCACCGAAGTGAAGGTCGCGCTGATCGAGGCGCTCGCCGATGCGGGCCTTCGCGAGATCGAGGCGACGTCGTTCGTCTCGCCGAAGTGGGTGCCGCAGATGGCGGACGCCGCGGACGTGATGGCCCGCGTGCGCCGGTCGCCCGGCGTGCGCTACTCGGTGCTGGTACCGAACATGAAGGGCTTCGAGGGCGCGCTCGCCGCGAAGGTCGACGAGGTCGTCGTGTTCGGCGCCGCGAGCGAGGCGTTCTCGCAGAAGAACATCAACTGCTCGATCGCCGAGTCGATCGAGCGGTTCGCGCCGGTGGCCCGGGCGGCGCGCGACGCCGGCATGAAGGTGCGCGGCGCGATCTCGTGCTGCCTCGGCTGTCCCTACCAGGGCGAGGTCAAGCCCGAGGCGGTGGGCTACGTCGCGCGGCTGATGCACGGCATCGGCGTCGAGCACGTCGGCGTCGCCGACACGATCGGCGTGGGCACGCCCGGCGCGACGAAGCGCGCGCTGGAGGCGGCGCTCGCCGTCTACCCGATCGACGAGGTGAGCGGCCATTTCCACGACACCTACGGCATGGCGCTCGCCAACGTCTGCGCGAGCCTCGACATGGGGATCTCCACGTTCGACGCGAGCGTCGCGGGACTCGGCGGCTGCCCGTACGCGAAGGGCGCGACCGGCAACGTCGCGACCGAGGACGTCGTCTACCTGATGCACGGGCTCGGCATCGCGACCGGCATCGACCTCGCGAAGCTGCGCGCCGCCGGACGCGCGATCTCGGCGTCCCTCGGCCGCGCCACGTCCTCGCGCGTCGCGAAGGCGCTCGACGCGAAGTCCGCCGCATGAGTCCGAAGGACGCAGGCGGCGATCCGGTCGCCTCGCCGTGCACGTCGGTGTGCACGCTCGATCCCGCGCGGGGGTACTGCGTCGGCTGCCTGCGCACGTTGGACGAGATCGCGGCGTGGAGCACGCTCGACGACGATGCGAGGCGCGCGATCGTCGCCGACCTGCCGGCGCGCCGCACGGCGCGCGAGCTTCGCGGCGGCGGGAACCGATGATCGTCGACTGGTACTTCGATTTCGTCTCGCCGTTCGCCTACCTGCAGGGCGAGCGGCTGGCGAGCCTGCCGCCGCGGCTGTCGGTGCGCTACAGGCCGGTGCTCTTCGCCGGGCTCCTCGACGCCCACGGTCAGAAGGGACCGGCGGAGATCCCGGCCAAGCGCGCGTTCACCTACCGCTTCGTCGTCTGGCAGGCGCGCAAGCTCGGCATCCCGATCAAGTTCCCCCACGAACACCCGTTCAATCCGCTGCCGCTCCTGCGGCTCGCGATCGCCTGCGACGCCGCGCCCGACCAGGTGCAGCGCATCTTCCGCTTCGTCTGGCGCGACGGCCGGCTCCCCGACCTGCCGATCGAGTGGGCGGAACTCGCGAGCGACCTGGGCATGCCCGACGCCGAGGCGCGCATCTCCGACCCCGAGGTCAAGGCGGCGCTGCGGCGAAACACCGACGAGGCGATCGCGCGCGGCGTGTTCGGCGTGCCGACGCTCGCGGTCGGCGACGAACTCTTCTGGGGCGTCGATGCCACCGCGATGGCGGTCGAGTACGCGCTGGCGGGCGGCCGCTACGACGACCCGGAGGTCGAGCGCGTGTCGTCGCTGCCGGTCGGCGCGTCGCGCCTCGACCGGCCGTCGAAGACCGCATCGGGCAAGCGGCGCACCCGGATCGTCGGCACCGCGAAATGATCGCTCGGGGACGGACTTCCGGGCGGTCCGCGCCGATCAGGCAGCTCGCGCGTCTCCCGCGGCGACGAGACGGTCGATCGCGGTGTCGTCGTAGCCCGCCTCGCGCAGGACCTCGCGTGTGTGCTCGCCCTGCGCGGGCGCGGGCCGCGCCTCGCGCACCGGCGCCCCGGACATCGCCCACGGCGGCGCGAACGCGCGCGCGCCCGAGCGCTCGCGCACGACCATGCGGCGTGCGGTGAACTGCGGATCGTCCAGCGCTTCGCCGAGCGTTGCCACCGGCGTGACGCACGCGTCGACGTTCTCGAAGGTCGCGGACCATTCGGCGAGCGTTCGCGTGCCGAATACCGCTTCCAGTTCGCGCCTGACGCGCTCGCCGGCCTCGCCGGTCGCGAGCTGCCCGGCGACGAGGTCGTCGCGCCCCAGCGTCGCGCACAGCGTGCGCCAGAACTTGGCTTCGAGCGCGCCGACCGCGAGCCAGCGGCCGTCCTTCGTCGGGTAGACGCCGTAGCAGGGTACGCCTCCGGTCAGGAGGTCCTCGCCGCGCGGCGCGGTCGCCCCGTCCTGTTCGAGCGCGTGGAGCGCGAAGATGTTGTGCGCGAGCGACGCGTCGGCCATCGCCACGTCGATGTAGCGCCCGAGGCCGGTCCGCGCCGCGCCGACCACCGCGGCGAGGATCGTCATGGCCGTGGTGAGCGCGCCGCCCAGGAGGTCGGCGACCTGCAGGTTCGACAGCGCGGGAGGACCGCCGCGCGCACCGGTCTGGTCGAGCACGCCTGCGTAACCGAGGTAGTTGATGTCGTGACCGGCGAACGTCGCGCGCGGCCCGGTCTGGCCGTAGCCGCTGATCGACGCGTAGACGATCGCTTCACGCACGGCGCGCACCGCGGCGTAGCCCACGCCCAGCGCATCGACCACGCCCGGACGGAAACTCTCGACGACGACGTCGGCGCGCCGCGCCAGCGCGAGGAACGCCTCGCGCGCGTCGTCGCGCTTGAGATCGAGCGCGACCGAGCGCTTGTTGCGGTTGACCATGCGGAAGAACGCGGAGGTCGCGCCGGGCTTCGCGCCGAGCGCGCGCGCGTAGTCGCCCGCGCCGGTGTCCTCGACCTTGACGACGTCGGCGCCGAGGTCGGCGAGGTGCATCGTGCACACCGGACCGGGGAGCAGGCGCGTGAGGTCGAGCACGCGCACGCCCGCGAGCGGAAGGTGCGCCGCCGCCATCGCACCCTGCCCACCTGCTGCCGAGGGTCCCGACGTCCCCGGGGCAGCCGAGCGTTCGTCGCTCGCCGGAGCCACTTGGCGAGTCACACGAGTTCGTCCGCGCCGGGAATCCCGAGGTCGCGCTTCACCGCGCGCGCGGTCGCGAGCGCCTCGTCCACCGTCGCGCCGAGGCAGGTCACGTGCCCCATCTTGCGGCCGCGGCGCGCTTCGTGCTTGCCGTAGAGGTGGAGCTTCGCGCGCGGATGCGCGAGCACGCGCTCCCAGACCGGCTCGCGGCGCTGCGTCGCCGTCGCGTCCGGATACCAGGCGTCGCCCAGCAGGTTCACCATGACCGCCGGCGTGTGCTGCGTGGTGCTGCCGAGCGGCAGGCCGGCGAGCACGCGCACCTGCTGCTCGAACTGCGAGGTCAGGCAGGCGTCGATCGTGGCGTGTCCGCTGTTGTGCGGACGCGGCGCGATCTCGTTCACGAGCAAGGCTCCCGCGCGCGTCACGAACAGCTCGACGCACAGGATGCCCCGGTAGTCGAGCGCGCGCGCGAGCGCGGCGGCGAGGTCCGCGGCACGAAGCGCGAGCGCGGGTTCGATGCGCGCGGGGAGGATCGTCACGTCCAGGATGCCGTCGCGGTGGCGGTTCTCGGCGATCGGCCAGGCCGCCACTGCGTCGGCGTCGTCGCGCGCGACGATCGACGACACCTCGACCGCGAGGTCGACGAAGCGCTCCAGCACGGCGGGCACGCGCCCGAGCGTGTCGAACGCCGCGGCGGCTTCGTCGCGCGTCGCCACGCGCACCTGCCCCTTGCCGTCGTAGCCCAGCCGCGCGCTCTTGACGATGCCGGGCAGCAGCGACGCGTCGAGCGAGGCGACGTCGTCGGAGGAACGCAGGACCGCGTACGGCGCGACCGGGAATCCGTGACCCGACAGGAACATCTTCTCGCTGATGCGGTCCTGCGCGATCGCGACGCTCGCCGCGCCCGGCGCCACGCGAACCGACTTCGCGAGGAAGTCGAGGGCGGCGGAGGGCACGTTCTCGAACTCGGTCGTTGCGGCGGAGACGAGCGCGGCGAGGCGCGCGAGCCCGGCGCTGTCGAGATAGTCCGCGTGGATGTGGCGGTCGGCGACGCTCGCGGCCGGTCCGTCGGCGGCCGGATCGAGCACCGCGACGCGATAGCCCATGGCCTGCGCGGCCATCGAGAACATGCGGCCGAGCTGGCCCCCGCCGAGGAGCCCCAGCCAGGAACCGGGCGGAATCACGCTCACGGACCGCTCGATCGACGCGACGATGTTCCCGCCGCCGACGCTCAGGCGGGGCGCGGATCGGGCGGAACGCGCATCGCGCGCGCGGCGGCGGTCTGCTTCACGCGGAAGGCCGCGAGCTTCCGCGCGAGCCCGGGATCGGTCGCGGCGAGCATGGCGACGGCGAACAATGCGGCGTTCGCGGCGCCCGCTTCGCCGATCGCGAAGGTCGCGACCGGGATCCCCTTCGGCATCTGGACGATCGACAGGAGCGAATCCTCGCCGCGCAGGTACTTGGACGGCACGGGGACGCCGAGCACCGGCACCGTCGTCTTGGACGCGAGCATGCCAGGCAGGTGCGCGGCGCCGCCCGCCCCCGCGACGATGCAGCGCAGGCCGCGCGTCTGCGCGTCCTCGGCGTACTCGAACATGTCGTCGGGCATTCGGTGCGCGGAGAGCACGCGCGCCTCCCAGCCGACGCCGAACGCGTCCAGTTGGGCCGCGGCGTGCTTCATCGTGTCCCAGTCGCTGTCGCTGCCCATCACGACGCCCACCAGCGGCTCGGCGGTCCTGCGTTGCGGCATCGAGCGTTCCCCCGCGGCTGTGACCGGGAATCCGGTGGCGCGGGAATTCTAGCAACCGGACACCGTCGCGTCGAACCCGGCACGCTTCCTGCGGTCCCAGAGGGCGGGCCGGTTGTCGCCGGCGCCGTGAACCGCGAGAATCGGAACCCGTGATGCCTCGACTTTCCCCCATGCTCGGCGCTGCCTTGGCGCTGGCCGCCCTCATGGGCGCGCCGCCCGCCTCCGCCCAGGGCACCGACGCCGACGTGCTCGCCGCCAAGGCCGCGTTCGAACGCGGCGACCGCGCTCGCCTCGACGCGCTCGCCCCGCGCGCGAGCGGCCATCCGCTCGAGCCCTACGTCGCGTACTGGCAGTTGAAGCTCTCGATCGACAGCGCGACGCCGGAGTCGGTCCAGGCCTTCGTCACGCGCTACGCCGCTACGCCCCTCGCGCCGCGCGCCCGGGCGGACTGGCTGCGCACGCTCGGCAAGCGCGCGGACTGGGCACAGTACTCCGCGGCGCTCGACGCCACGCCGCCCGAGGACATCGACCTTCGCTGCTATGCGGTCCAGGCCGCGCGCGCGACGTCGGGGGACGCGGCGCTCGCCGACGCGAAGCCGCTCTGGTTCACCGGCAGCGCTACGCCCGACGCCTGCGAGCCGGTGTTCGCCGCGTTGATCGCGCGGGGCACGATCAGCCTCGACGACCGCTGGGCGCGCTACCGTCTGGCGCTCGAAAACGGCAACGCGCGGCTCGCGCAGCAGATCGCGGGCGACCTGCCCCCGTCCGATCGCATCGGAGCCGGCGAGTTCGGCCGCGTGGACGTGAAGCCGGCCGCCGTGCTCGCGCAGGGCGGATTCCGCTGGAAGGGACGCGACGGCCGCGAACTCGCGCTCTACGCACTCGAGCGAGGCGCGCGCGCCGATCCCGAGGGCACGCGCTCGGCCTGGCTCAAGCGGCGCGACAAGTTGCCGGCGGCCGACCGGGCGTGGGGCAATGCGCGACTCGCCTACCATGCCTCGCGCCAACTCCTGCCGTGGGCGAACGACGCCTGGCGCGAGAAGCTGCCCGAGACGATGAACGCGGACATGCACGCCTGGCGCGTGCGCGCGGCGTTGCGCGCGGAATCCTGGGGCGATGTCGGTGCCGCGATCGACGCGATGCCGCGCGCGCAGGCCGAGGAAGCCGCGTGGCGCTACTGGCGCGCGCGCACCCTCGAGGCGGACGGCCGCAACACCGAGGCGAGGGCGGCCTACGCCGCGCTCGCCGTCGATCACGACTACCATGGCCTGCTCGCAGCCGACGCGCTCGGCGTGTGCGCGGATCCGGTGAGCGAGCCGGTCGCCGCCGATCCCGCGTGGCAGGCGAGCTTCGCCGCGCGCCCCGACGTGATCCGCGTCGTGAAGCTCGCGGAACTCGGCCTCCGGAGCGACTCGCAGCGCGAGTGGTACGCGATCGTGCGCGGCTTCGACGACGCCTCGCTGAACCAGGCGTCGCTGTACGCCGCGCGGATGCACCTGATCGACCGCTCGATCAACACGGCGAACCGGACGCGCGAGCGGCACGACTACGCGCTCCGCTACCCGACGCCGTGGCGCGCCGAGTTCGCGGCCGCGGCGCGCGACAACGTCGTCGAGGAGGCGATGCTCTACGGCATCGCGCGACAGGAGTCGCGCTTCACGCCCGAGATCGTGTCCTCCGCGGGGGCGGTGGGGCTGATGCAGCTCATGCCCGCCACCGCGCGTTGGGTCGCGAAACAGTCCGGCCGCACCGACTACCGGCCGTCGCGCATCAACGAACTCGACATCAACACGCAGTTCGGCGCGTTCTACTTCAAGTACTGGCTCGACCGCCTCGACGGCTCGTGGGCGCTCGCGGCCGCCGCGTATAATGCGGGCCCGGGCCGCGCGCAGGCGTGGCGGCCGGCCGCGACGCTCGACGGCGCGGTGTGGGTCGAGACCATTCCGTTCAACGAGACGCGCGACTACGTGAAGAAGGTGCTCGCCAATTCGGTCGTGTACGCGCGGGCGATCGGCGACCCCGCGATCGACGTGACGGTTCGCCTCGGCAAGGTGGGCCCGCGCGGTCCGACCTCGCCGGCCGTCGTCGCGAAGGACTGACCGACGTGGCGGCGCACCGCATCGTCGTGCTGGGCGGCAGCGGCTTCATCGGCCGCGCGCTGGCGGCCCGCCTGGCCTCGGATGGCGCGAGCGTCGTCGTGCCCACGCGGAACCGCGACCGGGCGCGGCCGCTCTTCCTCCTGCCGACGGTCGACGCGGTCGAAGCGGATGTGCACGACCCCGCGACGCTCGCGCGCCTCGTCACCGGGGCCGACGCGGTGGTGAACCTCGTCGGCATCCTGAACGAATCGGGCGCGGACACGTTCGAGCGCGCCCACGTCGCGCTCGCGCGAAACGTCGTCGCCGCATGCGGCAAGGCCGGCGTGGCGCGACTTCTGCACATGAGCGCGCTGAACGCCGATCCGGCGGGGCCGTCGAAGTACCTCGCGACCAAGGGCGAAGCGGAGAACACCGTGGCGGCCTCGGCGCTCGCGTGGACGATTTTCCGGCCGAGCGTGGTGTTCGGCGAGGGCGACAGCTTCCTCGCGCTGTTCGCGCGGCTCGCGCGGTGGCTGCCGGTCATCGCGCTGGCCGCGCCTGACGCGCGGTTCCAGCCGGTGTGGGTGGGCGACGTGGCGAGCGCGTTCGCGCATGCGCTCGACTCGCGCGCCTGCGTGCGGCAGCGCTACGATCTCTGCGGCCCGAAGGTCTACACGCTGCGCGAACTGGTGCGCTGGACCGCGGAGACGGCCGGATCGGTGCGCCCGATCGTCCCGCTCACCGGTTCGCTCGCGTCGATGCAGGCGTACGTGCTGGAGCACCTCCCGGGGAAGCTCATGAGCCGCGACAACCTGGCGTCGATGTCGAAGGACAACGTCTGCGGCTGCCCGTTTCCGGGCGAGTTCGGCGTCGAGCCGGCGTCGCTCGAGGCGATCGGCCCGTCGTGGCTCGCGCCCGGCGCGTTGAAGAGCCGCTACGCGGAGCTGCGCACGACGCAGACGCGCTGACCGGGCGCCGCGCGGCCGCCGTTCGAGGCTGGCGGCGAAGCCCGGCGCGGCTCGGCTCCGCCACCGGCGATGGCCCGCGCGCTCCCCCAGCCGGTTCGCACCTACCGCGTCGGAGGATCGGTGCGCGACGAGTTGCTCGGCCGCCCGGTGGTCGATCGCGACTGGGTCGTGGTCGGGGCCACGCCGGAGACCATGGTGGCGTCGGGGTACCGACCGGTCGGCCGCGACTTCCCGGTGTTCCTGCATCCGGAGACGCGCGAGGAGTACGCGCTCGCGCGCACCGAGCGCAAGCACGGCACCGGGTACCGGGGGTTCGAGTTCTTCGCGTCGCCCGACGTGACGCTCGAGCAGGATCTCGTCCGCCGCGACCTGACGATCAACGCGATGGCGCGCGACGAGCGCGGCACGCTGATCGACCCTTGCGGCGGCGAACGCGACCTGCGCGATGGCGTGCTGCGGCACGTCTCCGACGCGTTCGCCGAGGATCCGCTGCGTGTCCTGAGGGTCGCGCGCTTCGCCGCGCGCTTCGGCTTCGAGGTCGCCCCGGCGACCGAAGGCATGATGCGCGCGATCGTGCGTTCGGGCGAACTCGCGACGCTCGCGCCCGAGCGGGTGTGGCAGGAACTCGCGCGCGGACTCATGGAACCGCAACCGTCGCGGATGCTCTCGGTGCTCCGGCAGACCGGCGCGCTCGCCGCGCTCGCACCGGAGGTCGACGCACTGTACGGCGTGCCGCAGCCGCCGGCACACCATCCGGAACTGGACGCCGGCGTGCACGTCGCGCAGGCGCTCGACTTCGCGGCCGCGCGCGGCGATCCGCTTCCGGTGCGCTACGCGGTGCTCGCGCACGACCTCGGCAAGGGCGCGACGCTCCGCGAGCACTGGCCGCGCCACGTCGCGCACGGGGCGCGCAGCGTCCGGCTCGCCGAGAGGCTGTCGGAGCGTCTGCGCGTGCCGGCGGACTGCCGCGACGCCGCGCGCCTCGCCGCACGGTTCCACGCCGAGGTCGCCCGCGCGGAGTCGCTGCGGCCGGCGACGCTCATCGACCTCATCGTCGCCGCCGACGCGCTGCGCCGGCCCGAACGGCTCGCGTGGCTGCGCGCGGCCTCGCTGGCGGACCGCAATTCGCGCCCGGGACGCGAGCGCGACGGCGATCGTCCCGGCGAGTGGCTCGCACGCGCGCTCGAGGTCGTGCGCGGCGTCGATGCCGGTGCGATCGCGCGCGCATCGCAGCCGGAAGCGATCGAGCAGGCGATTCGCGAGGCCCGCCTGAAGGCGCTCCGCGAGTGGCGCAGGCGCGAGCAGGGCGGATTGCTGCTCGGGTGATCCGCCGGTTTCGGCGGGCCGGCGCGAGGCGTCAGACGCGGTACGCGATCGCCTTCATCGCATCGGCGGCGAGGCGCATCGCGCCGCGTACCGGGCGCGGCAGTTCGACGCCGCCCGCGGCCTGCGCCATCGCACCGTGGCGCGCCTCGTCGTCGCGCATCGTCTCGACGATCGCCCGGCTCTTCGCATCGGCGGGAGGGAGCGCGTCCATGTGTCCGGTCAGGTGCTCCTCGACCTGCCGCTCGGTCTCGACCACGAATCCGAGATTGACGCGATCGCCTGCGAGGCCGGCAGCCACGCCGATCGCGAACGACCCGGCGTACCAGAGCGGATTCATGAGCGACGGACGATCGCCGAGTTCCTCGAGACGCGAGGCGGTCCACGCGAGATGGTCCTCCTCGTCGCGCGCGGCGGCCGCGAAACGCTCGCGGATGCCGGGATCGCGCGCCACGATCGCCTGCGCGGCGTAGAGCGCCTGGGCGCAGACCTCGCCGGTGTGGTTGACGCGCATCAGTCCCGCGGCGTGCCTGCGTTCCTCGTCGGTGAGCGCGGTCTCGGGCAGCGACGCGCCCGGCGCGGGACGCGACGCGTTCGCCACGCCCGCGAGCGTGCGGAGCGCCCGGTCGAAGGCCACGATCAGCGCATGCGGCGGCGGGAGCGGGAGCGGCGGAGGCATGGGGCGAGGGTAACGCAGTTGTCAGTTAACAGTTGTCAGTTGTCAGGGGCGGTGGCGTTTCCGGTGGCGGCGCATTGAGCGCCGATGCCGGATCGAAGTTCGGTAGGGGCGAAAAAAACGGGCGCCCGAAGGCGCCCGTCCGATGCTTGCGGTGTCAGGCTCGTCGCGCTTCTCAGAAGAAGTGGACGATGCCGGCCACGACGCCTTGCGGCTTGCCCTGCATCGCCAGACCGCCGGTGACCGACGACTGGTTCAGCGGGTTGATGTTGAAGGTGTAGCGGGCGTTGTTGTCGTTGTCGACGCGGACGTAACCGACGTAGGTCAGCGTGCGCTTCGACAGCGGGTAGGTGTAGCTGACGGAGTACTCGTCGGCGCCCGTGTCGTTGCCCTTGACCGTACCGGCGATCTGCGTGCCGTCCGCCGCGCTGCCCTTGCCTTCTTCCGCGCGCATCCACGCCGCGTACAGTTGGCCCGGGCCGAGGTTGAACGTGCCCGAGATGCCGTAGAAGTCGCGCTTCAGGTTGCCGCCCGAGGCCGCATCGTAGTCGAGGCGCTCGTACACGCCCGCGACCCGCGCGATGCCGAAGTTCCAGCCGCCGGCGATCGAGATCGCGTCGTCCTTGAGGCCGGGAGCGCGCGCGCCCTGGTTGTGTTCCCAGGCGAGGCCGACCTGCAGCGGGCCGGCGTTGTAGTAGCCGCCCATGCTGTAGACCATCCCGTGCGACGTGTTCTCGAACGTCGTCGCCTGGATGCTGCCGGTGAAGCCGGAGAAATTCGGCGAGTCGTAGCGCACCGAGTTGCCCAGGCGCGCATCGAAGCCGCCCAACGCCTTCGACGTCGGAGCGTTCGCCCACAGGGCCGCGGTCGACAGGATCGACGTGGTCAGCGTGGGCACGTTGCCGAAGATCGGGTGGATGTCGTCGTACGGGGCGAGGAAGTTGCCGATCTTCACCGTACCCCAGCCGCCCTGCAGGCCGATGTAGGTGTCGCGGCCGGCGATCGTGCCGCCGCCCGCGTCGCCGTTGGCCGACGACTCCATCTGGAAGATCACGTTCAGGCCGCCACCGAGCGACTCGGTACCCTTGATGCCGAAGCGCGACGAGTTCGAGCTCACGCGGTAGATCCAGTTCTCCTGCGACGAGCTCCCGAGCTGAACCGCTTCCATCGTGAGGTTCAGGCGGCCGTAGAGCGTGACGTTCGCGGTTTGCGCCTGCGCGGCCAGCGGAGCGGACAGCACCCCGGCGACGGCGAGGGCAACAAGCTTCTTGTTCATGAAGGCTCTCCTCTATCGGAAAAAGTCGGCCGGGAAGCAACGGTTTCCCGGCCATGGCAACCTTCTCAGGTCTGTCGAGAAGTTGGGTCCATTGTGCCAAACGGGGGGAATCGGAAGCAAGGAAGCGCCCCGCGCCGATCCCGGACGCCGGGTGCCTGTTGTGCCAAAGCAACATGGCATCGCCTGCGAGCTTGCGTGCCTCATTTCGAATTGAGGCGAATTGGGTCATGTAATTGTATGATGTTAAACATGAAATTGACTGAACCCCGCTGGCGAGCCGGCGCCGGAGCCAAGGACTTTGCGTGCTTCCGGGCCGGTTCCGCCGGTTCCGGGCGCAAACCGGGGTCGCGAAGGTCGATTTCCCCTTGCCGTCCCCCGGAAGTCGTCTCGGAGACCCTGTGATCGCCGTGGCGCTGGCGCTATCGTGCTCCGCGCTGGTCGTGGCGTGGCTCGTCCGCCATCCGGGTATCGCGCCGTGCGACCGGCCGAACCGGCGATCGCTGCACGAGAGGCCGGTGCCGCGTGCCGGCGGCTGGGCGATCTTCGGCGGTTGGGCCGCCGCGTTGCCGTTCGCCGGGCCGTTCGCGGGCATTCCCGAGGCGGCGACCGCTTCGTTGCTGGCGACCGTGGCCGTACTCTTCTGCCTCTCGCTCGTCGACGACTACCGCGGCGTCGGGGCGCTGGTTCGTCTCGTCGTGCAGGCGGTTTGCGCCGTTGCGCTGGCTGTTGCGATGGGCCCGTCGCTCGGATGGGGCAACGCGACGATCGCGGCCGCGACGTTCGTCCTCGTCGCTGTGACGAACTTTTTCAACTTCATGGACGGCAGCGACGGTCTCGCCGGAACGATGGCCGTCTGCGGGTTCGGCGCCTACGCGGCGGCGTCCGCGCTCGCAGGCGCACCCTCGCTGCCCTGGGTCGCGCTCGTCTGCGCCGTCGTGCCGTTCCTCGCGCGAAACCTGCCGCCCGCGCGTCTGTTCCTGGGCGACGCGGGTTCGGTGCCGCTCGGATTCCTCGCCGGGGCCGTCGGCATCGCGGGAAGCGCAGGCGGCGCCTGGCCCGCCTGGTTCCCGGTGCTGGTGTTCCTGCCGTTCCTCGCGGACGCCACCGTCACGCTGCTGCGCCGCCTGCTCCGTGGCGAGCGGGTGTGGGAGCCCCATCGATCGCACTACTACCAGCGCCTGGTGCGCATGGGCGCCGGCCACCGGGGAACCCTTCGCGTCTACGGCGGCCTGATGCTCGGATGCGCCGCGAGCGCGGTGGCCTGCGCGGCGGTCGCGCCCGCCGCGGGCTGGGCGCTGGTCGCTGTGTGGACCGCGATCATCGCTGCGGTCTTCGCCCGCATTGATTATCATGTCCCGTTTCCCGGATGAATTCGCCTTGAACATCAACTGGCGGGCGGCGCTGGCGTTCGCCCACGACCTGTGCGCGGCGGGCATCGCCTGGAGCCTGCTCTACGGCGTACGCTTCAATTTCGACGTCCCCGACGCCCAGGTGGCGGACCTGGTCGCGTCGCTCGCGTGGATCCTGCCGCTGCAGGCGGCGATCTTCCTGGGCTTCGGCCTGTATCGGGGACTGTGGCGCTTCGCGTCGCTCGTGGACCTCCACCGCATCGTGCTGTCGGCGGGTCTGGGCGCGATCCTGATCCCGCTCGTGATCGTGATGCTGCAGATGCAGGCGTCGGTGCCGCGCAGCGTCCTCGTGCTCTATCCGCTGGTGCTGATCTTCCTGATGGCCGGCAACCGGTTCGCCTACCGGATCTGGAAGGAGCATCGGCTGTACAGCCCGCTCGCCGCGCTGGGCGAACCGGTGCTCGTGGTCGGCGCGGGCGAAGCCGGCGCGCGGCTCACCGCCGAACTCTCGCGGAGCCGCCAGTGGCGCGTCGTCGGCCTGCTCGACGACGATCCGCGCAAGATCCACGGCCAGATCCGCAACGTGTCGGTCGTGGGGCCGATCGCGGAATTGCCGGCATGGGCGCGCCGCTACGACGTCCGCAAGGTGATCGTCGCGCTGCCGTCCGCGCACCATGCGGTGCGCCGCCGCGCGGCGGAGTTGTGCGCCCAGCACGGCCTCGAAGCGCTGACCGTGCCCTCCTACGAGGAACTGATCAACGGCAACCAGGCGCTCACGACGATACGCACCATCGAACTCGACGATCTGCTCGGACGCGACCCGGTCGTCCTCGACGGCGCCGGTCTCGCCGAGTGGCTCGGCAACCGCGTCGTGATGGTGACCGGCGCAGGCGGGTCGATCGGCGCCGAACTGTGCCGCCAGATCGCGAAGTTCCGGCCCGCGCGCCTCGTGATGTTCGACATCTCGGAGGCCGCGCTCTACGAGATCCGCACCGCGCTGGGCGACGATTTCACCCAGCTCGCGGTCTCGAGCGTGGTCGGCGACGTGAAGCATGCGGCGCTCGTCTTGGACGTGCTCGCGCGCGAGAAGCCCGACGTCGTGTTCCACGCGGCGGCGTACAAGCACGTCCCGCTGATGGAGGAGCAGAACGCGTGGCAGGCGGTGCGCAACAACGCCTACGGCACCTACGTCCTCGCGCGCGCCGCGGTCGAGGCGAAGGTCGAGAAGTTCGTGCTGGTGTCGACCGACAAGGCGGTGAACCCGACCTCGGTGATGGGCGCGTCGAAGCGACTGGCCGAGATCGCCTGCGAGACGCTGCAGCGCGGGCGCACGGCGTTCGTCGTGGTGCGCTTCGGCAACGTGTTCGGCAGCGCCGGCAGCGTCATCCCGCGGTTCCGCGAGCAGATCGCGCGCGGCGGCCCGGTCACGGTCACCCATCCGGACATCACGCGCTTCTTCATGTCGCTCTCGGAAGCGACCCAGTTGCTGATGCAGGCCGGCTTCATGGGGAAGCACGGCGAGATCCTCGTGCTGGACATGGGCGACCCGGTGCGCATCCTCGACCTGGCGCGCGACATGATCCGGCTCTCGGGCGCGGATCCCGACCGCATCCCGATCGTGTTCACGGGCCTGCGCCCCGGCGAGAAGCTGTTCGAGGAGCCGCTCGCCTCCGAGGAGGCGACCGGGCCGACGCCGCATCCCAAGCTCTTCATCGCGAACGTGCGGCCCGCCAGGGGCGACGCGGTCGGCCAGATGATCGCGCTGTGCGAGCGCGACCGCGCGGCCCCCGATGCGGAAGTCCGCGCCCGGCTGCAGGCGTGGATTCCCGAATACGCGCCGCCGGCCGGCGCGCCGGTGAAGCCGATGCCCGCCCCGCTGCCCGGCGAAGCGGGCGCGCGCGCGCCGACGCCGTTGCGGGCGCCGCGCCGTCGCTGAGGCGCGCCGCTCGGCGCTGTTGCGCTACGGCCGCCGCGAGACCTCGCGCAGCCGGTGTTCGCCGAACGCCAGGAAGAGCGCGACTATGCCCCACAGGAACCTCAGGTTGCTGCGGACGAAGAAGTCGTCGGTGACGTTCTTGACGAGGACGCCGGCCACGATCGCGAGACCGGCGACGCCGACCCGCGCGAGCGCGTCGTCGCCCGAGCGCGCATAGCCCACGAAGCGCCACGCGGTGGCCGCGAGCAACGCGAGGAACAGCGCGAGGCCGACCGCGCCGGTCTGCATCAGCACGGAGAGGAACACGTCGTGCGCGTGGGTGAGCGTGGCGTCGCCGAGCTTCGCGGCGAACTCCCGGCCGAGGATCTCCTTGCCGAAGCCGTGGCCGAGCCAGGGCCGCTCGCCGATCTTCTCGCGGGCGAGCGGCCAGATCGCGAGACGCGGATCGCCGGAGACCGAGCGCTCGATCGTCACCGGCGCCGGGAGGAGCGAATCGGCCTTGCGCGACGCGGCCTCGACGAACGCCAGCGCCATCAGGACGCCGAGCGCGACGAACACGAGCACGGTGCGCGCGCGTCCGCCGTTCGTGAGCCGGGACCCGCGATCGCGAAGCGCGAGCGCGATGCCGACGACGGCGAGTGAGGCGAAGAGCGCGGGCCACACCATCCGGTTCTCGCTCGACCGCGCGCCGGCGAGCACGAGGCAGGCGAGCGCGACCACGGCGAGGCCCGTGGTCCGCCCGCGGCCCCAGCCGGCGGGCTCGGGCGCGCGTACGAGGAGGACGAGCGGCGCGATGATCACCAGATGGGTCGACCAGGTGCCCGCGCCGTGGTGCATCAGCTTGTCGTTCCAGGGATCCGACGCGAACCCGAGTCCGACCGCGGCGCAGGCGAGGAGCGCGAAGGACGCCAGGATCGCCGTGACGATGCGCCGGAACGCGACGGTCTCGCGCACGCAGAGGAGGATCGCGGCGCTGCCCACGGAGGTGAGCACGACGTCCGCGCGCAGTTCGGTCAGCGTGAGTTCGCGATCGACCGTCCAGGCGAGCGAGGCGACGGACCACGCGGCGCAGGCGAGGAACGCGGCGGCGAGCGCCCGCGCGCCCGCCGAGAGCGCGGCGTCGGCGCGCGCGTCCGCCCGCGCGAAGACGGCGAGCGCGACGACCGCCATGAGGCCCAGCACGACCGAGCGCGGAGCGTTCATCAGGTTCGTCTGCAGCAACACGAGGTAGGTCGCGGCGAGCACGGCGAGCGCGTCGCGCAGCCGGTCGGTCGCGAGCATGGGAGTCATGCGGCGCTCCGGGGCGTGGCGAGCGCGACCTCGAGCGCCGCGAGCACGTCGGCGGGCGGGATCGCGCGGACGTCCTCGCCTTCGCCGACGAGCGGGACGTGCACGAGCCGCGGATTGGGCGAGGACGCGCGAGCCTTGAGGATGCCCTGATCGGGGTCCGACCACAGCGAGACGACGGTGATCGGGAAGTCCGCGTCGAGGAAATACACGGCGTTCAGCACGCCGCCGTCGGGCGCGACGAGCGCGGCGCAGCGAGTCTTCACGAGGGCGAGCATCGGCAGGAACGCGGTGCGGCCGCGCAGGTCGAGCACGTTCTCGCCGACGAACGCGGGTTCGGGGTGGAGGCCCAGCAGCACGAACCGGACGTCGTGCCGCTTCGCGGTCGCGCGGAACAGTTCGCGCCAGCGCTCGGCCGGCCAGTCCTTGACGTAGCGGTAGTGCCGCCCGGTCTCGGTGTTCGCGTGCACCGCGATCCAGGGTCGGCGATCGCCGGGATCGGCGAGCGGGACGGCGAGCGCATCGAACTCGCCCCGCCACGCGAGCCTCGGCGGCGCGGCGCGTCGGCCCGCGGCGGCGAGCCACCGCGTCGGGTCGGGGGCGTCGATCGCGACGGCGCCTTCGCGCGGATCGAGCGGAAGGCGCGCACAGGCCGTCGCCGCGCCGATGCCCTCCTCGCGGGCGAGCCCGGGCACCACGTGGATGCGCGACGCGCGTGTGAGCCGGAACGTCTCCTCGAGGTCGGCGCGCGTGATCACCTCGATCGCCGCGCCGGGCAGGCGCTCCGCCGCGCGCGCGAACATCGGGGCGAGGCCGAGCGCGATGTCGCCGAGCCCCCGGTTCCAGTAGAACACGATGCGGTCGCGACGCTCGTGCGCCGCACGGGCGAGCGCGCGTTCGAACGGGTCGCCCGCGACGCGGTCGCGCAGCGTGCGCCAATGGCGCGCGAGGCTCATCGCATCGCGCCCCGCGGATCCGGTCGCGAGAGCACGTCGTCGACCGCCGCGGCGACGGCGTCGACGTCGATCGCGTCCATGCAGCGCGGATGCGCGCACTCGGCGGTCGTGCGGCCGCAGCGTGTCACCCAGGGAATCTCCCGGCGGAACAGCACGTGCTGGTTGCGGCAGGGAAACGGATCCACCGTCACCGCCCGCCACGGGGTCGCCGCGTGGAAGCGCCCCGGGCCGGTGATCGTCGCGGATCCGGGACCGAAGAGCGTGACCGACGGCGCGCCGGCGATGCGCGCGAGGTGCGCGACGCCGGTGTCCGGCGAGACGACGAGCCGCGCGCGGTCGAGCAGCGCGCGCATCTGCGCGAGGTCGAGCGCGCCCGCGTAGCTGCGGTAACGCGCCCGGCGGTCGGCGAGGCGCACGAGATCCGCCTCGGCGCTTCCCGCCGACCACACCGGCTCGATGCCGCGCATCGCGAGGCGCGCGGCGATCTCGAGCCAGCGCTCGCCTTGCCATTGCTTGAGCGGCGTCGACGCGCCGACGTGCAGGACAGCGTATGCGTGACGCGGCAGGTCGAACGGCGTCGAGGGGCCGGCGGGCCACTGCGACGGCGCGTAGGGGGGCGGCGGGTGGCCCTCCGCGAGGCGCGCGACCATGTCGCCCCAGGAGCCCGGGTCCCCGGGGTAGGGCACCAGCCGGTCGATCGGCCAGTTCTTCGACACCGGGCGGTCGCCCGCGAACGCGACGATCCAGCGTGCGCGCATCGCGGCGGCGAGCCAGCCGTGCCGGTTGTCGCCGGGCACGAACGCGAGGTCGAACGGCGCCTCGTCGAACAGCGCCTGTGGCACGTCGCGCGTGTCCCAGGGCAGCACGCGCAGACCCCACGGACGGGCCACGTACAGCGGCGCGAACGCGCGCGGCACCGTCATCGCGATGTCGGCCTGCGGGTGGTTGGCGCGCAGCTTCGCGACCAGCGCGGACACCATCAGCGTGTCGCCGAGGAGCAGGTGGTGCGCGATCAGGATGCGGCGCGGATCGGCCGGCGGTCTCCGGCGGGCGGGCCGGTCGCGCAGCGCGCGCGCGATCACGCGCACGCGGATGCCGAAGCGCGATCGCGCCGAGCCCGCGCTCATCGCCTCGCGTCCTCGATCGCGCGGCGGAACGCGATCTCCATCCGGTCGAGCATCGTGCCGAGCGCGAACGCCGGGACGACGGCCTCGCGCGCCGCGGCGGCGAGTCGCGCGGCCGCCGCCGGATCGGCGAGCGTGCGATCGATGGCCGCCCCGAGCGCGACGGGATCTCCGGGCCGGACGACCCGCGCGGTGACCCCGTCGCGCGCGACCTCGGGAATCGCGCCGGCATCGGTGGTCACGCAGGGGATGCCGGAGGCCATCGCCTGCAGCAGCGCCTGCGGCACGCCTTCGTTCGCGGTCGACGGCAGCACGAAGACGTCGAACGCCGCGAACCACGGCGCCACGTCGCGCTCGTGCCCGGCGAAGCGCACGCGCGCGCCAAGGCCGAGGTCGTCGACCCGGCGTTCGAGGGCGTCGCGCTGCGGCCCGTCGCCGACGATCGCGAGCATCGCGCGGGGATCGGCGAGGCGGGCCATCGCGTCGAGCAGGTGGCGATGGCCCTTCCAGCTTCGCAGCGTCGCGACGATCCCGACGATCCGCGCGTCCATCGGCAGGCCGAGCGCGCGTCGCGCTGCGTCGCGCGTGATCGATCCGAAGCGCGCGAAGTCGATGCCGGTCGGGACGGACTCGACGCGCGCGGGGTCGAGCCCGTTGTCGCGGACGAGCTGGCGGGCGAGCGCGTCGCCGGTGGTCACGACGCGTGCGGTCGCCTTCCCGTAGAGCCAGCGCGTCGCCGGGTCCCTCGGCACCGGCACCGACACGTGGCGCGTGCGCACGATCGCCGGCGTCGGGCGCACGAAGCGGCACGCGATCGCGGCGAGCCAGCTGTCGGTCGAACTGTGCGTGTTGACGACGTCGGGGCGTTCCGAGCGGAGCGCGCGCGCGAGCGCCAGCACGCCGGAGGGGCGCTTCGCGCCGATCGGCAGCGCGACGTGCGGCACGCCGAACGAGGGCGCTTCCGCGGCGATGCGCGCGCCGCGCGCCGCGTAGAGCACGACGCGGTGGCCGCGGTCGAGGAACCCGCGCGCCTCGGTGAGGACGCGGATCTCCTGCCCGCCCCAGCCCATCGAGGCCTCGGTGTGGGCGATCGACAGCGCAGGACTCATCCGCCGGCGGTGGCGAACTGGATCCGATGGAGCCGCGCGTAGGGGCCGTCGCGCGCGATCAGCTCGGCGTGGGTGCCCTCTTCGACGACGCGGCCGCGGTCGAGCACGACGATGCGGTGCGCGTGCTCGATCGTGGAGAGCCGGTGCGCGATGACGATCGTCGTGCGTCCGCGCATCAGCGTGTCGAGCGCCGCCTGGACCTGCCGCTCGGACGCGCTGTCGAGGGCGCTCGTCGCCTCGTCGAGGATCAGGATCGGCGCGTCCTTGAGGATCGCCCGCGCGATCGCGATGCGCTGGCGCTGCCCGCCCGAGAGGCGGACGCCCTGCTCGCCGACCGGCGTCTCGAAGCCCTGCGGCAGCGCGCGGATGAACTCCAGCGCGTGCGCCGCGGCCGCGGCGTGCTCGACCGCGGCGTCGTCGGCTCCCGCCATCGCGCCGTAGGCGATGTTGGCGCGGATCGTGTCGTCGAACAGCAGGACGTCCTGCGCGACCATCGCGATGTGGCGCCGCAGGCTCGCGAGCGTCAGCGTCGTGACGTCGTGTCCGTCGACGAAGAGGCGCCCCGACGACGGCTCGTAGAAGCGCGGGACGAGGTTCACGAGCGAGGTCTTGCCGCTCCCCGACGCGCCGACGAGCGCCACGGTCTCGCCGGGCGCGATCGTGAGCGAGACGTCCGCCAGCGCGTCGCGTTCGGTGCCGAGGTAGCGCAGCGAGACGCGCTCGCAGCGGATCTCGCCGCGCACCCGGTCGAGCGCGACGGTGCCGTGGTCGGGCTCGTCCTCGCGGTCGAGCAGGCCGAAGATGCTCTCGGCGGCCGCGAGGCCGCGCTGGATCGCGGCGTTGATGCCCGACAGCGCCTTCAACCGCTCGAGCAGCGTGATCAGCGCCACGACGTAGGAGGTGAACGTCGGGAGGTCGAGGCGGCCGTCCTGGCTCTGCGCGAGCGCGGCCCAGACGATGAGACCCACCGCCACCGCCGCGAGGCCCTGCGTGATCGGGGAACTCGCGGCGCTCGCCGCGGATTGCCGGGTCATCGACACCCGCAGCGCATTCGCCGCCTTCACCGCCCGGTCGCGCTCCCAGGTCTCGCCGCCGAAGATGCGCACGATCCGGTGGCCGCCGATCAGCTCCTCGAGCACGTGGGTCATGCTGCCGGTGCGCGCCTGGATGTCGCGCGCGATGCGCCGCAGGCGCCGGCTGAAGTAGCGGATGGTGACGCCGACCACCGGCAGGATGACGAAGGTGAGGAGCGTCAGGCGCCAGTTGAGCCACATGAGCCAGCCGAAGCTCGCGACGATCGTGAGCGTCGAGCGCACCGCGGTGGTGATCGTTCCCGACGCGGCGTTCGCGAGCTGGTGCGCGTCGAACGTGACCTTCGACTGGACGACGCCCGCCGCGGTCTGGTCGTAGAACGGCGTCGGCAGCGCGAGCAGCTTGTCGATCAGCCTGCGCCGCAGGTCGAACACGACGCGGTTCCCGGTGTAGGCCATGCCGTACTCGGACACGTACGACCCCGCGCCGCGCAGCGCGAACACGCCGACGATCACGAGCGGCAGCCAGCGCGTGCGTTCCGGATCGGGCGACTGGAAGTTCTGGACCACCGGGATCACCAGCCACGCCATCAGGAGGTCGCCCGCGGCGACGGCGACCATGCCGACGATCGCGAGCGCGAAGGTCCACCAGTAGGGGCGGACGAACCCGAGGAGCCGGCGGTAGAGGGAGGTTCCCGTCATCGGGCGCTGCGGTCGAGGCGGGCGGTGGGGCGGGCGGAACGGGCGCGGACGCGCCGTCGCGGCGGTCGCGCAGTATAGCGCGGCGCGCTCACCCGGCCGACGCCGAGGGCGGCGGCGAAGACGCGCCCTTGCGGCGCGCCGCGCTCGCCGCGAGCAGTTCGCGGTACAGGAGCACGAGTTCGAGCGTCATCGCCTCGGGCGTCAGCGGCTCGACCGCGCGCCGCGCGTTCGCGCCCAGGCGCTCGCGCACGGCCGGGTCGAGGCATTCGGTCATGTGCGCGGCGAGCGCGGCGACGTCCTGCGACGGGCAGACGCGCCCCGCGTCGTGCTGCGCGAGGAGGTCCGCGACGCCGCTCTTCGTGCTCGTGACGACCGGCAGCGCGCAGGCCATCGCCTCGAGGGCGGCGTTGGGACAGGGGTCGTAGAGCGTCGGCAGCACGAAGACGTCCGCCGCACCGAAATACGGGCGCGGGTCGGTCTGCGGGCCGGCGATGTGCACGCGCCCCGAGAGCGACAGCGCGCGCGCGAGCCGCGCGTAGCGCCGCGGATGGGCCTCGTGGCCGACGACGACGAGGTGCGCGGTGTCCGGCAGCGACGCGGTGGCGCGGATGGCCGCCGCGACGCCCTTGCGCCCGTAGCCGGAACCCACCAGCAGGAACACCGTGTGGCCCGCCGGAATGCGGTGCACGGCGCGCACGCGCTCGCCCTCCGCGCGAAGGCCCGGGTGGAACGCGTTGCCGTCGACGGCGTTGCGGATGACGTGCAGCTTCTCCAGCGGATAGCCGAACCGCTCGCGGATCTCGTCGCGCACCATCGTCGAGTTGCAGATCACCGCCGCGAGCCACGGGCTCGCGAACAGGCGGCGCTCCGCGTCGAGCACGTAGCGGTGGTACGGACTCGCGCGGATCGCGAGGCGTTCGAGCGGGCCGGCGGCCGCGAGGCGTTCGTCGAGGTAGGCCGCGTGCACGCCGTCCCCGGCGCGGAACACGTCGCAGCAGGTCATGCGCTCGTGCGACTGCACGAGGTCCGCCTTCGCGGCCCCGATCGCACGGCCCACCTCGCGCGCGAAGCTTGCGTCGCGCCACAGGCGCCCGACGTGGAACGGGTCGACGATCGTGGGCTCGATCAGCTTGAGGCGCGTCTGCGGCCACTCGCGCGTGTAGAGCGAGATCGCGACCCCGCGCTCGAGCAGTGCCTCGAGCGCGTTCTCGACGAAGCGCTCCGCCCCGCCCCAGGGCGTGTAGCGCTGACGGATGACCGCGAGCCTCACGCCCGGCTCCGGTCGGAGGTCGATGCCAGGAGCTCGACGATCGCGCCGTGCATGCGCTCGACCGGCAGCGTGGTGAGGCACTCCGAGACCTTGCTGCCGCCGCAGCCGTCCTGTCCGCAGGGACGGCAGGGATGCGCCGACACGACGGCGCGATGCGGCACCCGCCATGGGCCCCACGCGACCTCGGAGGTCGGGCCGAATGCCGCCACGACCGGCGTGCCGACGGCCGAGGCGATGTGCATCGGCGCGGAATCGACGCCGACGAACAGCTTGGCGCGCGCGGCGAGCGCGGCGAGCTCGCGCAGCGAGAGTTCCCCGCCCAGGTCGAGGACCCGCGCGCGCGTCGCCGGAGCGAGCGCGGCGAGGACGGCGTCGAGCATCTCCCGTTCGCGCGGGTCGGGCGAAGCGGTGAGCACGACCGGCATGCCGTCGGCGACGATGCGCCCGACGAGCGCGGCGACGTTCGCGGCGGGCCAGCACTTGAAGAACCAGCGCGAGCCCGGATGGACGTGAACGTAGCCGTGATGCGCGAGCGATGCGGCGGCGAGCCTCGCCTCGACGCGCGCGTCCGCCTCGGGTCCGGGGACGAGCACGAGACGCCGCAGGTCGTCGGGCGGGTCGATCCCGAGGCGCCGGAGCGCGTCGAGATTCTGCTCGACCATCGCCCGCTCGGTGCCGCGAGGGACCTTGTAGAAGTGCGTGAAGTAGCGCTTCCACAGCCAGGCGGATCCGCGCTCGGGGCCGCGTTCGGTCGTGACCGCGTAGCGCGGCCTCAGGCGCCGCGCCAGCGCGATGCCGCGGGGATGCTCGGTCAGGTGCACCAGCAACTGGTAGCCCCGCCCGGCGAGTTCGCGAGCGAGGGCGCGCTCCTTCGCGAGGCGCTCGAGCGGTCCGTCGCGCTTCCACGCGCGGTCGATCGTGTGGAGTCTCGCGATCGCCGGATGGCCTTCGAGCATCGGCGCGGTGTCGCGGTAGACGAGCGCGTCGATGTCGGCGTGCGGCGCGACGGCTTTCAGCGTCGAGAACACGGGCGAGGCGAGCAGCACGTCGCCGTGGTGGCGCAACTTCGTGACGAGCACGCGCGAGATCTCGGCCAGCGGGACGGCGTCCGGGAGCGGGCTAGCCATGCGCGCAACGATAGCAAACTTTGGCGGGCGGGCGGTGTCGCCGTCAGCGCTCACTCGCCGCCGAAGCACCGGCGGGAAACGATTTCCGCGATCCCGCGCGGGCCGCCGCCGGGTTCCGGTACAATCGCCGCTCCTCCTCGCGCCAGGCCATGTCGCTCGATCCCGTCTCCGCCGCTCAGAAGGCGCAGATCCTCGCCGAGGCGCTGCCCTACATCCGCCGGTTCCACGACCGCACGATCGTCGTCAAGTACGGCGGCAACGCGATGACCGAGCCGCGTCTCAAGGCCGGCTTCGCGCGCGACGTCGTGATGCTGAAGCTCGTCGGCATGAACCCGGTCATCGTGCACGGCGGCGGGCCGCAGATCGGCGACCTCCTGAAGACGATGGGCATCGCGAGCGAGTTCCGCCAGGGAATGCGCGTCACCGACGCGAAGGTCATGAACGTCGTCGAGATGGTGCTGGGCGAGCTCAACCAGGAGATCGTCGGCCTCATCAACCAGCACGGCGGCAAGGCGGTCGGGCTGACCGGGCAGGACGGCGCCTTCATCCGCGCGAGCAAGATGATGCTGCGCGACGGCGACTCGGGCGCCGACGTCGACATCGGTTTCGTCGGCGAGATCGAGCGCATCGATCCGGAGCTGATCGCGCTGCTCGACACGCGAGACTTCATCCCGGTCGTGGCGCCGATCGGCGTCGGCGCGTCGGGCGAGGCGTACAACATCAACGCGGACCTCGTCGCCGGCAAGCTCGCCGAGACGCTCGGCGCCGAGAAACTCGTGCTGATGACCAACACCGCCGGCGTGCTCGACCGCGACGGCAGGCTCCTGACCGGTCTCACCGCGAGCGAGATCGACCGGCTGTTCGCCGACGGCACGATCCACGGCGGCATGCTCCCGAAGATCGGCTCGGCGCTCGACGCCGTGAAGAACGGCGTGCGGAGTTCGCACGTGATCGACGGACGCGTCGAGCATGCGCTGCTGCTCGAAGTGCTCACCAACGAGGGCGTCGGCACGATGATCCGCGCCGACGATCCTCCGGCCTGAGGAGCGCGCCGATGGCCGCGAAACCCGGCGAGCGGCGGCTGCAGATCCTGCAGGCGCTGGCGGCGATGCTCGAGAACCCGCGCGGCGAGCGGGTGACGACCGCCGCGCTCGCGGCGAAGCTCGACGTCTCGGAAGCCGCGCTCTACCGGCACTTCGCGAGCAAGGCGCAGATGTTCGAGGGATTGATCGAGTTCGTCGAGACCACCGTCTCCACGCTCGCGAACAAGGTGCAGTCGACCGAACCCGACGGCGTCGCGCAGGCCGAGCAGATCGTGTCGCTCTTGCTCGGGTTCGCCCAGAAGAATCCGGGCATGACGCGCGTGCTGATCGGCGACGCCCTCGTGAGCGAGGACGACCGCCTGCAGGCGCGCATGAACCAGCTCTACGACCGGCTCGAGGCGACGCTGCGCCAGTCGCTGCGCACCGCGCAGATGGCGAACGCCTGGCACGGCGACCCCTCGGCGGACGCCGCCGCGCTGTTCGCGTTCGTGATGGGGCGCTGGCAGCTCTACGCGAAGAGCGGGTTCAAGCGCCTGCCGCAGGACGGATGGGAAGGCCAGCGCAAGTTCCTGTTCGACTGACTTGCGCCGTGCGCGTCGGTCGATCCATCGCGGGCGTCGTCGTGGCGGTGTGCGGCGCGGCGTTCGCGCAGACCGCGATCGTGCCCGACGGGCCGCGAATTCCTTCGCTCCCCGAAGCGGCGTTCGAACGGATCGACCAGGCGCTGCGCGAGCGCGCCGCATCGGCGGACAGCGCGGATGCGCACTTCGTGCGCGGCCTGCAGGTGACGATGGATCCCGCCGCGCGCATCGCCGACTACGCCGAGGCGTACCGCCGAGAGCCCGCCGAGATCCTGTTCCTCGCGAGCCTCGCCGACGCGTGCATGCTGCGGGCGATTCCCACCTGGGCGGAGTGCGCGGCGCTCGATCCGATCTCGCGCTGGGCCGCGCGCGACGCGACCAACGCGCGTCCGCGCATGCTGCTCGCCGAGCGCGCGCGAGGGCGCGGCGACCTCGCCGGCATGCGCGAGCACCTCGCCCACGCGGCCGGCCTCCCGCGTTTCGATTCGTACCGCGCGCGCGGTGGCGCCGCGGTCTGGCGCGTGCTCGCCGGCATTCCCGCGATCGCGGCGGAGCCGGAAGCGCCGTTCGCGGCCGTGGCGATCGGCGCGGCGCGCGCCGACATCGCCACTGTGGAGTCCGCGCTCGTGTGCCGCCGCGATGCGCCGGGCATGACACCCGACGCCGGTGACGCGTGCCGCCAGGTCGCCCGCACGATGGCCGATCGCGCGGACACCTTCGAGGCGCGCCGGGTCGGCCTCGCCATCCTGTGGAGTTGGACCGACGACCCCGCCGCGCGGGCGCGGCTCGCCGCGGAGCGCAATGCGCTCGAGGCCACGGGTCTCGCGTGCCGCAGGGCCGAACTCGCGATGATCGAGGGGTTGAATCGCGATGCCGGCAGCCGTGCCGCGGCTCGGGCGATCGAGACCGGAGCCCTCGAGGATGCGCTCTCGCTCGATGAGCCCTCGGCCTGCGCGAAGCTCGTCGCGAGGGCGAAGGAGGCGCGTTTTCTGCCCTGACAGGAGTCAGAGGACAGAGGACAGAGGACAGAAGCGGCGGCGTTTCCGGTGGCGGCGGATCGGATGCCGTCGCCTGGAGCCTGTAGGTCGGGCTTCAGCCCGACCGGGGTTCGCTGAGTCGATGCGAAAGGCGTTCGGCTGAAGCCGAACCCACATGCAAGAGGCGTCGGAGGTCTTGTGGGTCGGGCTTCGGTCTTGTGGGTCGGGCTTCAGCCCGACCGGGTTCGCTGAGTCGATGCGAAAGGCGTTCGGCTGAAGCCGAACCCACATGCAAGAGGCGTCGGAGGTCTTGTGGGTCGGGCTTCGGTCTTGTGGGTCGGGCTTCAGCCCGACGGGGTTCGCTGAGTCGATGCGAAAGGCGTTCGGCTGAAGCCGAACCCGCATGCAAGAGGCGTCGGAGGTCTTGTGGGTCGGGCTTCGGTCGCGTGGGTCGGGCTTGGCCGACGGGGTTCGCTGAGTCGATGCGAAAGGCGTTCGGCTCGGCCGCAGCCGAACCCACGGCGCAAGAGGCGTCGGAGGCAGGCGTGGGTCGGGCCTCAGCCCGACGGGGTTCGCTGAGTCGATGCGAAAGGCGTTCGGCTGACGCCGAACCCACATGCAAGAGGCGTCGGAGGTCTTGTGGGTCGGGCTTCAGCCCGACGGGGTTCGCTGAGTCGATGCGAAAGGCGTTCGGCTGACGCCGAACCCACATGCAAGAGGCGTCGGAGGTCTTGTGGGTCACCTATCGACGGGGTTCGCGCTGAGTCGATGCGAAAGGCGTTCGGCTGAAGCCGAACCGGGCAAGAGGCGTCGGAGGTCTTGTGGGTCGGGCTTCGGTCTTGTGGGTCGGGCTTCAGCCCGACGGGGTTCGCTGAGTCGATGCGAAAGGCGTTCGGCTGAAGCCGAACCCACATGCAAGAGGCGTCGGAGGTCTTGTGGGTCGGGCTTCAGCCCGACGGGGTTCGCTGAGTCGATGCGAAAGGCGTTCGGCTGAAGCCGAACCCACATGCAAGAGGCGTCGGAGGTCTTGTGGGTCGGGCTTCGGTCTTGTGGGTCGGGCTTCAGCCCGACGGGGTTCGCTGAGTCGATGCGAAAGGCGTTCGGCTGAAGCCGAACCTACGGAGAATGCGCGGCGCACACCGGGCAGGCCGGATCGCGCGGCACGCGCAACTCGCGCCAGGATGCCGAGAGCGCGTCGAAGAGCAGGAGGCGCCCCGCGAGCGTGGTGCCCGCGCCCGACAGGAGTTTCAGCGCCTCGCCCGCCTGCATCGCGCCGACGACGCCGACGAGCGGCGCGAACACGCCCATGGTGGCGCAGCGCACTTCCTCGAGGTCCTCGCCCTCGCCGAACAGGCAGTGGTAGCAGGGTGACTCGCGATCCCGGGCGTCGAACACCGCCACCTGGCCGTCGAAGCGGATCGCCGCGCCCGACACGAGCGGCACCCGCGCCTCGACGCATGCACGGTTGATCGCATGGCGCGTCGCGAAGTTGTCGGTGCAGTCGAGCACGACATCCGCGACGGCGACGAGCGATTTCAGTTCTTCCGCCGCCACCCGGCGGGTTACGGGCACGATCTCGGGCCCCGGGTTGATCGCCGCGAGGCGGCGCGCGGCGGCGTCGACCTTCGCCGTGCCGACGTCGTCCAGCGCGAACAGGATCTGGCGCTGCAGGTTGGTGAGGTCGACCTGGTCGGCGTCGACCAGCGTCAGCCGCCCGACGCCGGCGCTCGCGAGGAACTGCGCGGCCGGATTCCCGAGGCCGCCGACACCGACGACGAGTGCATGTGCCGCCGCGAAGCGGTCCTGCGCCTCCGGTCCGAGTTCGTTCAGCAGGAGGTGGCGGCTGTAGCGGAGGAGTTCTCCATCGTCCATGCGCGCCATGGTACGCGCAGGTCCGCACGGGGCGCGCGAACGGCGCATGAAACGGGAACGCCCGGCGCAGGGCCGGGCGTTCGTCGCGGGAGGACGGCGTTGCGCGCTACTTCGCGGGTGCGACGACCGAGGGCACGGTGTTCGCGGCGGCGACCGAGCGGATCGACGCCACGATCGGCTCGCCCTTCAGCTGGTTCATCGCCTGCTTGAGCTGGAAATCCTCGGCGGAGCCGAACTCGAAGCGCGGCAGCGGCGGCGCGGACACCGTGGGCTTCGCGGCGGGCTTGGCCGGAACCGCGGGCGCCGGAGCGGTCGAGGCGGGCGCGCTCGCGCCGCTCGGCGACGCGCCGGTGGTGCCGGCGCCGCCCGCGCGCGGCGTCTCGAGATGGTGTTCGAGGTTCGCCTCGCGGATGCGGTTGCCGGTGTCGCGGCCGTCGTCGATCGCGATGTCCGGCTCGATGCCCTTCGCCTGGATCGAACGCCCCGACGGCGTGTAGTAGCGCGCGGTCGTGAGCTTGAGGCCCGCGGTCGCGCCGATCGGCAGGATCGTCTGCACCGAACCCTTGCCGAAGGTCTGCGCGCCCATGACGATCGCGCGCTTGTGGTCCTGCAGCGCGCCCGCGACGATCTCGGACGCCGACGCCGTGCCGCTGTCGACGAGCACGACCATCGGCACCTTCTTCACCGCAGGAGGCAGGTCGCGCAGCCAGTCCTCGCCGCGGCGCTGGTAGTTGTCGCGGCTCGCGGTGAGACGCATGCGCGCGTCCGGCGTGCGGCCGTCGGTGTAGACGACGAGCGCGTCCTTCGGCAGGAACGCCGCGGACACGGCCACCGCCTGGTTGAGGAGCCCGCCCGGATCCGAGCGGACGTCGAGCACGAGACCCTTCAGGTCGCCCTGCTTGTAGAACTCGCGCAGGGCTTTCGCGAGGTCCTCGCCGGTCCGCTCCTGGAAGTTGCGGATGCGCACGTAGCCGTAGCCCGGCTCGAGCATCTTCGCGCGCACGCTCTTGACGTTGATCTCCTCGCGCACCAGCGGGAAGGTGAGCAGGCCCTCGGCGTCCTTGCGGACGACGGTGAGCGTGATCGGCGTGCCGGGCTTGCCGCGCATCAGCTCGACCGCCTTGTTGAGCGGCATGCCGCGCGTCGCGGTGTCGTCGATCTTGACGATCAGGTCGCCGGAACGGATGCCCGCGCGGAACGCGGGCGTGTCCTCGATCGGCGAGACGACGCGCACGACGCCCTCCTCGATGCCGACCTCGATGCCGAGCCCGCCGAACTTGCCCTGCGTGCTGACCTGCAGTTCCTTGAACGCATCTGCGTCGAGGAAATCGGAGTGCGGGTCGAGGCCGTGGACCATCCCGTTGATGGCCTCGCGGATGAGCTTCTGGTCGGAGACCGGCTCGACGTAGTCGCTCTTGATCTTGCCGAAGACCGCGGACAGCAGTTGCAGGTCCTCGTAGGGGATCGGCAGCCGGGATTCGCGCTGCGCGACGGCGGAGAAATTGAGGGTCAGCAAGGCACCGAGCACGGTTCCGAGCCCGATCAGTCCAGCCTTCTTCCAGCCGTTGGTCATTGCGTTCCTCTATGGACGCGGTCTTCCGCGCACTCCCGGGCCGCCGGGATCGTCGATGGTGCCGCGATGTTGCCGGACTTCAAGCAAAGTATACGCCCGGCCCCGCGGCGCACGCCGGCCCGGACAGGCCTGTCCAGAGGCGCGAACGCGCGGTCCCGGACACCCTCCTTGGTGGGGTCGAGCGGCCCGGGAGTTCCCCCGCCGATCGGCCGAATCGCGCCATGCGGCCGATGGCTCGGCGCATCGGTCCCCCGGTCCGTCGCCTGTCCGGATCCCGGGTCGCCGCCGCGTTTCGCCGCTCGGCCAGCGGGCTGGAGCCCGGCAATGAAATGTGGCTAGAGGTAAGCCGTTCAATGACAGTGTGTACTTGCCAACTTGGTCAAGACCGGAGCTGACCGACCGGACACACGCGCTGTCAGGACGACGATCAGGCCGGCGCCACGAGCGGCCGGCCGGTCATCTCCGGGGGCTGCGGCAGGCGCAAGAGCGCGAGCATCGTCGGGGCGATGTCCTTCAGCGCCCCGCCGCGGACGACCTGCGCCGGCCTCCCGACGTAGACGAACGGGACGACGTCGAGGGTGTGCGCGGTGTGCGGCTGGCCGGTCGACGCGTCGTGCATCATCTCGCAGTTGCCGTGGTCGGCGGTGATCAGCACCTCGCCGCCGGCGCGCTTCGCGGCGTCCACGACCCGGCCGATGCAGGCGTCGAGCGTCTCGACCGCCCGGACCGCGGCGTCGAACCGTCCGGTGTGCCCGACCATGTCGCCGTTCGCGTAGTTGCAGACGATCGCGTCGTAGCGGCCGCTCTCGATCGCCGCGACGAGCCGGTCGGTCACCTCGATCGCGCTCATCTCCGGCGCGAGGTCGTAGGTCGCGACCTTCGGCGAAGGCACGAGGATGCGGTCCTCGCCGGGATAGACCGCCTCGACGCCGCCGTTGAAGAAATAGGTCACGTGGGCGTACTTCTCGGTCTCGGCGATGCGGAGTTGCGTCTTTCCGTGCTGCGCGAGCCAGGCGCCGATGCCGTTGTCGACGCTCTGGGGCCCGAACGCGACCGGCAGCGCGGCGAACTCGTCGCCGTAGCGGGTGAGGCACACGAACGAGGCGAGCTTCGGCACGCGGTCGCGAACGAAGCCGTCGAACACGGGGTCGGTGAGCGCGCGCGTGATCTGGCGGGCGCGGTCGGCGCGGAAATTCATGAACACGACGACGTCGCCGTCGTCCATCGTGGCCGCGCGATCTCCCGGCGGAACGACGACGGTCGCCTGCACGAACTCGTCCGTTTCGCCGCGCGCGTACGCGGCGTCGAGCGCGGCGGCCGCGGAGGGCGCGGTGAACGGCGCGCGAGCGTCGACCAGCGCATCGAACGCGGGCTTCACGCGCTCGAAGCGCTGGTCGCGGTCCATCGCGTAGTAGCGCCCGGTCACGGTGGCGATGCGCGCGCCGGGATGCGCGCGGCAGACGCCCTCCATGAACTCGATCGACGCCGCCGCGCTCTTCGGCGGCGTGTCGCGGCCGTCGAGGAACGCGTGGACGAGCACGCGCCCGACGCCCGAGCGCGAGGCCATCGCGACCATCGCGGCGAGGTGCTTCTCGTGGCTGTGGACGCCGCCGGGCGACAGGAGCCCCATGACGTGCACCGCCCCTCCGCCGGAGCGCGCCTGCGCGAGCGCCGACACGAGCGCCGGGTTGGCGGCGAACTCGCCGTTCGAGATCGCGTGGTCGATGCGCGTCAGGTCCTGGTAGACGACGCGGCCCGCCCCGATGTTGAGATGACCGACCTCGGAGTTGCCCATCTGCCCGTCGGGCAGCCCGACGTGCATCTCGGACGCGTCGATCGTGCCGTGCGCGTGATGCGCGAGGAGCGATCGCCAGCGCGGCATGCGCGCGCGCGTGATCGCGTTGTCGGGGGCGTCGGGGCGCTCGCCGAAGCCGTCGAGGATGAGGAGGACCACCGGACGCGGCGTGGCGCCGGCGGGCAGGGGGGAGGGCGGGGCGTCGGCGGCCATCGGCGGCGGAAAGGCGGCGGGGCCGCTGGATTATGATTCTACCTTTGCGACACTCGCCTTCCCCTCCCGGGCGGCGCGCACGACCATGACCCCCCTCGAATTCCTCGTCAAGGACCAGAACTGGATCTACGCCGTCGCGGCGGTCGTCTCGGGCACGATGCTCGTCTGGCCGATGGTCGGACGCCGCTTCTCGTCGGTGAAGGACGTCGGCACGCAGGGCGCGACGCAGCTCATGAACCGCGACGCGCTCGTCCTCGACGTGCGCGAGGCGAAGGAGCTCGCCGACGGCAAGCTGCCGTCCGCCGTGCACATCCCGCTGTCGGAACTCGACCGGCGCGTCGGCGAGATCGCGAAGCACGCGGCGCGCCCGGTGGTCGCCTACTGCGCGCGCGGCGTGCGCAGCCGCGCGGCCGGCAATGCGCTCGCGAAGGCCGGCTTCAAGGACGTCTACCACCTGACCGGCGGACTCGCCGCCTGGCGTGGCGCGGGCCTGCCGGTGGAGAAGTGACGATGGCGTCGATCACGATGTATTCCACCGGCGTGTGCCCCTACTGCGTCCGCGCCGAACAGTTCCTCGCCTCGAAGGGCGCCACCGCGATCGAGAAGGTTCGCGTCGATCTCGACCCGGCGCGGCGTGCCGAGATGATGGAGCGCACCGGCCGGCGGACGGTGCCGCAGATCTTCATCGGTTCGGTCCACGTCGGCGGCTACGACGACCTGGTCGCGCTCGACCGCTCGGGCGGGCTCGACCCGCTGCTCGCCGCCCCCTGACCGACAGCGTCCGTGCGGCGCGGCGCGGTCGGGTATAATCGCGGGTTTCGACGTCGTCACCCGCAGGCACCGCCATGACCGAATCGCTGATCTCGCCCAACGCCGTGAAGGTCACGGTCGAGAGGATCTACGTCAAGGATCTCTCGCTCGAGAACCCGGGTTCGCCGCAGATGTTCCGCGCGACCGAGGCTCCCGGGGTCGAGATCGGCCTGCGGACCCGCGCCGAGCAGATCGAGCCCGACGTCTACGAGTGCGTGATGACGATCACCGTCACGGCGACCTCCGCCGACCGCACCGTGTTCCTGGTCGAGGTCGCGCAGGCCGGCATCTTCTCGATCCACGGCGCGACGCCCGATGCGCTTCAGCCGATCCTCGCGATGCACTGCCCGTCGATGCTGTTCCCCTACGCGCGCCAGCAGATCGCGACCGCCGTGATGAACGCCGGCTACCCGCCGGTGCACCTCGCGCCGATCAACTTCGAGGCCCTCTACGCGCAGCAGCTCGCGCAGAAGGCCGGGACGCCGGCCCCGGCGCCGGCCGCCGCCTGACGACGATGCGGCGGCGCGCGGCGGCGTTCGCCCTCGCCGCGGGCGCGTTCGCCGCGCCGCTCTGCGCGGCGGAGTTCCGCGTCACCGCCGACGCGCCGACGGTCCTCTACGACGCGCCGTCGCAGCACGCCCGGCCGCAGTTCGTCTACGGGCGCGACGTGCCGTTCGAAGTCCTCGTGGCCGTCGAAGGCTGGACCAAGGTCCGCGACCTCGGCGGCACGATCGGGTGGATCGCGAGCAAGTCGCTCTCCGACCGCCGGATGCTGCAGGTGCGCGCCGGCGTCGCCGACGTGCGCACCTCGCCCGACGACGCGGCGCCGGTCGCGTTTCGCGCCGAGGCGAACGTGCTCGTCGAACTCGCCGAACCCGCGACTTCGCCGGGCACCACCGCGTCGCCCGGCTGGGTGAAGGTGCAGCATCGCGACGGCTCGACCGGCTACGTGCGCATCGCGCAGGTCTTCGGGCTCTGATCGTTCGATGAGCGCCGCGCGCGTCGGGATCGCCGTCGTCGGCGCCGGCGCGTGGGGCACCGCGATCGCCTGCCATCTCGCCGCGCGCGCCCACGCCGCGCCGCGCGTCACGCTCGTGCCGCGCACCCGCGAGCGGGCGGATGCGCTTTCGCGCTCCCGCGCGAACGAGCGTTACCTGCCCGGCGTCGCGTTTCCGTCCGCGCTCGAGGTGGACCATGGCGATGCCGCCGTCGCGCGCGCGGAACTGGTGTTCGTCGCGACGCCGATGGCGTCGCTCGATGCGGTCGCAACATCGCTCGCGGCGTCGGGCGTGCGCGCGCCGCTCGTCTGGCTGTCGAAGGGATTCGTCGCGTCCGCCGAGCGTCCCGGCGGCGTCGACCTCGCGCACCGGCGGATCGCGCCGCGCTGGCCCGCTCCGGTCGGCGTCGTGTCGGGGCCGAGTTTCGCCGGCGAAGTCGCGCGTGGACTGCCGACCGCGCTCGCGTCGGCGGCGACCGATCCCGCGCTCGCGGCGCGGGCGGCCATGCTCCTGCGCGGCGATGCGATGCGGGTCTACGAGACCGATGACCTCGTCGGCGTCGAGGTCGGCGGCGCGGTGAAGAACGTGCTCGCGATCGCGTCGGGCCTCTCCGACGGCCTGGGCTTCGGCCAGAACGCGCGCGCGGCGCTCGTCACGCGCGGCCTCGCGGAGATCTCGCGGCTCGCGGTCGCCGAGGGCGGCCGACGCGAGACGCTGATGGGGCTCGCCGGACTGGGCGACCTCGTCCTCACCTGCACCGGCGACGCATCGCGGAACCGGCGCGTCGGCCTCGGACTCGCGACCGGCGCGAGCCTCGACGCGGTCGTCGCCTCGCTCGGTCACGTCGCCGAGGGGGTCCCTGCCGCGCACGCCACCGTCGCGCTGGCGCGACGTCACGCGATCGAGATGCCGATCGCCGAAGCGGTCGCGGGCGTGCTGTCGGGCGAGATCCCCGTGCGCGACGCGGTCGAATCCCTGCTGAAGCGCGAGCCGCGCGCGGAAGGCGCCTGACGCGCACGCGCCGCGCATCGCACGCGTGGATCGGTTCCCGGCGCGGCGCGCGCGATCCGCCGCGCGCTTCGTGCACAGCGTGGCCGCGCCCGCGAGGCGGTGGTCCGAGATCAGTGTGCCGCGTCGCGCGCCATGCCGACCCGCTCCGCGTGGAGGGCGAGGCAGCGCGCGAGGAGCCGCGCCGTGGCGACGAAGGCGATCGACCAGCACGCGGCGGCCGCGATCAGCAGCGTCGTCGCATTCGCGTCCGTGAAGGCCGCCGCGACACGCAGGACGGTCGCGGCCGCGATGAGCGCGGTCGCGGCCGTCGGAATCCACTCGGCGGCCGGCACGCGGCGCGCCTTGAGGAGCAGCGTCTGCGCCATCACGTTCTGCGTCAGCGTGCCGAGCGCGCCCAGCGTGATGAGATGCCACGCGGCCGTCCGCGCGATGCCCGGTCCGGTGGCGCCGGCCGCGAGGAGCCCCAGCCCCAGCCACGCGTAGCCGATCCCGAGGCACACGAGGTCGGGACGACCCTTGCAGGTCGGGAGGCGCCACCGCAGCAGGCGGACGAGCGCGAGCACGCCGGCGAGCGCGCAGGCGAGGCGCATCGGCAGATCGCCGTCCGGCAGCACCGCGAACACGAGCGCGGCCGCCATCACGACGAGCAGGGCGCCCTCGATCCTCGGCTGGACGCGGGCCGCGAGCGATCCGCCCTGGCGGTAGAGCTGTCCGGCCGCCGCCGGTGCGATGATGCGGCCGCCCATGAACAGCATGAGCGCCGCGAGCGAGAGGACGAGGGCGACCGCAGCGGTCGCCGGCGCGGCGACGCCGGAGACCACCATCCCCGCGTCGAACGCGACCGCGCCGGCGCAGAGCGCGGTCAGGATCGCGGGCAGGCCCTGGTTGCGCAGCTTCTTCGCGGCGCGAAACAGCCGCGGCGCCACGTGCAGCGCGAGCGCGGCGGCGAAGGCGGCGTCGAACGCGAACGCCACGCCGATGGGCAGCGCGAGGAAGGCGAACCGCGCCGCCGCCCACAGCCCGAACAGCGACAGGACGCGCAGGCGCGGCATCGGCGGCAACTGGTGGCCCGCGACGACCGCGAGCGCGAAGCCGGTGAGCATCTCGTGCGCGTGCCCGAGCGGCGTGGCGATCGACGCCGGCCCGGGGAACGTGCCGGTCATCGCGAGCACGCTCCAGGGCAGCACGACGGCGGCGTACCAGGCCGCCGCCGGGAAGAACAGCGCGTGCGGCGCGAGCAGCACCCGCGTCCGCGCGGTCCCGACCGCGGCGGTCGTGCTCACACGCCCTTCGGCGTCGTGAACTGGTAGGTGGCGTGGCATGCGACGCACTGCTGCAGCGTCCCGGCCAGTTGCGAGAGCGCCTGCTTCGGGGTCCCGCCCGCCTCGGCGTCCGCCGCGAGTGTGTCGAACGAACGATGCGTGGCGAGGGCGAGCGTCTTGAATTCGAGCGGCAGCTTGCCCATCAGTGCCATCGGCACGTCGTGGGTACGTCCGGCGCCCAACGGACGCGCGGCGTCGGCGACGCCCTTCATGTCGTCGCGCGCCAGCGCGTCGGAGATGCGCTCCAGGCCGGCGACGAACCCGCGCATCTCCGCGAGGACGAACGCGCGCTCGCCCGGATCGAGGACGATCGCGACCCGGCCGTCGTCGGCCGGGAGCGTCGAGCCGGCGACGAGGAACTTCCAGGCCATCGCCGCCACGGCCGCGAGCAGCACCGCGATGATCGAGTAGGTGATGCGGTTCGTCATCGGGTCACCTCGATCGGAAGGACAGGATCCCGCCCGCGCGAGGCGGGGAGGCGACGGCCGAGGCGCGGACTCGCGCCCCGCGCGTCGCCTGCCGGGCGATCAACATAAGATACATACAGAATGCATGTTCAATGTAGCACGTCGGCCGCGGCGCGCGCAACCGCGCCTCGCATCCGCCGGCCGGGCGCGCGCGGCGCTCACGTGCCGGGGCCGCGCGCCCGGAACGCGCGGACGAGCGTCGAGACGAGGCCCCAGAAGGTGACCGCCCAGGCGACGAACGCCACGCCGGCGAACCACGGCACGAACGGGTAGAGGAACGCGAGGTCGAGCGCATGCGCCATCACGTGCGTGCATGCGGCGTACATCCCGAGCGGGAACACCGCGCCCCAGTACAGCGGGTCGTAGCGCAACGGGTACCGGGCGACGAGGTGGCGCCACACGCCGAGCAGGATCAGCATCGGAATCCACCACGTGCCGGTCGCCCAGTAGAACACGGTGAAGCCCTTGATGAACGGCGCGAGCGACGCGAGGAACGGCGCGTCGGGCGCGTTGACGATCAGGAGCGAGCCGGCGAGCGTCGAGATGGCCATCGCGCCCATGTTGATCCAGTACGGCGGCGAGAGATCGCCCGGCGCGAGCCGGAAGAACGTGTAGCGGTAGAAGATGAGCGACATCATCCAGATGTAGAGCATCCCGCCCCACAGCCACGTCGACAGCGCCAGGAAGTTGAGTTCCAGCCGGTACGGATGGCCCCAGTGCACCGCGAGGTAGGCGCTCAGCACCGCGACCGACTGCGTGGCGACCACGGCGAGGAGCCACGCGCCGGAGATGCCCTCGTCGAGCGGGGGCTTCTTCGCCTTGACGGTGAACGCGGTGAACACCGTGTAGGTCAGTCCGACCCAGAGCGCGAGGGCGACGACCCAGAGCGTGGCGGCGATCGTGTAGTTCCCGTCGAGCAGCACGAACTGGCTGCCGAGCACGCCGGACGCGGCCACGCCGGTGAAGAATCCGGGCCCGCGCTGGTGGTCGACGAGATCGCGCAGCAGTTCGCGCGGGAACCACGCCGCGCGCAGCACGGCGAGCACGCCGATGATGAGGTACGCGGCGATGTTGAACCGGAACAGGGCAGCGGCGACGACCGGCAGTCCGAGCAGGTGCGCGTCGACCGAGACGATGCCGGTCGCCATGACGAGCGCGAAGTAGGCGGGCGAGAGACCGCGCACCCCCTGCCGCAGCGCGCCCATCGGCGCGTGCTACTGGACGAGCGGTGTCGCGACGGCGTCGAGGTCGACGCCGCGCACGTCGGCCTGCCCCGCGAGCACGCGGACGTACTGCTCGAGCGCGCGGCGCAGGACGCGTTCGCGCAGCCGATCGGCGATGGCGGCGCGCACGGCCTCGAACGGCAACAGGCTGCCGGACGCGCGATGGTCGACGGCGACGATGTGGAAGCCGTAGCGCGTCTTCACCAGCTGGGCGCCGATCCCGGTCCAGGCGCCGTCGAAGAGCGCCTGCTCGAACTCCGGGACCGTTTCGCCGCGCTGGATCTGCCCGAGACTGCCGCCGTGCTGCGCCGACGGGCAGTTCGACCATTCGCGCGCGAGCGCCTCGAAGCGTTCCGGCGCCTTCAGCACTTCGGCGAGCGTGGCCTCCGCCCGGGCACGGAGCGCGTTCACGGGCACGCCCGGCGCCACCTGGAACAGGATGTGGCGCACCGCGACGAGTTCGCCCGCCATGAACCGCTTCGCGTTGGCGTCGTAGTGGCGACGGCATTCCGCCTCGGTCGGCTCGGGCGTGGCCACCTCGCGTTCGAGCAGGCGCTCGATCGCGGCGTCCACCGCCTCCGACGCGGCGCCTTCGGCCAGCGAACCCGCCGCGACCGCGCGTTGCCGCAGCAACTCGCGCGCCGCCGCCGCCTGCGGCGTCGCATGTCCGGCGACGTCGACGTCGACGCCGTTGATCGCGATCGCCGTCGCGGCCGCCGCGGGCGGGTCGGGGTTCACTCGTCGCCGGCCGGGGCCGGGAAGCTCTCGCGCGGATTGCGGCCGCGCGTGCGGACGAGCTGCGGCGGCCGGAAGAGATAGGCCACGGTCGCGAATCCGCTCCAGATGTGCGCCATGCGCGTGAACGGGAACACGAGGAAGATCGTGAGCCCGAGCGCGATGTGCGCCTGGTAGACCCAGGGCACACCGACGAGGAGTTCGGCGTTGCCGCCGCGGAAGATCACGATGCCCTGCACGTAGGCGACGAGTTGCAGGAACATGGCGCCGTCGAGGTGCCGGGCCGAGAAATAGATCGTCCACAGCCCGAGGACGAGCTGGATCCACAGGAGCGCGAGGATCGCGATGTCCCAGGTCCGGGTGTTCGCGTGGATCCTGCGGTCGGCCAGCCGGCGGTGGATCAGCATCGTCAGCCCGACGAGGGCGCAGGCGCCGGCGACGCCTCCGCCGACGATCGCGAGCAGCGCGTGCTCTGTCGGCGTCATGAACACGTCGGCGATCGGCTCGGGGACGAGGAAGCCGAACAGGTGGCCGAAGAACACCACGAGGATCCCGAAGTGGAAGAGGTTCGAGCCCCAGCGCAGCTCGCGCCGCCGCAGGATCTGCGACGAGTCGCTCTTCCAGGTGTACTGGTCCCGGTCGAAGCGCACGAGGCTGCCGAGGAAGAACACCGCCAGCGCGATGTACGGGAAGATGCCGAACACGAACGAGTGGAGGTACGAGGTCGCGGTCATCGGAGGGTTCCTCGCGGGTGGGCAGCGCGCAACGCGGCGTTGCAGGATGCGTTCATGGCTTCTCAGGCCACCGGCTTGCGCGGCACGAAGTGGATCGGTGCGGATTCCGGCGCTCCGGTGCGCCCCGGGGGCGCCGGAGCGAAGGCCGGCTGTTCGGCCCAGTCCTCGTCGAACGACGGCTCCGGCTCCGGCGGCTGCGTTGCGCGCGCCGTGCTCCAGTCGAGCCCGGGCTCGCGCACGAACGCGAGCAGCGCGTCGAACACCGCCGCGTAGGGACTGTCGCGCCGGACCAGCGCCTCGCCGATGCCGCGGAGCACGTGCGCGCAGTCGCCGAGCATCGCGTGCGCCTCCGCGGGATCGCGGCACGACAGGTACTCGAGGACCACCGGCAGGTAGTCGGGCAGCTCGCCGCCGGCGAGGGCATAGCCGGCGTTCGCGTAGATCTCCTTCAGCTCGACCATCGCCATGCCGCGATCGCGCGACTCGCCGTGCACGTGCTCGAACAGGTGGAGCGACGTGGCCCGGCCGCGATCGAACAGGTCGACGTAGCGGCCCTCGAGCTCGATGCCGTCGGTGGCGCGCATCTCCGCGACCAGCGCCGCGAGCCGCTCGCGCGCGGCCCGGGGAATGGCGCGGGCAGCGTCGAGCGCCGCGCCGATCTCGGGCAGCGCGGCGACGAGTTCCGGCCGCGGATAGGTGAGGAGCGCGGAGAGCGCGCGCAGGGCGGTCAGGTCGTTCACGGCGGTCAATAGTCGGCGATCTTCTCGTGGCCGTCCTCGCCGCGCACGCGGATCGGGAACACCCGCTTGCCGCCCATCTTGCCGCCGAACAGCGTCGCGCCGCTCTGGCCGTCGGAGCAGCCGTTGCCGAAGCTGAAGCCGCATTCGCCGCGCAGGTAGTACGCGGTCTCGGCGTACTCGCGGTGCGTGGTCGGGATCACGAACCGGTCCTCGTAGTTGGCGATCGCGAGGTAGCGGTGCATGTCCTCGACCTCGGCGACGCTCATGCCGACGCGCTCGAGCAGCGCGGGGTCGTCGCGGCGCTCGAGCTGGCGTTCGCGGTAGAACGCCCGCATCGCGAGCATCCGCTCGAGCGCGAGGACGACCGGCTCCTCCTTCCCCGCCGTCAGCAGGTTGGCGAGGTAGCGCACCGGGATGCGCAGGCTGCGGACGTCGGGCAGCCCGTCCGCCTGACCGACCTGGCCCGCGTTCGCGCGCGAGGTGATCGGCGAGAGCGGCGGCACGTACCACACCATCGGCAGCGTGCGGTACTCGGGATGCAGCGGGAAGGCGATCTTCCAGTCGATCGCCATCTTGTAGGCGGGCGAGCGGCGCGCGGCCTCGAGCCAGTTCTCCGGCACTCCGTCGGCGCGGGCGCGCGCCTGCACCTCCGGGTCGTGCGGGTCGAGGAAGATGTCGAGCTGCGCCTGGTAGAGATCCTGCGGGTTCTCCGCGGCGGCGGCGCTCTCGATGCGGTCGGCGTCGTAGAGCATCACGCCGAGGTAGCGGATGCGTCCCACGCAGGTCTCCGAGCACACGGTCGGCTGGCCGGCCTCGATGCGCGGATAGCAGAAGATGCACTTCTCCGCCTTGCCGGAGTTCCAGTTGTAGTAGATCTTCTTGTACGGGCAGCCCGACACGCACATCCGCCAGCCGCGGCACTTGTCCTGGTCGATGAGGACGATGCCGTCCTCCTCGCGCTTGTAGATCGAGCCCGACGGGCACGACGCGACGCACGCGGGGTTGAGGCAGTGCTCGCACAGCCTCGGCAGGTACATCATGAACGTGTTCTCGAACTCGCCGTAGATGTCCTTCTGGATGTCCGCGAAGTTGACGTCCTGCGAGCGCTTGGCGAACTCGCCGCCGAGGATCTCCTCCCAGTTCGGGCCCCACTCGATCTTGTCCATCCGCTGCCGCGTGATGACCGAGATCGGGCGCGCGGTCGGCGGCGTCGGCATCTCCGGCGCGGTCTGGATGAACTCGTAGTCGTAGGTGAACGGCTCGTAGTAGTCGTCGATCTCCGGCAGGTGCGGGTTGGCGAAGATCTTCATCAGCACCCCGAGCTTCCCGCCCTGCTTCAGCCGGATGCCGCCCCCCTTGCGCTCCCAGCCGCCCTTCCAGCGTTCCTGGTTCTCCCAGTCCTTCGGGTAGCCGATGCCCGGCTTGGTCTCGACGTTGTTGAACCACGCGTACTCCATCCCGACGCGCGAGGTCCACACGTTCTTGCAGGTGACCGAGCAGGTGTGGCACCCGATGCACTTGTCGAGGTTCAGCACCATCGCGATCTGCGCACGGATCTTCATGACGTCACTCCCCGGCCTTCGCGAGCGGCCTGTCCATCCAGTCCGCCCTGTCCATCTTGCGCACGATCACGAACTCGTCGCGGTTGGAGCCGACGGTGCCGTAGTAGTTGAACCCGTAGGCGAGCTGCACGTAGCCGCCGATCATGTGCGTGGGCTTCAGCACGGTGCGGGTCACCGAGTTGTGGATGCCGCCGCGGTGGCCGGTCGCCTCGGACTTCGGGACGTTCACGATCTTCTCCTGCGCGTGGTACATGAGGCACATCCCGACGTGCACGCGCTGGCTCACGACCGCGCGCGCGGTCAGCGCACCGTTGGCGTTGTAGAGCTCGATCCAGTCGTTGTCGACGATGCCGGCCTTCCTCGCGTCGACCTCGGAGATCCACACGATCGGCCCGCCGCGCGAGAGCGTCAGCATCAGCAGGTTGTCGGTGTAGGTCGAGTGGATGCCCCACTTCTGGTGCGGCGTGATGAAGTTGAGCACGATCTCCGCGTTGCCGTTGGGCGTGCGGCTGCGCACCGCCTCGACGCTGCGGGTGTCGACCGGCGGCTTGTAGACGCACAGCGCCTCGCCGAAGTCGCGCATCCAGCGATGGTCCTGGTAGAACTGCTGGCGTCCGGTGAGCGTGCGCCAGGGGATCAGCTCCTCGACGTTGGTGTACCCCGCCGTGTAGCTGACGTGCTCGCTCTCGATGCCCGACCAGGTCGGCGAGGTGATGATCTTGCGCGGCTGCGCCTGGATGTCGCGGTAGCGGATCTTCTCGTCCTCGCGCGTCTCGGCCAGGTGGCGGTGCGACCGGCCGGTCTGCCGCGACAGCGCGTCCCAGGCCCGGACCGCGACCTCGCCGTTGGTCTCCGGGGCGAGCAGCAGAATCGCCTCCGCGGCGTCGGTGTCGGTCTCGATCCGCGGGAGGCCCTTCGTCGCGCCCTCCTCGGTGACGCGGTGGTTGAGCGCGCCCAGGCCGTCGACCTCGCGCTCCATCGGCCAGCTGATGCCCTTGCCGCCGTTGCCGAGCTTCCGGACCAGCGGGCCGAGCGCGGTGTAGCGCTTGTAGGTGTTGGGGTAGTCGCGCTCGACGACCACGATCGACGGCGCGGTGCGCCCGGGGACGAGCTTGCACTCGCCGCGCTTCCAGTCGGCCACGTCGAGCGGCTGCGCGATCTCGCCGGGCGTGTCGTGCAGGATCGGCTGCAGCACGACGTCCTGCTCGACGCCGAGCCGTCCCTCGCAGAGCGCCGAAAACTTCTTCGCGATGCCCTTGTAGATCTCCCAGTCGCTCCTCGCCTCCCACGCCGGGTCCACCGCCGCGGAGAGCGGGTGGATGAACGGGTGCATGTCGGTCGTGTTGAGGTCGTTCTTCTCGTACCAGGTCGCCGTCGGCAGCACGACGTCCGCGTACAGGCAGGTGGTCGACATGCGGAAGTCGAGCACGGTGAGGAGGTCGAGCTTGCCCTCCGGCGCCTTGTCGTGCCACGCGACTTCCTCCGGCTTCGCGCCGCCCGATTCACCGAGGTCCGGCCCGAGGACGCTGTGCTGCGCGCCCATCAGGTGGCGCAGGAAATACTCGTGGCCCTTGCCGGACGAACCGAGAAGGTTCGACCGCCACAGGAAGAGGTTGCGCGGGTAGTTGACCGGATTGTCGGGGTCCTCGCAGGAGAGCTTGATCGTGCCGTCCTCGAGCGATTTCGCCACGTAGTCGGCGGGCGCGAGCCCGGCCTTCGCGGCCGCGGCGGCGACGTCGAGCGGATTCGTCTCGAGCTGCGGCGCCGAGGGCAGCCAGCCCATCCGCTCCGCCCGCACGTTGAAGTCGATCATCGAGCCGCTGTAGCGCGCGCGGTCGGCGAGCGGCGAGAGCAGGCCCTCCACGTCGATCTTCTCGTAGCGCCACTGATCGGAGTGGACGTAGAAGAACGAGGTGCCGTTCATCTGGCGCGGCGGACGCACCCAGTCGGTCGCGAACGCGAGCACCTGCCAGCCGGTCTGCGGCCGCAGCTTCTCCTGGCCGACGTAGTGGGCCCAGCCGCCGCCCGAGACGCCGACGCAGCCGCACAGCATGACCATGTTGATCACGGCGCGGTAGTTCATGTCCTGGTGGTACCAGTGGTTCATGCCCGCGCCGATGATGATCTGCGCGCGACCGCGGGTCTTCTCCGCGGTCTCCGCGAACTCGCGCGCGACGGTGATCGCGAGTTCGGCCTTCACCCCGGTGATCGCCTCCTGCCACTTCGGCGTGTACGGGACGTCGTCGTCGTAGGACTTCGCGCTGCCGTCGGAGAGGCCGCGGTCGACGCCGTAGTTCGCGCACAGGAGGTCGAACACGGTCGCCACGACGACGTCGCCGTCGGCGGTGGCGAGCCGGCGCACCGGCACCTTGCGCACCAGGACGTCGCCGCCCTGGTCGTTCGCCGGGAAGTGCTCGTGCCGCGTGCCGCCGAAGTAGGGGAACGCGACCGGCAGCGCGTCGTCGCGGCCCTCGAGGAGCGACAGCGCGAGCCTCACCTCGGCCCCGCTCGCGCCGTCCTTCGTCTCGAGGTTCCACTTGCCGAGGTCCTTCTCGACCTGAGCGCCCCAGCGGTAGCCGATCGAACCCTGCGGCGCGACCGGCTTGCCGGAGGTCTCGTCGAACGCGACGGTCTTCCACTCGGGGCTGTTCGCCTGCCCCAGCCGGTCGGCGAAGTCGGAGGCTCGCAGGTAGCGGTCGGGAACGTAGCGCTCGCCGTTCTTCACCAGGCGCACCAGCAGCGGCAGGTCGGTGTAGCGGCGCGCGTAGTCGTCGAAGTACGGCACCTTGCGGTCGACGTGGAACTCCTTGAGGATCACGTGGCCCATCGCCATGCCGAGCGCGGCGTCGGTGCCCTGCTTCGGGTGCAGCCACAGGTCGCCGAACTTGGCCACCTCGGCGTAGTCCGGCGTGATCGAGACGACGCGCGTGCCGTTGTAGCGGGCCTCGACGAAGAAGTGCGCGTCGGGCGTGCGCGTCTGCGGGACGTTCGAGCCCCACGCGATGATGTACTGCGAGTTGTACCAGTCGGCCGACTCCGGCACGTCGGTCTGCTCGCCCCAGGTCTGCGGCGAGGAGGGCGGCAGGTCGCAGTACCAGTCGTAGAACGAGATCAGCGAGCCGCCGATGAGCGAGAGGTAGCGCGCGCCGGAGGCGTGCGACACCATCGACATCGCGGGGATCGGCGAGAAGCCGCAGACGCGGTCGGGACCGTAGCGCCGGATCGTGTAGACGTTCGCGGCCGCGACGATCTCGGTCGCCTCGTCCCAGGTCGTCCGCACGAAGCCGCCGCGGCCGCGGATCGACTTGTACGACGACGCCTTCGCGGCGTCCTCGACGATCGAGGCCCAGGCGTCGACCGGCGAGAGCGTCTTGCGCGCCTCGCGCCACAGCCGGACGAGCCGGCCGCGCACCATCGGGTGCTTCAGCCGGTTGGCGCTGTACAGGTACCAGCTGTAGGAGGCGCCGCGCGAGCAGCCGCGCGGCTCGTGGTTCGGCATGCCCGGGCGCGTGCGCGGATAGTCGGTCTGCTGCGTCTCCCAGGTCACGATGCCGCCCTTGACGTAGATCTTCCAGCTGCACCCGCCGGTGCAGTTCACGCCGTGGGTCGAGCGCACGATCTTGTCGTGCTGCCAGCGCAGCCGGTAGCCCTCCTCCCACTTGCGGTCTTCCTTCCGGGTCTCGCCGTGTCCTCCGGCGAACGGTTCGCGGCGCTCGGTCAGGAACATCAGGCGATCGAGAAAATGACTCATGGCAACGCTCTCCGCGGAGTCGCGCCGCGCGTGCGGCGCAGGACCGGGCCGCACGCGCGACACGGATCGACCGTTTCGCACCGTCTCGAGGATCCGAGCCGGGCCGCGCGCGGGTCGCGCGGTCGTTCGCCACCGTACACCCGCATTCGCGACGTGTACACCCTCACGACGCGCCGCCCTGCAGCGCGCGGCGCTCGTCGGCCGAGGGCTCGTGCTTCACCAGCGGGTAGCGGCGCACCTCGGTGTAGTAGATCAGGATCAGCGACACCCACACGATGCCGTAGAGCAGCATGAAGCAGCTCGAGCGGATGCGCGTGAGGTCGAGCACGACGCCCCACAGGATCGGCAGCAGGAATCCGCCGAGGCCGCCGGCGAGGCCCACGATGCCGCTCACGACGCCGAGGTTGTCCGCGAACTCGTCGCTGACGTACTTGAAGGTCGACGCCATGCCGAACGCGAGCACGACGCCCAGCACGAAGAGGAGCAGCGTGAACGGCAGCACGGCCCAGGCGAGGTGGAACGTCGCCGAACCGTCGATCGTCTTCACCGACAGCTGGGTCGGAGGATACGAGATGAGGAACAGCGCGATCCACGCGACCCACAGCACCCACCAGGTGACGCCGTGGGCGCCGTAGCGGTCGGACATCCAGCCGCCCGCGGCGCGAAGCGCTCCGGCCGGGAGCGAGAACGCGATCGCCAGGGTCGCCGCGGCGTTGACGTCGAGCCCGTACTCCTGGACGTAGTACTGCGTCATCCACAGCGACAGCGCGGTGAATCCGCCGAAGGCGAGCGAGTAGTACTGGCAGAGCTTCCAGACGCGCCAGTCCTTGAGCACCGCGAACTGCTGGCGGAGCGTGGGCGCGGCCCTGCCCGCGCCCGCGCCGGGGTCGGGCGCGCTTCCGAGCCAGAACACCGCCGCGGTGACGAGGAGCGCGACGGCGTAGACCTTCGGCACCATCGGCCAGCCGTACGCCTCGATCAGGCGCGGCGCCACGAACAGGTTCAGCGCCGCACCGGTCGTCCCCGCTCCGAAAACGCCCATCGCGAAGCCGCGCTTCTCCTTCGGGAAGAAGCGCGCGCAGTAGGGCGTGCCGACCGCGAACGCCGCGCCGACGATGCCGAGCAGGAACCCGATCGCGAGGAACTGCCAGTACGCGCTGACCTCGCTCAGCAGGTACACCGGCGCCACGGCCGAGAGCAGGAGCGCCGTCATCACGATCCGCCCGCCGAAGCGGTCGGTCCAGATGCCGAGCGGCAGGCGCATCGCCGCGCCGAACAGCACGGGCGTCGACGTCAGCAGGCCGAACTCGGTGTTGTTGAGCCCGAGCGACTCGCGGATCGGAATGCCGATCACCCCGAACATCATCCAGACCGCGAAGCAGACCATGAACGCGAGCGTGCTCACGAACAGGACGGCGTGGGCGCGCGGATGCTGCGCGCCGCCTTGATGCATGGACGGCGAAGCTTCGGCCATGGGGGCTCCCCTGGGGTTGACGAGGTCCGGGCGCGCGGGCCCGGGCGCAGGTGGGGCACGGCGCCGGAGGACGCGTCGACACGCGTACCGCCGGCGCAGGCGCGCCGAACGGATTCTAATCAACCGTGCGGGCGGCGCGAACGCGGGTACGCCCGCGTTCGGGTCGGGCGCGGTGCGATTCGCGGCGCACGCCGGCCGGGATTCGGCCCGCGGTCGAACGACCGGTCGGCGGGCGGGCGCGTCGTCAGCGGCGGGTCAGCATGCGGAGGAGCTCATCGCGCAGGACGACCGCCTGGTTGTGCTCCTCGTCCTTCGCGCCGTACACCAGGGTGAGCGGTCCCTTGCCCGCGGCGTCGAGCACCTGCCGCAACCGCGCGCGCTGCGCCGCGGCGGCGAGTTCCTTCCGGTAGCGCTCGCGAAACGCCTCCCAGCGACGCGGATCGTGGCCGAACCATCGGCGGAGCGCGGTGCTCGGGCCGAGTTCCTTCGCCCATTCCGCGAGCGCGAGGTCCGCGCGCGTGCGCCCCCTCGGCCAGACGCGATCGACCAGCACCCGGTAGCCGTCGCCCGGGCCCGCTTCCTCGTACGCCCGCCTGATCGAGATCTTCATCGTCGAGCCCTCCTGCCCTGACGGGCGATGTGTCCCGCGCGCGCACGAAGCTCCGGAACGAGGTCGCGCTCGAACCAGGGGTGGCGCGCGAGCCACGGCTGGTTGCGCGGCGAGGGATGCGGCAGCGGAAAGACGCGCGGAGCGTATTCGCGCCACGCGCGCACGGTGGCGGTCAGCGTTCCCTTCCGGCGCCCGCGCAGGACGTGGCGCTGCGCGTGGTCGCCGACGGCGAGCGTCAACGCGATGTCCGGCAGGCGCGAGACGAGCCGGTCGAACCACAGCCCGGCGCACTCGGGACGCGGCGGCAGGTCGCCGCTCGCCCCGCGGCCCGGATAGCACAGGCCGATCGGGATGATGGCGATCCGCGCGTCGTCGTAGAACGCGTCGTCGCCGACGCCCATCCAAGTGCGCAGGCGCACTCCGCTCGCGTCGTCCCACGGAACGCCGGTGGCGTGCACGCGCGCGCCGGGCGCCTGGCCGACGACGAGGATGCGCGCGCCCGCGCCGACCTGCAGCACCGGACGGGGCCCGAGCGGCAGGTGCGGTTCGCAGACCCGGCAGCCGCGCACCTGGGCGAGCAGCGCGGAGAGCGTCGGGGGGCGACCGGTGGTCATGCTGCGTTCGTTCCGCGCGAGGGCGCCGTCGCCGGCGCCGATACATCGTGGAACGATACGATGATACGCCCGTCGCGCGGGCGGCGCAGGGCATGCCGCGCGCGGCGGCGACCCGCCGATCGCGCGATCGCCACGCGGGTCCGCGGCGAGGCGGTCGGCGTCAGCCGAACCCGTTCTGCCGCCACGCCTCGTACACCGCCACGGCCACGGCGTTCGACAGGTTGAGGCTCCTCATGCCGGGCCGCATCGGGATGCGCAGCAGCGACGCGGCGTCGAACTCCGCCACGACGGCGTCCGGCAGGCCGTCGGACTCGCGGCCGAACACCAGGGCGTCGCCGGGGTGGAACCGGTGCTCGTGGAACGTGCGCGTCGCGCGGGTCGTGAAGGCGAGCCAGCGGCGCGGGAGCGGGGTGTCGAGCACGGCGCGGCAGGCGGCGACGTCGCGATGCACGCGGACCGGCGCGTATTCGTGGTAGTCGAGGCCGGCGCGCTTCAACTCGCGGTCGGACATCGCGAAGCCGAGCGGCTCGACCAGATGGAGTTCGCATCCGGTGTTCGCCGCGAGCCGGATCACGTTGCCGGTGTTGGGCGGAATTTCCGGATGGACGAGGACGATCGCGAACACGGTGGACTCCGGTGCCGTGGAAGAATCCGGTGCGCATGCGGGCCGCGGGCGCGGGTTCTCAGTCGGCGAGGCTGCGGGCGACGACCCAGACCTCGACGCGCGCGGCGCCGGCGCGGCGCAGCGCCGACGCGGCGGCCGCCGCGGTGGCGCCGCTCGTCATCACGTCGTCGACCAGCGCGAGGCGCGCTCCGGCGAGCGGACGGGTCGCGACGAACGCCCCGCGCAGGCTGCGCGCGCGCTCGCGCCGCCCGAGCGAGGCTTGCGGAGCGGCGTGACGCGTCCGGCGCAGCGCCCCTTCGATCGGCAGTCGGGTGGTCCGAGCGGCCGCGCACGCGATCTCGCGGGCCTGGTTCGCGCCGCGTTCGCGCTGACGTTCCGGGGCGAGCGGCATCGGCACCAGCGCCTCGACGCGCGCGGCGGCCCCCGAGGCGCGCGCGACCTCGCCCAGCCGGTGGCCGAGCGCGCAGGCGAGCGGCAGGTGGCCCGCGTACTTGAGGCGAATCACGAGCCGGTCGAGCGGGAAGCGGTAGGGGCCGACGGCGAGCGTCGCGTCGAACGCGGGGGGATGGACGAGACACCGCCCGCAGGCGGCGCCGCCGGGAGACGGCAGCGCGCAGGCCGGGCAGGCGCCCTCCGGCATCGCGACGGCTTCGGCGCAGGGCGCGCACCACGGGCCGCCGGGCGTCGCGCGACCGCAGAGCACGCAATGCGGTGGCCACGCCGCGGCGACGAGCGCACGCGAGCGGGCGCGCCAGTTGTCAAGCATTCCGGTCACGGCATTTGACAAGCGCACGCAGGGGCCTCGACACTCGCCGCGATTGTAGGACGTCGCCGTTCCGGCGGCGCTACGACCGACGACCGAACCGATGCTCGACGAACCCCAGGATCTCCGCGCGCAGGACGCCCGCGCCGATCGCCGCGCCGACCTCGGGGCCGAACGCCGTCCGGCCCGCTGGTCCACCGACGACGTGGAGGCGCTCTTCGAACTGCCGTTCTCCGATCTCGTGTTCCGGGCGCAGCAGGTCCACCGCGCGCACCACGACCCGAACGCGGTCCAGTTGTCGACGCTGCTGTCGGTGAAGACCGGCGGCTGCCCGGAGGACTGCGCGTACTGTCCGCAGGCGGCGCGCCACCGCACCGGCCTCGCGGCGGAGGCGATGCTCGGGCTCGACGCCGTGCTCGGCGCGGCGCGTGCCGCGAAGGCCGCCGGCGCGACGCGCTTCTGCATGGGCGCGGCGTGGCGCGGCCCGAAGGACCGCGACCTCGAGCCGGTCCTCGACATGGTCCGCGGCGTCAAGGCGCTCGGCCTCGAGACCTGCTGCACGCTCGGCATGCTGAAGGACGGACAGGCCGAGGCGCTGCGCGACGCCGGCCTCGACTACTACAACCACAACCTCGACACCGCGCCCGAGTTCTACGGCGAGATCGTCTCGACGCGCGCGCAGCAGGACCGCCTCGACACGCTCTCGCGCGTGCGCGAGGCGGGCCTGCGCGTGTGCTGCGGCGGCATCGTCGGCATGGGCGAGTCGCGGCGCGCGCGCGCCGGGCTCATCGCCGCGCTCGCGAGCCTCGATCCGCCGCCCGATTCGGTGCCGATCAACCACCTGGTCCAGGTCGCCGGCACGCCGCTCCACGACGTCCTGCACGGCGAGCGCGCGATCGAGCCGCTCGAGTTCGTGCGCACGATCGCGGCGGCGCGCATCACGATGCCCCGCTCGATGGTGCGCCTGTCCGCCGGTCGCCGCGAACTGGGCGAGGCGGTGCAGGCCCTGTGCTTCCTCGCCGGCGCGAACTCGATCTTCTACGGCGACCGGCTGCTCACCACCGGCAATCCCGACGTCGAGGACGACCGCGCGCTGTTCGCGAAGCTCGGGCTCGCCGGCGCCTAGCGTTCGCGGGCCGCGGCCCGGCGCGCGACCCATGTCCGACCCGCTGATCGCGTCGCTCGAGCGCGCGCTCGCCTCGCGCGAGGCGGCGGGCCTCGCGCGGCGGCGCCGCACGATCGGCTCGCGGGCCGGCCCGCGCGTCGTCGTCGATGGCCGCGAACTCGTCTCGTTCGCGGGCAACGACTATCTCGGGCTCGCCGGCGACGAGGCGCTCGCCGACGCGGCCGCGCAGGCCGCGCATCGCTGGGGCGTCGGCTCGACCGCCTCGCACCTCGTCTGCGGCCACTACGCGCCGCACGAGGCGCTCGAAGGCGAACTCGCCCGCTGGGCGGGCCCCTGCGAGGGCGCGCGCGCGGTGACGTTCTCGACCGGCTACCTCGCGAACCTCGCGATCGTCTCGGCGCTCGCCGACCGCGAGACCGAAGTGCATGCGGACCGCCTGAACCACGCCTGCCTCAACGACGGCGCGCTCCTCGCTCGCGCGCGGCTCGTCCGCTACGCGCACCGCGACACCGGCGCGCTCGCCCGGCGGCTCCGCGAATCGCGCGCGCCGCGCAAGCTCATCGCGACCGATGCGGTGTTCAGCATGGACGGGGACATCGCGCCGCTCGCGGAACTCGCCGCGCTCGCCCACGCGCACGACGCCTGGCTCGTCGTCGACGACGCGCACGGCTTCGGCGTGCTGGGCGGCGGCCGGGGCACGCTCGCCGCGCTTCGCGTCTCGTCGCCGCGCATCGTGCTGATGGGTACGCTCGGCAAGGCCGCGGGCGTGGCCGGCGCGTTCGTCGCGGCGCACCCCGCGGTGATCGAGACGCTCGTGCAGACGGCCCGGCCCTACGTGTTCACGACCGCGTCGCCGCCGATGCTCGCGCAGACGCTCCTCGCGAGCCTCGCGAGGCTCCGCGAGGGCGACGACCGGCGGGCGCGGCTCGCGCGCCACGTCGCGCGGTTTCGCGCGGGCGCGGCGTCGCTCCCCTGGAAGCTCGGCGACTCGACGACGCCGATCCAGCCGCTCGTCGTCGGCGACAACCTGCGCGCGGTCGGTCTCGCGCGCGCGCTCGAATCGCGCGGGCTGTTCGTGCCCGCCATCCGCCCGCCGACCGTTCCCGAGGGCACGGCGCGGCTTCGCGTCTCGTTCTCGGCGGCGCACGTCGAGGCCGACGTCGACCGGTTGCTCGACGCGCTGCACGCCGTCGCCCGCGAGGGACGATGAGCGCGACGCTCGAGCGCGCCGGACTGCACGTCGAGTCGGTCGGCGCGGGCCCGCCGCTCGTGCTGCTGCACGGCTGGGCGATGCACTCGGGCCTGTTCGGGCCGCTCCTCCCCGGGCTCGCCGATCGCTTCCGCGTGCACGCGGTCGACCTTCCGGGTCACGGGAGGTCGCAGGCCGCGGCGCCGGACACGCTCGACGGGTACGTCGACGCGGTCGCGCGTTCGATCGGCGCGCGCGAGGCGCTCACCGTGCTGGGCTGGTCGTTCGGCGGGCAGGTCGCGCTGCGCTGGGCGTCGCGCGAGGGAGACCGCGTGACGCGCCTCGTGCTCGTCTGCACGTCGCCGCGCTTCGTCGCGGCGCCCGACTGGCCGCACGCGATGGCCGCCGCGACGCTCGCGCGCTTCGGCGACGACCTCGTCTCCGACTGGCGCCAGACGCTGCTGCGGTTCCTGACGCTGCAGGTGCAGGGCAGCGACGAGGGCCGGCGCGCGCTCGCCCACCTGCGTCGCCAGCTCTTCGCGCGGGGCGATCCGAAGCGATCGTCGATCGCGGCAGCGCTTCGCGTGCTCGCCGCCACCGATCTCCGCGCCGAGGTGCGGTCGGTGACCGCGCCCGCGCTCGCGATCGCGGGCGAACGCGACACGCTCGCGCCGGCGGCGGCGGGCGCGTGGCTCGCGCGGGCGATGCCCGACGCGCGCTTCGCACGGATCGACGGTGCCGCGCATGCCCCGTTCCTCTCGCATCGCGCGGCGTTCGACCGCGCGCTCGCCGGCTTCCTCCATGACGCAGGCTGATCCTCGCGCGCCGGATCCGCGCGCGGTGCGCCGCGCCTTCGGCCGCGCCGCGGCGACCTACGACGGCGCCGCGATCCTGCAGCGCGAGATCGGCGCGCGGCTCGCCTCGCGCCTCGACGTCGTGAAGCTCGCGCCGGCCACGATCCTCGACGGCGGCTGCGGCACCGGCCGCGCGGTCGGCGAACTCGCGGCACGCTTTCCCGGCGCGCGCGTGGTCGCGATCGACGCCGCGTGTCCGATGGTCGCCGCCGCGCGCGAACGTTCCGCGCGCGGCCGCTCGGTGTTCACGAAGCTCGTCGCCCCGCTCGCGCGCGGTGCCCGCCCGCCGGTGTTCGCCTGCGCCGACATCGCGTCGCTCCCGCTCGCCGCGGGCAGCGTGGAACTGGTCTGGTCGAACCTCGTGCTGCAGTGGGTCGACGACCTGCCGCGCGCGTTTCGCGAGTGCCGGCGCGTGCTCTCGACGGGCGGCCTGTTCGCGTTCTCGACCTTCGGTCCCGACACGCTGCGCGAACTGCGCGAGGCCTTCGCCGGCGTCGACGCGCACACCCACGTCGCGCGCTTCGCCGACATGCACGACGTGGGCGACATGCTGCTGCAGGCGGGGTTCGCCGATCCGGTGACCGAGATGGAGATGATCACCGTGACCTACGCGACGCCTCGGGCGCTGCTCGCCGAACTGAAGGCGATCGGCGCCACCAACCAGACGCGGGGACGCCCGCGCGGACTCACCGGCCGGCGGCGCCATCGGGCCGTCGTCGACGCGCTCGCCGGGCTCGCGCGCGACGGGCGGGTGCCGGCGACCTTCGAAGTCGTCTACGGACACGCGTGGAAGGGCGAGCCGAAGCGAACCGCCGAGGGCCTGCCGATCGTCCGCCTGGAGCGGCGGCGATGACCGCCGGCGGCCCCGGCCGCGCGCGCTCCCGCGCGTCCGCACGCCGATGACGCGCACGCTCTTCGTCACCGGCACCGACACCGGGATCGGCAAGACGCACGCCTGCGTGGCGCTCCTGTCCGCGCTCGCGGCCGCCGGGTACCGCGCGGTCGGCATGAAGCCGGTCGCGGCGGGCATCGATCCGGGCGCGCACGCGAACGCGGACGTCGACGCCCTCGCGCGCGCCGGCAACGTCGTCGCGCCGGTCGCCGACCGCAATCCCTACGCGTTCGCCGACGCGATCGCGCCGCACGTGGCCGCGGCGCGCGAGCGGCGCGCGATCGACCTCGAACGCATCGCCCGCGCGCACGCGCGCCTCGCGGAGCGCGCCGATGCCGTCGTCGTCGAGGGGGCGGGCGGGCCGCTCGTGCCGCTCTCGGGCGGATGCGACATGCTCGACGTCGCGAAGCGGCTCCGCGCGCCGGTCCTGCTGGTGGTCGGCGTGCGGCTGGGGTGCCTCGGTCACGCGCTGGCCGCCGAACTGGCGATCCGCGCGCGGGGGCTCGCGTTCGCCGGCTGGATCGCGAACCGGATCGATCCCGCGATGGAAGCGGCCGACGAGAGCGTGACGACGCTCGCCGCGCGGCTCCCCGGGCCACTGGTGGCGGACCTCGCCTGGGGTGAAGGCGGCCCGTTGCCCGCGGGCGCGCTCGCCCGGGCGGGGTTCGGCCCGCCGACAGAACCGGGCCGGCCCGCGCCGGGGGCGGATCCATGATCCATGTTAAGATTTCGCGTTCCGCGAACGGCCGCGCCGCTCCGGGGACCGCGCGGCGCGCTGTCCTTGAACCGGCCGGCCGGCCTTGCCTTCGATGCCCGTCACGGTCAGCCTCCCGCCCTCCGACACCGCCTTCCGCGTCGTCGCCAGCCGCAACAACTCGCTCGCGTCCCGGCAGCGCTGGACGGTGTACGGCGCGTTCGCGGCGGGGAGCCTCGCGCTCGCGTTCGCGCTCGTGGCCGGCGGGGCGTGGCCGGTGTTGCCGTACTCGGTGCTCGAACTCGCCTGCCTCGCGGTCGCGTTCGTGCTGATCGAGAGGCGCGCGGGCGACGTGGACCGGCTGACGCTCGAGGGCGACCGCGTGGTCGTCGAGCAATGGCGGCACGGACGAGGGAGCCGGCGCGAGTTCAACCGGCAGTGGCTGCGCGTCGAGGTCGACGCGCGGGGGTGGGCGCGCGAGCCTCGCGTCGTGCTGCGCAGCGGCCGCGACGAGGTGCGCTTCGGCGACACGCTCGCGGCCTGCGAGCGCGCCGGTCTCGCGCGGACGATCAGGGGAGCGCTTCGCGAGCGCTAGGCGCGTGCGGAGCGTCGTGGCACAGGCATCGGAATGACCGCAGCAGTCGACGACGAGGAGAGCATGGAGCGCAATTCCAGGGGAAGCCGGGGCAGAGGCCTCGCCGCCGCAACCTTCGCCGGGCTGGCGGCGCTGCCGTTGGCGGCGCACGCCGTGCCCGCGTGGAACCTGCAGACGCCGGTCACCGAGGTCGCGCGCCAGCAGTTCGACCTGCACGTGTTCATCATGGTCGTCTGCACGGTGATCTTCGTCGGCGTGTTCGGCGTGCTGACCTATTCGCTGTTCAAGCACCGGAAGTCGGTCGGCCACCAGGCGGAGCACTTCCACGAGAACACCGTCGTCGAGATCGTGTGGACGGTGATACCGTTCGTGATCCTGCTCGCGATGGCCTACCCCGCGACGAAGACCGTCCTCGCGATGAAGGACACCTCGGCGTCGGAGCTGACCGTCAAGGTCACCGGCTACCAGTGGAAGTGGAACTACGACTACCTGCAGGACGGCTTCGGCTTCTACTCGAACCTCGCGACGCCGCTCGCGCAGATCGAGGGCCGCGAGCCCAGGGGCGAGCACTACCTGCTCGAGGTCGACAACCCGATGGTGGTTCCGGTCGACACCAAGGTCCGCGTGCTGATCACGGCGGGCGACGTGATCCACGCGTGGTGGGTGCCGGCGTTCGGCGTGAAGCAGGACGCCATTCCGGGATTCGTCCGCGACTCGTGGTTCAAGGTGGACAAGGTCGGCGTCTACCGCGGCCAGTGCGCGGAGCTCTGCGGCAAGGAGCACGGGTTCATGCCGATCGTCGTCGACGTGCGGTCGAAGGAGGACTACGCGAAGTGGGCGGCCGAGCAGAAGGGCAAGGCGGCCGCCGCGGCCGAGGACCCGTCGAAGGTCTGGGACATGAAGGATCTGGTCGCGCGCGGCGAGAAGGTGTTCGCGGCCCACTGCGTGGCCTGTCACCAGGCGACCGGCAAGGGCGTGCCCGGCGCGTTCCCGGCGCTCGACGGCTCGAAGGTCGTGCTGGGTCCGCCGGCCGCGCAGATCGCGACGGTGCTCGATGGCCGGCCGAACACCGCGATGGCGCCGTTCAAGCAGCTGTCCGACACCGACCTCGCGTCGGTCATCACCTACACGCGGAACGCCTGGAGCAACCGCACCGGCCAGGCGATCCAGCCGGCCCAGATCCAGGCCGCCCGAAGCAAGTGACGCGCGCGCGGCGCCGCGCCAGAGCGATTCCAGGAGAACGTCGATGAGCAGCATTTCGCACGACCCCGTCGCCCACGGCCACGACCACGGTCACGACGAGCACGCGCACCGCCCGGGCGGAATCATGCGGTGGATCACGACCACCAACCACAAGGACATCGGCACGCTGTACCTGTGGTTCAGCTTCACGATGTTCATCGTCGGCGGCCTGATGGCGCTCACCATCCGCGCCGAATTGTTCCAGCCCGGCCTGCAGATCGTGCACCCCGAGTTCTTCAACCAGATGACCTCGCTGCACGGCCTCATCATGGTGTTCGGCGCGATCATGCCCGCGGCCGTCGGCTTCGCGAACTGGATGATCCCGCTGCAGATCGGCGCGCCCGACATGGCGTTCGCGCGCATGAACAACTGGAGCTTCTGGCTGCTGCCGCCCGCCGCGATCATGCTGGTCGCGTCGCTGTTCGTGCCCGGCGGGTCGGTCGCCGCCGGCTGGACGATGTACCCGCCGCTCACGATCCAGAACGGCATGGGGATGGACTTCACGATCTTCGCGATCCACATCATGGGCGCGTCGTCGATCATGGGGTCGATCAACATCATCACGACGATCCTGAACCTGCGCGCGCCCGGCATGACGCTGATGAAGATGCCGCTGTTCTGCTGGACCTGGCTCATCACCGCGTACCTGCTGATCGCCGTGATGCCGGTCCTCGCCGGCGCGGTGACGATGCTGCTCACCGACCGCCACTTCGGCACCTCGTTCTTCAACGCGGCCGGCGGCGGCGACCCGGTGCTGTTCCAGCACATCTTCTGGTTCTTCGGGCACCCCGAGGTCTACATCATCATCATGCCGGCGTTCGGCCTCGTCTCGGAGATCATCCCGGTCTACTCGCGCAAGCCGCTGTTCGGCTACGCGTCGATGGTCTACGCGGTCGCCGGCATCGCGATCCTGTCGTTCATCGTGTGGGCGCACCACATGTTCACGGTGGGCATGCCGACCGCGGGCCAGCTCTTCTACATGTACGCGACGATGCTGATCGCGGTGCCCACCGGCGTGAAGGTGTTCAACTGGCTCGCGACGATGTGGCGCGGCTCGATCACCTTCGAGACCCCGATGCTGTTCGCGCTGGGCTTCCTGTTCATGTTCACGATCGGGGGCTTCACCGGCCTCGTGCTCGCGATCGTGCCGGTGGACATCCAGCTCCACGACACCTACTACGTGGTCGCGCACTTCCACTACGTGATGGTCGCGGGCAGCCTGTTCGCGTTCTTCGGCGCGGTCTACCACTGGATCCCGAAGTGGACCGGCACGATGTACGACGAGAAGCTCGGCCGGTGGCATTTCTGGCTGTCGCTCGTGTTCTTCAACGTGGCGTTCTTCCCGATGCACTTCGCGGGGCTGGCCGGCATGCCGCGCCGGATCCCGGACTACGCGACGCAGTTCACCGACTGGAACATGCTCTCGTCGATCGGCGCGTTCGGCTTCGGTCTCTCGCAGCTCGTGTTCCTCTACGCGGTGCTGAAGTGCATCCGCGGCGACGGCGCGAAGGCGCCGGCGAAGCCCTGGGAAGGCGCGACGACGCTCGAGTGGACGGTGCCCTCGCCGGCGCCCTACCACACGTTCGAGACGCCTCCGGTCGTCAAGTGAGCCTTCGCGCGTGACCGACGAGCCCCGCCCGGCCGACGACCCGAAGACCCGTGCGAGCATCCGCCGCACGGCGTGGATCCTCGCGTCGATCGCCGTGGTGTTCTTCCTCGGCGTGTTCGCCTCGCGCCTCCTCGGCGACCAGAGCATCGGCATGACGATCGTCGGCGCCGCGGTGTTCCTGTTCCTGCTGCTGGGGATCGGGCGGCACCTCGGGCGGCGGAAGTGAGGCGGACGCGATGAGCGAGGCCCCCGCCGCGACGCGCGAGGACAACCGCGGCCTGTTCCTGCGCCTCGTCGTGATCGCGGCCGCGATGTTCGCTTTCGGCTACGCGCTGGTGCCGTTCTACGACAAGATCTGCCGGGTGACCGGCCTGCGCGACATCGCGCGGCCCGACGAGGTCCGGAACACGCAGGTCGACGCGACGCGCACGGTCAGGGTCGAACTCGACGCGAACACGCGGGGGCTGCCGTGGCGGTTCCGGCCGCTCGAGACCGCGATCGACGTGCATCCGGGCGCGGTCAACCAGGTCGAGTTCGAGATCGTCAACGAGACCGGGCGTCCGGTCATCGGCCAGGCGATCCCGAGCTACGCGCCGAGGAGCGCCGGCCGGTATTTCCGCAAGCTCGACTGCTTCTGCTTCACGACGCAGACGCTCGCGCCGGGCGAGCGGCGCCGCATGCCGGTCGTGTTCGTGCTCGACGGCGAACTGCCCGCCGACACGCACACGATCACGCTGTCGTACACGTTCTTCGAGGTGGAGAACGCGGCCGCGGCGGCCAAGGGGAGCGCGGCGACGGGCTCGTGACCCCTCGCGCGCGGGACATCGAAGGAAGGCGAGGAGACGACACGATGGTTTCGACGACGAACGGCGGCCAGCCGGCCTACTACATCCCCCAGCCGTCGCACTGGCCGATCGTCGGCGCGGTGGCGTTGCTCCTGATGGGGTCGGGCGCCGCGCTGTGGTTCAACGGCGTCGGCGTCGGGCCCTGGATGGTCGCGCTGGGGTTCGCGACGCTCGTGTTCATGCTCTTCGGCTGGTTCGGCAAGGTCATCGGCGAATCCGAGGCGCGCATCTACAGCCGGAAGGTCGACGCGTCGTTCCGCTGGGCGATGAGCTGGTTCATCTTCAGCGAGGTGATGTTCTTCGCGGCGTTCTTCGGGGCGCTGTTCTACGTGCGCAACCTGTCGGTCCCCGGGCTGGGCGCGGGAACGGTCACCGGCGACCTGCTGTGGCCGGACTACGCGGCGCAGTGGCCGACCGAGGGCCCGTACCTCAAGCAGTCGTTCACGCCGATGGGTGCGATCGGCATTCCGCTGCTCAACACGATCCTGCTGCTCTCCTCGGGCGTGACGCTCACGATCGCGCATCACGCGCTCAAGGCCGGGCAGCGCGGCAGGCTCGCGTTCTGGCTCGCCGCGACGATCGCCCTGGGCTTCACGTTCCTCGGCTTCCAGGCCTACGAGTATGTCCACGCGTACAGCGAGCTCAACCTGAAGCTCAGCTCGGGCGTCTACGGCTCGACGTTCTTCATGCTGACCGGCTTCCACGGAATGCACGTCACCGTCGGCGCGATCATGCTGTCGGTGATGCTCGGCCGGGTGCTGAAGGGGCACTTCGACGCGCAGCACCACTTCGGGTTCGAGGCCGCGGCGTGGTACTGGCACTTCGTGGACGTGGTCTGGTTGCTGCTCTTCGTGCTCGTCTACTGGCTGTAGCCCCGGCGCGAGTCGTCGGTCGAAGGCCGCGCGGGCGACCGTGCGGCCTTCGCGTCCGCGGAGGTCAGCGCAGGCCGCCCGGACCGATCCAGCCCATGGCGTACGACAGCAGCAGGAACGCCACCACGCTGACCGAGAGGCCGACGCGGATCGCGAGCGCGATCACGACGCGGTTGCCCCGCCCCTGGTCGTGGTAGAGGAAATAGAGCGCCGTGAACAGCGCGACCACGACGGCGCACAATCCTGCGATGACGACGATCTTCATGGAGCCGCGCGGGCGAGCGCTCGCCCGCCGGGAAGTCTAGCACCATGGCGGACGCCTCGCGCCGCGAACGCGTCCGCCGCGCGATCGTCGCGGCGGCCACGCTCGCGACGATCGCGCTCACGGTGTCCGCGGGCAATTGGCAGCGCGGGCGCATGCTCGCCAAGGAGGCCGAGCGTGCCGCGCTCGATGCCGCCGCGGCGCACGCCCCGGTGCGCCTGCCCGCGACCGACGACTGGGCGGCATGGAGGTATCGTCGCGTGGCGATCGAGGGCGAGTGGCGGGGCAACGCGCAGATCATGATCGACAACCGGATCCACGAAGGACGCGCGGGTTTCCACGTCGTCACGCCGCTCGTGCTCGACGACGGGCGTGCGGTGCTCGTCGATCGCGGATGGATCGCCGCCGGCGCCGGGACGACGCGCGTGCCGCGGGTGGCCGAGCCGGCGGGGCGTGCGCGCGTGCTCGGGCGCATCGTGCTTCCGCCGAAGCGCTACTTCGAGTGGGTCGAGGACAGCCCGACCGGGCGCGTGCGCCAGAATCTCGACCCCTCGCGCATCGCGCGCGCGACCGGCCTCGCGCTGCTGCCGGTCGTGATCGAGGAGGACGCGGGCGATGCGGCCGACGGACTGGTCCGGCGCTGGCCCGATCCCGACTTCGGGATCGACACGCACCGCAACTACATGCTGCAGTGGTACGCCTTCGCCTCGCTCGCTGCGGCGCTGTGGCTCGGCTTCGCATGGCGCCGGATGCGCGCGGGGCGCCCGTGACCGGCGACGCGGCGGCGCGGCGCGGCCTGCGCACGCTCTGGCTGATCCTCGCGGTGTGCGCGGCGCCGCTCGTCGCCTCGCTCGTCGCGTTCTTCCTGCTGCCCTCGCACGACAGGACGAACTACGGCGAACTGCTGCCGACGCAGGCGGCGCCCGGCCTCGCCGGCGTCCGCGCCGACGGCGCCGCCTGGACGCTCGCCGACGAGCGTGGCCATTGGGTCGTGCTGGTCGCGGCGGGGGGCGCCTGCGACGACGCCTGCGCGAAGCGCCTGTACGCGACGCGCCAGACGCGCACGATGCAGGGCAAGGATCGCGAGCGCGTCGTGCGCGTGTGGCTACTCACCGACGCGGCCGCTCCGCGGCCCGCGACGCTCGCCGAGCATCCGGACCTCGTCGTGGTCCGCGCGGACGCTCGCTCGGCCGGACGCCTGCCGAAAGGTCCCGACGCGATCTACCTCGTCGACCCGCTGGGCAACCAGGTGCTCGCGTGGCCGTCCGATCCGGACGTCCGCGCGATGGCGAAGGACGTCTCGAAGCTCCTGCGGACCTCCCGCATCGGCTGACGAACTCCGCTGCGGTAGAATCGACGTTTCGCCCGCGGCCAAGCCATGACGTCCCTCGCCCTCGCCGAGACCCGACTGAAGCAGTTCCTCGCGCTCGCCAAGCCGCGCGTCGTGTCGCTCATCGTGTTCTGCGCGGTGATCGGGATGTTCCTCGCGACGCCGGACCTGCCTCCGCCGGCCGTGGTCTTCGCCGCGACCGTCGGCATCGCGCTGGTGGCGGGCGCCGCCGCGGCGATCAACTGCCTCGTCGAGCAGAAGATCGACGCGAAGATGATGCGCACCGCCCGCCGGCCGCTCCCCGCGGGCGAACTCACGTCGGCGCAGACCCTCTGGTTCGCCTCGCTCGTCGGCATCGCCGGTCTCGCGATCCTCGCCGTGTTCGTCAATCCGCTGACGATGTGGCTGACCCTCGGCACCTTCGTCGGCTACGCGATCGTCTACACGGTGCTGCTCAAGCCGGCCACGCCGCAGAACATCGTGATCGGCGGCGCGTCCGGCGCGATGCCGCCGGTGCTGGGCTGGGCCGCGGTCACCAACGAGGTCCCGCCCGAGGCGCTGATCCTGTTCCTGATCATCTTCGCCTGGACGCCGCCGCACTTCTGGGCGCTGGCGCTCTACCGCACGGCGGACTACGCGCGCGCCGGGCTGCCGATGCTGCCGGTCACGCACGGGTCGCGCTACACGCGCCTCATGATCGTGCTCTACACGGCGATGCTGGTCGCGGTCACGCTGCTGCCGTTCGCGATCCGGATGAGCGGCGCGTTGTATCTCGCGAGCGCGCTGGTGCTGGGCGGCGTGTTCGTCGCCTACGCGGTCGCGCTCTACCTCCGCTACAGCGACGCGCTCGCGCGGCGCACCTTCGCCTACTCGATCGTCTACCTCGCGGCGCTGTTCTCTGCGCTGCTGGTCGACCACTACTGGCAGTGAGCCGGGTGACGTCGAGCGCGCCACGGTCGAACGGACGCGCCTCGCGCGCCGCTCACGTTTCGCGAACGCGCTCGTCGTCCGCCTGTGGCCCGGGCCGATGCTGAGGGCGATCACCCGCTTCGCCGCCGCGGTCCTCGTGGCGCTCGCCGTCGCCGCCTGCGGCAAGGACGGTCCCGCGTTCAAGGGCTCCGACGTCACCGGCAGCGCGTTCGGCCGCGATTTCGCGCTCGTCGACGCGAACGGCACGCCGCGCACGCTCGCCGACTGGCGCGGCAAGGCGGTCGTGGTGTTCTTCGGCTACACGCAGTGCCCGGACGTGTGCCCGACGACGCTCGCGACGCTCTCCGAGACGATGAAGCTCCTCGGTCCCGACGCCGACCGGGTGCAGGTGCTGTTCGTCACCGTCGATCCCGATCGCGACACGGCCGAACTCCTGCGCCAATACGTCCCGGCCTTCGATCCGCGCTTCGTGGGCCTGCGCGGCGACACGGCGCAGACCGAGGCGGTCGCGAAGGAATTCCGGATCATCTTCCAGAAGGTGCCGGGCGCGACGTCCGAGTCCTACACGGTCGACCACTCGGCGGGACTGTTCCTCTTCGACCCGCAGGGACGGCTTCGCGTTTACGAGGGACACGGCCAGGGGCCCGACGTCCTCGCGCACGACCTGCGCGAGCTCCTGCGCGGCGCGTCCTGAAGGGAAAGCAGGGTCAGGCCCGACTTCTCCATCCTGCATCGCTGCAGCGCATCGCGATTCAGAAGTCGAGTCCTGCCCACCTTTCCCATGGCGGCCACGCTGCAGCAGGCGATCGCGCTCCACCGAGGCGGCGACCTGGCGCGCGCCGAGGCGCTCTACCGCGAGATCCTCGCTCGCGCGCCGCAGGACACCGACGCGATGCACTTCCTGGGCGTCCTGCGCACGCAGCAGCGACGCTACGACGACGCGATCGCGCTGATCGGCGGTGCCGCGAAGCTCGCTGCCGGCCACCCGGGGATCCAGTCGAACCTCGGCCTCGCGCTGAAGGGTGCGGGGCGTCTCGAGGAAGCGCTCGCGAGCTTCGACCGCGCGATCCGGCTCGCCCCCGCGCTGCCCGAGGCGCACAACAACCGCGGCAACGTCGCGCTGGCGCTCGGGCGTTCCGCCGAGGCGCTCGCGAGCTTCGACCGCGCGATCGCGCTCAGGCCCGAGTACGCGGAGGCCTGGAACAACCGCGGCTACGCGCTGGTCGCGCTCGGCCGGCTCGACGCGGCGGTCGACAGCTACGGCCGGGCGATCGCGCTCGCGCCCGGCTACGGGGACGCGCGGCACAACCGCGGACTCGCGCTGCGGCAGCTCGGCCGGGCGCGCGAGGCGCTCGCCGACGCCGAGGGTGCGCTCGCGCTGGCTCCCGCCCGCATCGACTCGCTCGACGCCCGGGGCATCGCGCTCGCCGACCTCGGCCGTCACGCGGACGCGCTGGCGAGCTTCGAGCGGGCGCTCGCAGCCGAGCCGGAACGCGCCGCGTCGCACGTGAACGCGAGCCGCTGCCGCCTCGCGCTCGGCGACTACGCGCGCGGCTGGCCCGAGCACGAGTGGCGCTGGCGGGACGACCAGATGCGGCGCGGCTGGCGCGACTTCGCGGTGCCGCGGTGGACCGGCGAGCAGGACCTCGCCGGTCGCAGGCTCCTGCTCCACGCCGAGCAGGGCTACGGCGACGCGATCCAGTTCTCCCGCTACGCGCCGCTCGCCGCCGCGCGCGGCGCCGAGGTCGTGCTCGAGGTCGAGCCCGCGCTCGCGACGCTCCTCGCGACGCTCGCCGGCGTGCACCGGATCGTCGTCGCGGGCGACCCGCTGCCGCCGGTCGACCTGCATTGCCCGCTGATGAGCCTGCCCCTCGCGTTCGGCACGACGCTCGACGACGTTCCCGCCGACGTGCCGTACCTCGCCGCGGATCCGGCGCGCGTCGCCCGCTGGCGCGAGCGCCTGCCTCGGCGCGGGCGCCCGCGGATCGGCCTCGCCTGGTCGGGCAACGCCGCGCAGCGCGACGACGCGTACCGGTCGATTCCGCTGGCGCGCCTCGCGCCGCTGCTCGAGTTCGACGCGGAGTTCGTCGTCTTGCAGAAGGGCGTGCGCGAGAGCGACCGGGCCGCGCTCGCGTCGACGCCGCGCCTCCACGACGTCGGCGGCGGGATCGAGGACTTCGCGGACGTCGCGGCGCTGATCGACGGGGTCGACCTGGTGATCAGCGTGTGCACGTCGGTCGCGCACCTGGCCGGCGCGCTAGGCAAGCCGCTGTGGGTGCTGCTTTCGACGGCGGCGGACTGGCGCTGGCTTCGCGACCGCGACGACAGTCCCTGGTATCCCACGGCGAGGCTCTTCCGCCAGTCGGCGCCGGGCGACTGGTCCGGACCGGTTCGGCAGGTCGCGACGGCCCTCGAGGCGCGCCTGGGGGAGATCGATCCGCGAGCAGGCGTTCGCGAAAGTTGAGCGGCTGGCGCGAAGCGCGAGTCCGCTCCAGCGGAGCGTTGCAGGACGCCCGCCGCGAGGCTTCATGCCGGCGCCCCGATCGCGTTGGGAGAATTCGCTCGCCGAAGGGGCTTTCGCGAAAGGTGAGCGGCTGGCGCGAAGCGCGAGTCCGCTCCAGCGGAGCGCGGCAGGACGCCCGCCGCGAGGCTTCAGAATTCGACCATCTCGAAATCGTCCTTGCGGGCGCCGCATTCGGGACAGGTCCAGTTCGGCGGCACCTGGTCCCAGGTCGTCCCCGGCGGAATGCCCTCGTCCGGGAGGCCGAGCGCCTCCTCGTAGATGAACCCGCAGACCAGGCACATGTATTTCTTCAACGCGATTCTCCGGGACCGCGGCGCGTCGGCGCGCGCGTCGGGCAGAATTATAGGATGAACGACGCGCTCGCCCCGGGAAGATGATCCTCGTCAACTTCGGCTCCGGCCCCTATCCGCTCGACGGCTGGATCAACGTCGACCTCGATCGTTCCGGCCGGCCGGACGTCGTCGCCGACCTCGCGCGGGGGCTGCCGTTCGCGGACGCATGCGCCGACGCGATCTTCAGCGAGGACTTCGTGGCGCAACTCGAACCCGACGCGCTCTGCGGCTTCCTCGCCGAGTGCCGCCGCATCCTGAAGTCCGCCGGCACGCTGCGCGTGCTGACCCCCGATCTCGCGCGCTTCGCCCGGATGTACCTCGACGATCCCGACACGCTGATCCGGTTCTGGAACGTGGGCGTCGGCGTGCCGCTCCCCACCGGCACCGCCGCGGACGTGCTGAACCTCGGCATGAAGCTCGCGGGCCGCTGGCAGTACGACGCCGAAACCTTCTCGCGCGTCGCCGCGCAGGCGGGCTTCGACACGTTCGTCGCGCGCTACGGCGAGAGCCGACATCCCGCGATGCGCGGCATCGACCTCCGCAAGCCGGACGAGGCGGTGAGCATGTACCTCGAGTGCGTGCCGCGCGGCGAGTCGCGGGCGACCGGCGGGGCCACGCCCGCGGTCGGCGGATGACCGCGTGCCGGCTGTCGGCGATCCGCCTCCGTCGCGGGCACTTCGCCGTGCGGGTACCATCGACGCGTGAACAGTGAACCGCTGCAGGGCTCGCCGCCCATCGTCCTCTCCTTCGCGCCCTCCGACCCTTCGGGCGGCGCGGGTCTGCAGGCCGACCTGCTGACGCTCGCGAGCATGGGCTGCCACCCGCTCTCGGTGGTCACCTCGCTCACCGTGCAGGACACGCGCGGCGTCGAGGGCTCGCTCCCGATGGACGCCGACTGGGTCGCCGACCAGGCGCGCGCGCTGCTCGAGGACATGCCGGTCGACGCGTTCAAGATCAGCGCGCTGCCCAACGTCGAGGTCGTCACCGCGATCGCCGAGGTGCTCTCCGACTACCCGGACGTGCCGCTCGTGCTCGACCCCTCGCTCACCGCCGGCCGCGCCGCGGGTCCGCTCCACGATGCGGCGATGCACGCGCTGCGCGACCTGCTCGTGCCGCAGTCGACGCTCGCCACGGCCAACGGACTCGAACTGCGCCTGCTCGCCGGCGACGACGAGGACGAGGAGGCGTCGGTCGCCGCCTGCGCGGCACGGTTGGTGGAGGCGGGTTGCGAGTTCGTGCTCGTCACCGGCACGCACCACGCGTCGCGCGAGATCGTCAACACGCTCTACGGCAAGGGCGGCGTCGTGCGCACCGACACCTGGGCGCGCCTGCCCGGGCCGTTCAAGGGCGCGGGCGCCACGCTCTCGGCCGCGATCGCCGCGATGCTCGCGAACGGTCTCGAACTCGCCGACGCGGTGCGCGAGGCGCAGGACTACACCTGGAACGCGCTGCGCAAGGCCTATCGGCCCGGCATGGGGCAGTTCCTGCCCGACCGGCTGTTCTGGGCGCGCGAGGAGAGCGACGCCCGCGGCGAGGAGGCGGACGACGCGCGTCCGGCCGATGCCCGTGGCAGTCACTGATGAGCGCGCCGCGCGGCTCGCGCGGCTCCGCGGCCTCTACGCGGTGACGTCCGACACCGACGACACCGTCTCGCTCCTCGCGAAGTGCGCGGCCGCGCTCGACGGCGGGGCGAGCGCGATCCAGATCCGCCGCAAGTCGGGGGACGCGCCCACGCGCCGCGCACAGGCGGAGGCGATCGTCGCGTTGTGCCATGCGCGCGGAGCCCTCGCGATCGTCAACGACGACCCCGCGCTCGCCCGCGCGGTCGGCGCCGACGGCGTGCACGTCGGTGAGGACGACGGCGGCGTCGCGCAGGCACGCGCGGAGGTGGGCGAGGACCGACTCGTCGGGGCGTCGTGCTACGACGATCCCGCGCGCGCGGCGTCCGCGGTGGCCGCGGGCGCCGACCACGTCGCGTTCGGCAGCTTCTTCGCATCCGGCACGAAGCCCGCCGCGCGGCGCGCGAGCCTCGACCTCGTGCCGCGCGCGAAGGCGCTCGGCGTCCCGGTCGTCGCGATCGGCGGCATCGACGAGCGCAACGCCGGCTCGCTCGCCGATGCGGGCGTCGACGCCGTCGCGGTGATCGGTGCGCTGTTCGCGCACGACGACCCGCGCGAGGTCGAGCGCGCGGCGCGACGCATCGTCGCTGCGTTCGCGCGCCGCGGCAGCGGCCGCTGACCCTCTTTTCCCTCCCGATCCCGATCCCGCCCCCGACGATGAGCCGCAACGATTCGCTGTTCGAACGCGCGCAGCGCACGATTCCCGCTGGCGTCAATTCTCCGGTCCGCGCTTTCCGGTCGGTCGGCGGCACGCCGCGTTTCCTCGTGCGCGGCGAAGGCCCGTACGTGTGGGACGCCGACGGCAGGCGCTACGTCGACTACGTCGGATCGTGGGGACCGGCGATCGTCGGCCACGCGCATCCCGAGGTCGTGCGCGCGGTGCAGGCCTCGGCCGTGCACGGCCTGTCGTTCGGTGCGCCGACCGAGGCCGAGATCGAGATGGCGGAGACGCTCGTGCGCAGACTCCCGTCGCTCGAACTCGTGCGTCTCGTGTCCTCCGGCACCGAGGCGACGATGTCGGCGCTGCGGCTCGCGCGCGGGTACACCGGCCGCCCGAAGATCGTGAAGTTCGAAGGCTGCTACCACGGCCACGGCGACAGCCTGCTGGTGAAGGCCGGATCGGGTGCGCTCACCTTCGGCCAGCCCTCGTCGGCGGGCGTGCCGCCGGAGATCGCGAACCAGACCGTCGTGCTGCCCTACAACGACTCCGACGCGCTGGAACGCGCGTTCGCCGCCGACGGCGACGCGATCGCGGGCATCATCGTCGAGCCGGTCGCCGGCAACATGAACCTCGTCGTGCCCTCGCGCGAATGGCTCGCCGCGCTGCGCGCGCTCTGCGACCGCCACGGCGCGGTGCTGATCTTCGACGAGGTGATGACCGGCTTCCGCGTGCATCCGCGCGGCGTGCAGGGCATGGTCGGCATCACGCCCGACCTCACCACGCTCGGCAAGGTGATCGGCGGCGGGATGCCGGTCGGCGCGTTCGGCGGCCGCCGCGACATCATGCAGAAGATCGCGCCGCTCGGACCGGTCTACCAGGCGGGCACGCTGTCGGGGAATCCGGTGGCGGTCGCGGCAGGGCTCGCGACACTCGCGCTCACCGAGGCGCCCGGATTCTACGAGACGCTCGCCGAGAAGACGCGCGCGCTCGTCGACGGACTGGAGTCGGCCGCGAAGCGCGCGGGCGCGACGTTTCGCGCGCAGGCGGTCGGAGGCATGTTCGGCCTCTACTTCGCGCCGTCGGTGCCGGCGAGCTACGACGCGGTCATGGCCTGCGACAAGGAGCGCTTCAACCGCTTCTTCCACGCGATGCTCGACGCGGGCGTGTACTTCGCGCCCTCCGCCTACGAGGCGGGATTCGTCTCGGCCGCGCACGGCGACGACGACATCGCGCAGACGGTGCGCGCGGCGGAGCGTGCGTTCGGCGCGCGCTGACAGCCGTGCCGGCATTGGTCACGATCGTCACGCGCACCCTCGGACGCCCCTGTCTTGCCGACGCTGCCGCGAGCGTCGCCGCGCAGACCTACCGCCCGATCGAGTGGCTCGTCGTCGACGCGGCAGGGAGCGGCGTGGTTCCGCCGGCAGCGGGCGATGTCGAGGTCCGGGTGATCGGCAACGGCGAACGGATGCTTCGCTCGCGTGCGGGGAACTTCGGATTCCTTCATGCGCGGGGCGCCCGCGGGATGGTGCTCGATGACGATGACCTGCTTTTGCCGCGCGCCGTCGAACTGCTCTCGAACGCCCTCGAGGCGAATCCGCCGATGCGGGTCGCGTACGGCAACGTCGCGGTGGAGACCGAATCCGGCATCGAATACGAGTACATGTTCGAGTATTCCGAGCTGGCGCTCCTGATGCGCAACCTGTTCCCGCCCAACGCGGCGATGTTCGACCTCTCCCTGATGAGGAATGACGGCGTCCGCTTCGACGAGGGGATCGACTATTTCGAGGACTGGGACCTCTGGCTCAAGGCCGCCGCGCTCACGCCATTCGCGCACGTCCGGGAGCGGACCGGCGTCTACCGGCTGCAGCTGTCGCAGTCGGGGGTGTGGGATTACGAACGGCCCGGCAGCGATCCGCGCATCGCGCAGGACCTGCAGACGGTGAGGGAACGCTACGCGGCGCGGCGTTCGCCGCTGTGGCAGGCGTTCGAGGCGAAAAAGCGCGAGGCGCGATCGTTCGCCGCGTCCGGCCGTCTGGAAGCGGCCGCGACGGCTTGGCTCGGCGCGCACGTCATGTTGCCCTTCGACGAGGAACCGGTCGTGGGGTACGCGACGATCGCGCTGCGCGCGGGCGACGAGCGGGCGGCGCAATTCACGCTGATGTCCGCCCTCGCGCTCGCGCCGGGGTCGGCGACCTATGCCACGATGCTGGCGACGATCCTGGAGCGGCAGGGAAAGAGCGAGGCCGCCCGCCAAGTGCTGGAGCAGGCGGCCTGTTGCCGCGCGCCGCCGAGCGTGCAGCGATGAGCCGCGGTCAACCGCGCCGATCGACCGGGGTCGCGGCGCGCAGCTTCTTCGCGTGGCCGACCGGCGCATCGCTGCCGTCCGGCAGCTTGCCGAGAAAATAGTACTTCTGCCACGCTTCGGCGAGCGTCGCCGGGTCGCTTCGCGCGAAGCGACGCATGAAATCGTCGCGCCGCGCCTTCCACGCGTGGGCCTGCTCCGCGAGCGCCGGATCGTCGCGAAGCCAACGGATCTCGGGTTCGAACGACTCGATCGCGCCCGCGGGCAGCGGGATGACCATGCACACCGGCTCGTCCTTGTCGAAGCGCACGGTTCCGGGCCGCGTGAGCTGCCAGTTCATCGTGAACGGATAGGGCAGCCAGTGCGTCTCGACGACGCCGGCGAGCGGTGCGATGCCGTCCTTCGGCCGGTTGAGGGGGCCGGACGCGAGCAGGTTCCAGCCCGGCGGCGTGCGGAAGAGCCAGCCCAGGTTGAAGGTGACGATGCCGAACGCGAAGTGCGACACCGCGTACTTTTCGACGTTCGCGAAGCCGTCCAACGCGCGCACCTTCAGGTTGAAGGCGTGGTGGCCTCCGTCCCAGGCGATCTCGAGGTCGCAGGGCGCGCCGATCGTCCAGCCGTGCGCGTTCGCGATCGACAGCGGCAGGCACCGGTAGGCGTGGCGATCCGGGATGCGGTCCATCCACTCGCGCGTCGGCGACGCCGGGGAAAGAGGCAGCGGGTCATCGTCGAGGGCGAAGCATTCGAGCTTCATGGGTCGATCGGGTTCGGCCGGGGGCAGCGGGCAGCATGCCACGGGAAGTGGACCGGCCGGTCCGACGGACGGAGGATTTCGGCTAAGTCGTTGCTCCGCAAGGATTTCTCGTCGTTGCCGGCCACGCCTCTGCTAGAATCGCTGAACTCGGACCGCGCGTTGCGGATCGAACCGTCCTTTCCCCGACACCCCCGTCGATGTCGATCCCGAAGCGTCGGCTGGGCGAACTCCTGATCGAGCGCGGCAAGCTCGATGCCGGTTCGCTCGAGCGTGCCCTGAGGCTGCAGCAGGATTCCGGCGAGCGGCTGGGGTCGCTCCTCGTGACGCTCGGCCTCGTCGCGCCGCGCGACGTCGCCGATGCCCTCGCGGCGCAGCTCGGATTGCCGCTCCTCGACGGCGCCGGCTATCCCGAGCTGCCGATCCTCGAGGAACGCGTCTCGGCGCGTTTCCTGCGCGACGCCCGCGCGCTGCCGGTGCGCGAGGACGCCGACGAACTCGTGCTCGCGATGGCGGACCCGACCGACGCCTACGCGATCGACGCGTTCGCGATGGTGACCGGCCGGAAGATCCGCCCGATGGTCGCGGTGCCCGGCGACCTCGACGCCGCGCTCGAGCGCCTCTACGGCAGCGGCAAGAGCGCGGTCGGACAGATCGTCGGCGACGACGTCGAGATGCGCGGCGACGAGATCGCGTTCGACGCCGACGTGCAGCAGTTGAAGGATCTCGCGTCGGAGGCGCCGGTCATCCGGCTCGTCTCGCTCCTCATCACCAACGCGCTCGAGGCGCGCGCCTCGGACATCCACATCGAGCCGTTCGAGAACCGGCTCACCGTGCGCTACCGGATCGACGGCGTGCTGCACGAGGTCGAGACGCCGCCGCGGCGGCTGTCCGCGGCCGTGATCTCGCGCGTGAAGATTCTCGCGAACCTCGACATCGCCGAGCGCAGGCTTCCGCAGGACGGCCGCATCCGCCTGCGCGTGCAGGGCAAGGAGATCGACCTGCGCGTCTCGACCGTGCCCACGATGCACGGCGAGAGCGTCGTGATGCGGATCCTCGACAAGGGCGGCGTCGCGCTCGACTTCGCGAAGCTCGGGTTCCTCGACGACACGCTCGAGCGGTTCATGCGCGCGCTGAAGCAGCCGAACGGCATCCTGCTCGTCACCGGGCCCACGGGCTCGGGCAAGACGACGACGCTCTACACGGCGCTCGACGAGCTGAACCGGCCCGACGTCAAGATCCTCACGGTCGAGGATCCGGTCGAGTACCAGATGGCGGGCATCAACCAGATCCAGGTCAAGCCGCAGATCGACCTCACGTTCGCCAACGCGCTGCGCTCGATCGTGCGCCAGGATCCCGACGTCATCATGATCGGCGAGATCCGCGACCTCGAGACCGCGCAGATCGCGGTGCAGTCGGCGCTCACCGGGCACCTGGTGCTGTCCACCGTGCACACGAACGACGCGCCCTCGACCGTCAACCGGCTGCTCGACATGGGCGTCGACGACTACCTGCTCACCTCGACCGTCGTGGGCATAGAGGCGCAGCGGCTGGTGCGCACGCTCTGCGCCCACTGCAAGGAATCGTACACGGCGCTGCCCGAAATGGTCGAGCACGCCGGGCTCCGCCGGTTCGCGAACGGCGGCCCGATGACGCTGTGGCGCGCGAAGGGCTGCGCGGCCTGCGCGCACACCGGCTACACCGGCCGCGTGTCGATCATCGAGGTGATGCCGATGACCGACGCGATCCGCTCGCTCGTCATGCGCCACGCGACCGCCTCCGAACTCAAGGCCGAGGCGGTGCGCGAAGGCATGCTGACGATGTACGAAGACGGGTTGCGCAAGGCGGTGGCCGGCGTCACGACGGTCGAGGAAGTGCTTCGCGCGACGCGCGAGGACTGACGATGCGAAGCCTCCTCCATCCCGCGGGTCGGCCTTCAGGCCGACGCGGTCCCCGCGCATCGACGCGAACCCGTCGGGCTGAAGCCCGACCCACCGAGGGGTGGCTGTGGGTCGGCCTTCAGGCCGACGCCCTTTCGTCCCTGCGGATCCGTTCCGCGACCTGACACGATGCCGCTCTTCCGCTACAAGGCGGTCGCCCCCGGCGGGGCGGTGTCCTCCGGCGAACTCGACGCCGCGAACGAGGCGGAGATCCTCGACCGCCTGCGCGACCAGGGCCTGATGCCGATGCAGGTCGCGCCGGCGACCGGCGCTCAATCGCCCGCGGCGGGGCGCGGCGCCGCGCCCGCGCGCCGCCGGTGGTTCGAATCGAAATCGGTCACGCGCGACCAGACGATGGCGCTGACGCGCGAACTCGCCACGCTGCTCCGCGCCGGCCTCCCGCTCGACCGCGCGCTGGAGACGCTGATCGGCCTCGCGCCGACGCCCGCCGTCACCGCGCTGCTGCAGGGCATCCGCGACGAGGTGCGCGGAGGCAAGGCGCTGTCGCAGGCGCTCGACGCGCGCCGCGAGACCTTCTCGCGCTTCTACGTGAACATCGTGCGCGCGGGCGAGGCCGGTGGCGCGCTCGCGACGGTGCTGACGCGCCTCGCCGACACGATGGAGCGCAACAAGGAGCTGCGCGAGACGGTGAAGAGCGCGCTCATCTATCCGGTCATCCTGATCGGCGTCGCGGTGCTGTCGGTGATGATCCTGCTCGTCTACGTCGTGCCGCAGTTCCAGCAGACCTTCGCGCAGGCCGGCAAGGCGCTGCCGCTCGCGACGCAGGTCGTCATCCTCGTCGGCACGGCGATCAAGCGCTGGTGGTGGGCGATGATCGTCGCCGCCGCCGCGCTCGCGTGGTGGCTGCGCCGCCGGTTCCGCGACCCGGCGTTTCGCGCGCGCGTCGACGCGCGATTGCTGCGCCTGCCGATCGTGGGCGACCTCGTGGCGAAGGTCGAGGTCGCGCGCTTCTCGCGCACGCTCGCGACGCTGCTCGGCAACGGCGTGACGCTGCTCGCCGGCCTCGGCATCGTCAAGGAGACGATGGGCAACGCGGTGATGGGCGCCTCGCTCGACAGCGTGACCGCCCGGCTGCGCGAGGGCAAGGGATTCGGGCGGCCGCTCGCCGAGACCGGCCTGTGGCCGAAGCTCGCCACGCAGATGATCCTCGTGGGCGAGGAGTCGGGCCGGCTCGAGGAGATGCTCGGCCGCGTCGCCGACGTCTACGACCGCGAGGTGCAGGTCGCGATCAAGCGCTTCCTCGCGGTCCTCGAGCCCGTGCTGATCCTGGGGCTCGCCGTCCTGATCGGCGGCATCGTGTTCTCGATCCTGCTCGGCGTCATGGGCATGAGCGAACTTGTCGGCTGAACCCGGTCTAATCGTTTCCGCGAACGCGGGCATGGCGCCCGTTGTCGCCAGATGGTGACACTCATGAACCTCCGCATCCTCCGCCGTCCCGTCCCGTTCCGCTGCGAGCGGGGCATGACATTGATCGAGATTCTCGTCGTCCTGGTCCTGATCGGCGTCGTGCTGGGGATCGTCGGGGGCAACTTCATCGGCCGCGGCGAGAAGGCGAAGGCCGACGCGGCGAAGATCGAGATCGGCCAGATCGGGCAGGCGCTCGATCTCTACAAGCTCGAGACCGGCCGCTATCCGTCGTCGTCCGAGGGCCTGCAGGCGCTCGTCAGCGCGCCCGCCGGCGCGTCGAACTGGAACGGCCCCTACTGGAAGAAGGCGCAGATCCCGAAGGATCCGTGGGGTCACGAGTACCGCTACAGCGCGCCCGGCCAGAAGGGCGCCTACGACATCGTTTCGCTCGGCGCCGACGGCCAGGAGGGCGGCGAGGGCGCGAACAAGGACATCACGAGCGCGGAATGACGCCGGGCAGGCGCGCCGCGTGAGACCGTCCCCCCATGGCAACGCACCGGGCGAATTCGCGATCGCGACGCGTGCACGCGGATCGGGCGCCGTCGCGGCGCTCGCCGCCCGCTCCCGTGGGTCGGGCTTCAGCCCGACGCTCGCCGCCCGCCCCTGTGGGTCGGGCTTCAGCCCGACGCTCGCCGCCCGCTCCTGTGGGTCGGGCTTCAGCCCGACGCTCGCCGCCCGCTCCCGTGGGTCGGGCTTCAGCCCGACGCTTGTCGCTCGGCATGACGATGATCGAGATCCTCGTCGTGCTCGCGATCATGGCGATCGGAGCCGCATTCGTCGTGCCGATGGTCTCGGGGCAGGGTGCCACGACCGGCGAACTCAAGTCCGCCGCGCGCCAGATCGCCGCGGGGTTGCGCCTCGCGCGTAGCGAGGCGGTCACCTCCCGCCGCGAGACGGCGCTCACGCTCGATCTCGAGGCGCGCAGCTTCCACGTCGCGAACGACGCGCGCGAAGTCGCGCTGCCGCGGAAGGTCGACCTCGAGCTCTTCACCGCGCAGTCGGACCTCGTCTCCGACAAGCGCGGCGCGATCCGCTTCTTTCCCGACGGCGGCAGCAACGGCGGCCGCGTCACCGTGTCGTCGGGCGAACGCAGGTACGAAGTCGACGTCGATTGGCTCACCGGTCGCGTCGCGATACTCGATCAGTGAACATGTCTCGACACGCGCTGCGCGGCTTCAGCCTGCTCGAGGTGCTCGTCGCCTTCGTGATTCTCGCGCTCGTCGCGACCGCGCTGTTCCGCCTGATCGGCGGAGCGCTCGGCAACGCGGGGGTCGCCGAGGACGTGAGCCGGGCGGTGCTGGTCGCGCAGAGCCGGCTCGACGCGGCGCGCGGCGGAGCGCGCCTCGCCGGCGAATCGGGCTCCGAGGACGACGGGCGCATCGCCTGGACGACGACGGTCGAGCCCTGGGTCTCTCCCGACGCCGCGGCCGCCGCCGATCCGCGGCCGGTGTCGCCGATGCAGCTCTACCGGATCCGCGTCGAGGTCCGCTACCCCGGCGCGGGCGGACGCGAACGCACGCTCGCGCTCTCGACGCTGCGCCTCGCCCGGCGGGAGGGCGCGCCGTGAAGCCGGTCCCCCGGTTCGACCCACGACGCGATGCTCCGCGGCGAGCCGAGCGCGGCTTCACGCTGGTCGAACTCCTGGTCGCGCTGGCGCTCCTCGCGCTGCTGTCGGCGACGCTCTTCGGCTCGCTCGCCCTGTCGGGCCGCAGTTGGGACGCGGGCGAGGCGAAGGCCGCCAAGACCGCGTCGATGCGCACCGCGCAGGAATTCCTGCGCGCGACCCTCGAAGGCCAGCACGGCCAGCGGATGAAGAAAATGCCGGAGTGGCCGCTGCTCTTCGCCGGCGATCGCGACGAGATGCGCTTCGCCGCGGCGCTCCCCGCGCGGGTTCAGGGCGGTGGCGTCTGGTACTACCGATTGCACGTGACCGAGATCGACGGCAAGCCCGCGCTCGTCGTCGATCGCATGGTGCCCGACGTCACCGCGGCCGCGCTGCCGGATTTCGGCGGGGCCGAGCACTCGGTGCTCGCGACCGGCATTCGGTCGGTGACCTTCGGCTACCTCGGACTCGACCCCGGCGCGACGGGCGCGGCCGGCGCCGAACCGGCGTGGCGCGATCAATGGCAGGACACGCAGCGCCTGCCGCAACTGATCCGCATCGAGGTCGAGACCGAGCGGGGCGCGAAGTGGCCGGTGTTCTACGCGGCGCCGCGCGAGGCGCCCGAGGCCGGCTGTCGCGCATGGGACAAGGCGCGCGCGCGCTGCGCGCAGCGATGACCGCCATGCGGAACGCTCGCGCGGCTTCGCCACGCCCGCCGCATCGCGCACGGCCCGCCCGGGCAATGCCCGGTGCGGCGAAGACGTCGCAGGCGGGCATCGCGCTGGTGCTCGCGCTGTGGGCCACCGTGCTCCTGACCGCGATGGCGGGGTCGTTCGCCTACAGCATGCGCACCGAGGCGCTCGCCGCGGGGAACGCGGTGGGCGTCGCCCGGGCGCGCGCCGCGGCCGACGGCGCGATCGAGCGTGCCGTCTACGAACTCGGGCGTGCGCGGGTGCCCGGCGCGTGGACGCCCGACGGCGCGCCGCACGCTTATGAAGACGACGGCATCGCGATCACGGTCGTCGCGACCGACGAATCCGCGAAGATCGACCTGAACGCCGCCGGCGAGGTGCTGCTGCGCGGGCTCTTCACGGCGATCGGTGGCGCCGACCCCGACACCGCCGCGCGCCTCGTCGATGCGGTGATCGACTGGCGCGACGCGGACGACTTCCGGCGGCCGCTCGGCGCGGAAGCGGCCGACTATCAGGCGGCGGGTGCGAAGGTCCTGCCGGGGAACGCTCCGTTCGAGACGACGGGCGAGGTCTCGCGCGTGCTCGGCATGACGCCCGGCGTCTACGAGCGCATCGCCGGCAGTGTCACCGTGTGGTCGCGACAGCCGGGCATCAATCCGAAGACCGCTTCGCGCGACGTTCTGCTCGCCCTGCCGGGCGTCGACGCCGCGGCGGTCGACGGCTACCTCGCGCAGCGCGACGCCGCGATCCGCGACGGGTTGCCTCCGCCCAACTTCCCGAACGCGTCGGGACTCGCGTCCGGAGCGGTCCAGACGTGGCGGATCCGCGGCGAGGCGCGCACCTCCGATGGTGTAACCTTCGTGCGCGAAGCGGTGGTGCGGCCCTCACAGGACCCGGGAAGGCCGCTCGTCGTGCTGGCGTGGCTCGAAGGCGCGGTGGCGCCCGCCGCTCCCGCCGACGCGAAGACCGACAATCACGATGCCCTCCGACCGTAGCACGCCGCTCGAGCGCACCGCGGGCGCGCTCTCCGCGATCGCGCAGCGGAGCGGCTTCGCGTCGTTCCTGCGCTGGTGGGGCGCGGAACTCGCGCCGCTGGTGCCGAGCGGCGCGCGCAACGCGGTGGCGCGCCGGCGCATGCGGCCGATCCTCGCGTTCGACGGCCCGGTGGCGACCGTGTGGCGGCCGGTGATGGTCGACGGCGCGGTGAAGGTGGAGCCGACCGCGCGCATCACGCTCGACGGCGACGCGCAGGCCGTCGTCGCGGCGGGCCGCGCCGCGATCGGCGAACTCGGTCGCCTCGCGGGCTCGGGCGCGTCGGGCGCGCCGCGGGTCCGGCTCGCGATCCCCGCGCGTGCCGTCCTGCGCAAGACGCTCGTGCTGCCCGCCGCGGTCGAGGAGAACCTGCGCCAGGCGATCGGCTACGACCTCGATCGCCTGACGCCGTTCAAGGCCGACGAGCTCTACTACGACGCGGCCGTCGTGTCGCGCGACGCGGGCAAGGGCACGGTCGCGGTCGATTTCGCCGCCGTGCGCCGCCCGGTGGTGGACGCCGCGCTCGCGCACGCCGCGCTCTGGGGCGCGGACGTGCGCAGCGTCACGCCCGACGAGCCGGGCGCGCCGCCGTCGCGGTTGAACCTCGCGCCGGAGGAGTCGCGCGCCGCGCCCGCGCCGTGGAAGCGCTGGCAATTCTGGGCGCCGCTCGCGGCGCTCGGTGCCGTCACGCTCGTCGCGATCGTGCTGCCGCTGTGGCAGAAGCGCGACTACGCGATCGCGCTGATCGGGCGGGCGCAGGCCGCGCGCGACGAGGCCGCGGTCTCCGAGCGCCTGCGCGCCGACGTCGAGAACGCCGCCGCGCAGGTCAACTTCGTGCTCGAACGCAAGTACGCGTATCCGCCGATCGTGCGCGTGCTCGACACGATGAGTTCGGTGCTGCCCGACGACACCTGGATCACGCAACTCGAGATCCGCGCGCTGCCGAAGGGCCGCGACCGCGATCGCGAGATCGTCGTTCGCGGGGAGTCCGGCAACGCCGGTGCGCTGATCCCGATCCTCGAAGGCTCCGGGCTGGTCGCGCAGGTCGCACCGCGCTCGCCCGTCACCAAGATCCAGCCCGGGCCCGGCGAGATCTTCGACCTCGGCGCGCAGTTGAAGCCCGCGGCGAAGCCCGCGATGGTCACGGTGCTCGCGCTGGCCGATCCGCCCGCGCGCGCACCCGAGCCCGCTGCCCCGCCGCCCGCGCCGCCGCAGCCTGCGCCGGCGAACGCCGCGCCAGCGCCGTCGTCCGCGTCGCTCGCGCCTGCCTCCGCCGCACCGGTGCCCGAACCCGCGTCGGCGGGTGTCTCCGAGATGGAAGGTTCGTCCGCGCCGGTCGCCGACGCGCCGGCTCCTCCCGCGGCCGCGCCGGCACCGCCGCAGGGTGAGGCGAAGGGCATGGGCCGCCCCGGCGGTCGACGGCGGAGGTCGGATACATGACGCCCGCGATCCTCGCCCGTTTCTCGCCGGGCCAGCGCCGCGCGCTCGCCGTGGGCCTGCTCGCGGTCGCGATCGCGCTCGTGTTCACGGCGCTGCTCGCGCCGCTGTGGCTCCTGCATCGCCACTACGACGACGCGATCGAGACCTGGTCGCAGCGGCTTTCCACCTACAAGCGCGTCGCCGCGCAGGCGCCCGAGTTGCGCCGCGCGCTCGACGCGATGCGCGCGAAGGACGCCCGCCGCTTCTACCTGCGCAACACCGCCGCGAACCTCGCGGGCGCGGAACTGCAGGAGATCGCGAAGGCGGCGATCGAAGGCAACGGCGGGCGCATCACGACGAGCCAGAGCCCCGCGCCGCGCGAGGACGGCGCCTTCCGGCAGATCGTCGCCAGCGTGCAGTTCTTCGCGACCGTGCCGAACCTGCAGAAGATCCTCTCCGCGCTGGAGACGCGCGAACCGCTCCTCGTCGTCGAGAACATCACGGTGCGGCCGGCGAACGCGTTCCGCGGTTTCAAGCCGGCCGCGGGCCAGGAGCCCGAGGTCAACGTGCAACTCGAAGTCACCGCCTGGGCGATGCCCGAGCCGCAGGTCGCGGCTCCGCTCGTGCCGGTGTCCGCGCCGCGCAAGTGACCCGACGAGGCCGACGATGAGCGCGCTCACACCCCGCTTTACCCGCTGGCTCGCCTGGGCGGCACCGTTCGCCCTGCTCGCGCTCGCGATCGGCGTGCAGACCGGCTGGGGCACCGCTTGGCGCCGGAACCTGCCGCCCGATCTCCCCGCCGTGCCCGCGCCGGTCGAGGTGCCGGTGCTGCCCGGCTACCAGATCGAAGGCGGCATCGCCTCGATGCGCGCGACGGTCGAGCGGCCGCTCTTCAACGCGACGCGCCGGCCCGCGCCGACGGCGGCGGCGGTCGCGGCCAAGTCCTCGATCCAGCGCGGCCAGTACGTGCTGACCGGAACGATGATCGTCGACAACGTCGCGATCGCCTTCCTGAAGGAGACGGGCGGCGCCGGCAAGTCGCGTTCCGTCCGCAAGGGTGAGGCGATCGGCGGCATGCTCGTCGCCTCCGTCGAGACCGACCGCGTGCGCCTGACGCTCGGCGACGACGCCGAGGATCTCGAACTCAAGGTCCAGAAGGGGCCGAAGACGACGGTGCAGCCGGCGGAGCCCGCGCCCGCACCTGCGGCGCAGGCCGCGCGGCCGAGCGCCGGCGTCCCCGGGGCAGGAGGCGCGCAGGTCCAGCCCGCCACCGCGCAAACGCGCGCACGCGGACAGGGCACGAGCGGCCCGCCGGGCAGCACCGCCGAGCAGAACCTTCGGCAGAATCGCCGCAACGCGCGCGCCGCCGAAGCGCAGGCGAGCGGCACGCAACAGGGCCTCCAGCCGCAGAGCGACGACAGCACGCCTCCGCCTGCGCCGGGAAGCTGGAACAACGTCTACCGCAACATGCGTCAGCCCCGCTGAACCTCGATCGCACGACCCGGGAAGCCACGATGATCCGACGACCCTTCCGCCCCGAACCGATCGGGCGCCGCGCCGCGCCGCCGTCGTGCGCCGCCGCCTGGATCGCGCTCGCGTGCGTGCTCGCGCTCGCCGGATGCGCGCAACAACCCGTGGCGCCGCCGCAGCCGCCCGAGAAGGTGCGTTCCTCGCTGCAACCCGAAGGGCTCACGCCCGCGCTCGCCGAAACCGCGGCGCGGGTCGAGACCGGCGCGGGCGACACGCCCGATCGCGCGAAGGTGTTCCGCGGCACCGGCATCGTCGTGAACGGGCAGCCGCAGGGCGGAGGCAGCCCGCCCTGGACGACCACGCCGCTGGACGCGGGCGGCAACGTGAGCCTCAACTTCGAGGGAGCCGACCTGCGCGAGGTGATCCGCAACATCCTCGGCGACATCATGAAGAAGGGCTACGTGATCGACCCCGCCGTCGGCGGGCAGGTCACGATCCGCACCTCGTCGGGCCTGCCTCGCAGCGCGTTGCTGCCCACGCTGGAGACGCTGCTCCGGATGAACGGCGCGACGATGGTCTGGGACGACGCGACCGACCTCTTCCGGATCGTGCCGCAGGGCGCGGCGGTGCGCGGCAACGTGACGCCGATGCTCGGCAACAGCACGCGCATCCTGCCGCCCGGCTTCTCGGTGCAGGTCGTGCCGCTGCGCTACGTGAGCGCGCGCGAGATGGTGAAGATCCTCGAGCCGATCGCGAAGGACGCGCAGGCGGTGCGCGCGGACGACCTCCGCAATCTCGTGATCCTGTCGGGCACCGAGCCGGAACTGCGCCGCCTGCTCGACACGATCAACCTGTTCGACATCGACTGGATGAAGGGGATGTCGGCAGGCATCTTCCCGCTGCAGAGCGCGGACGTGAAGGCGGTGGGCCAGGAGATCGAGAAACTCCTCGGGGCGCGCGACCAGAACCCGCTGGCGGGCCTGATCCGCGTCATTCCGATCGAGCGCATGAACGCGCTCCTCGTCGTGACGCCGAACCCCGCGCTCATCGACAAGGCGAAGGAGTGGATCGAGAAGCTCGACCAGGGCACCGGCGGCGAGGGCGTGCGTTTCTACGTCTACAACCTGCAGAACAGCCGCGCCGAGCGCGTCGGCCCGCTCTTGCAGCAGGCGTTCACCGGCAAGCCGGCGGCCCAGACGACGACGCAGGCGCCGACGCTCGCACCGGGCACGCCCGCCGGCCAGATCGTCTCGCCGCCGGCGTTCCAGCCGCAGGCGACGCCGCTGGTCGCGCCGCCGTCCACCGTCGTCGTGAACGCGCCGCCCCCGCCGCCGACCGCGGCGCAGACGGTCGCGCAGGGAATACCCGGCGCGCAGCCGCAAGGCGTGGTGCGCAACATCCAGGTCGTCGCGGACAAGGACAACAACACGCTGCTCGTCGTCGCGACGCCGGCCGAATGGGTCATCATCGAGGCCGCGCTCCGCAAGCTCGACGTGCCCGCGCGCCAGGTGATGATCGAACTGGTGATCGCCGAGGTGTCGCTGATCGACAACTTCCAGTTCGGCGTCGAGTGGTACTTCAAGAACGGCGGCAACCAGGCCGGGGGCAACTTCCGCCGCGGCACGGTGCCCGGCGACATCTTCGGCGCGATCGCCGGAACCGCGGCGGACGTCGCGGCCGCGGGCATCGGCGCGCGCGTGCCGGGGTTCAACTACCTGCTCTCCGGCATGTTCCCCGGCGGCATCCAGGCCGCGCTCTCGCTCCTCGGCACCGCGGGCAACACGAAGATCGTCGCGAACCCGCACGTGGCCGCGCTCGACAACCAGAAGTCGACGATCAAGGTCGGCGACCGCATCCCGATCACGCAGCAGACGCTCGTCGGCGGCACGACCAACGCGGTGACCACGACCTCGCAGTACATCGACACCGGCGTGCTGGTGTCGGTCACGCCGCGCATCAACGCGGGCGGCCTCGTGACGATGGACATCCAGGCCGAGGTCAGCAACCCGGGCGACGTCGCCAACGCCGGCGAGGCCCCGCCGATCAACACGCGCTCGCTGCAGTCGATGGTCGCGGTGCAGAGCGGCGACACGCTCATCATGGGCGGGTTGATCCGCGACACCAAGCAGGTGGGTTCCGAAGGCATTCCGTGGCTCGCGAAGATCCCGGTGCTGGGCGGGCTCTTCGGCCAGCAGGACATCAAGGACCAGCGCTCCGAACTCGTGCTGTTCGTCACGCCGCGCGTGGTCGAGACGCAACAGGACATGCGCGGGCTCGTCGACGACCTGCGCCGCCGGATGGAGTACCTCGACCGCACGTTCATGCCGTCGCTGCGCCTGCCGGCCGAGTACCAGCCCGAGGTGAAGCCTTCGGTGTTCCCGCCGCGGACGTCGGGGCCGAACGCGGGCGAGGGAGGCCCTTTGCCGATCTACTACCCGGCGCCGTCCGCGGCGCAGCCTGCGCCCGCGCCCGTACCGGTCGCGGCGCCACCGGCGCCGGCGGCGCGTCCGCCCGCGGCACCGGCCGGCGCTGCCGCGCCCGCGGGAGCACCTGCGGCGCCCGCTGCGGCGCCTCCAGCGGCGCCTGCTGCCGCGCAGGGGAAGTCCGCGCCCGCCTCCGGCACTCCGCCCGCTGCGGCAGCCGTGACGCCATCGCCCGCAGGCTCGGGCGCGACGTCCGGCGCTCCTGCGCAGAGCGCACCCAGGCGTCCGCCGCGGCGGGCCCAGCCTGCGGGCGGCACGCCTCCTGCTTCTCCGGGGAACTGACCCCTCCGAATCCCGCGTTCCGGGCCGCGTTCGCGGCCCGGAACGCTTCGGCGGGAGATGAAGTGTCGGGCGGCAGCGACAGTCCGCCTGCGGGGGACGCAGGAAAACGTGCCATTTCCCTGTCGTCATCCAGCGACATTGACGATAGCGGGCCGTTTGCGTACGCTTTCTTCCGTCCGGAAGCCGGTTCCACCGGCCGAAGCTGGACATGAAGGTCGAGATGCGCTCGATCTGTCGCTGTTTGGAGACAACTGGATGGGTTTTTGCCAATCTGCCTGCGTTGTCCGCGCGGGATCGCTCCTGCTGGCGCTCGGCCTCTCCGCCTGTGCGTCGATCGGCGGCGTCTCGGAGTCGAGCCCGCCCGAGGCGAAACGCGCGGCGCTGATCGAGCGTGCCGACGGCCGCGGCGCGGCGCTGGTACGCGGCGACCTGGACGGCGCGTACCAGTATCTGTCGGAAGGATCCAAGGCCGTGATTTCGCTGGACAATTTCAAGCGCCGTATGGGCCTCGTCCCGTTCACCGCGTACCGGATCGACGACGCGAACTGCGAGGGCGGCAACTGCACGGTGCGGTCCAAGCTGACCTTCAACCACCGCATGATGAAAGGCGTCACCACGCCGATCACCGAGGTCTGGGTGATCGAGAACGGCAGGCCGTTTTTCGTGTTCCCGGCCGGCTGACACGGTTCCGTTGCAGATTTCCAACAACCGGCGTTCGGAGGCGAGTTTTCCGATTGCCAACCAGGAGAGCCTTGGCATACCATTGACGCGCTGTCGGTTCCAAGTGATCACTTAAATTGCAAACCAAGGAGTCATCACCCACCATGAACACCTTCAAGAAGAAGTCGCTCTACCTCGCCGTCGCGGGAGCTAGCGCGCTGGGTGCCGGGTCCGCGAGCGCCGTCACGCTGAATGCGGACGGTCTCGGGTCGGTGCTGCTGTACCCGTACTTCACGGTGCGCTCGAGCGCGACCGGCTCGTCCTACATGTCGCTGCTGTCGGTCGTCAACTCGACCGCTTCGGCGAAGGCCGTCAAGGTCCGCTTCCTCGAAGGCAAGAACAGCCGCGAAGTCCTCGACTTCAACCTGTACCTGTCGGCGAAAGACGTGTGGGTCGCCGCGATCCTTCCGACCGCCGCAGGCGCCGGCATCATGACGCCGGACAACAGCTGCACGGACGGCGTCGTCTCGCAGGACGAGAACAACCTGACGCCGTTCGTCAACTACGCGTACACGGGTGAGCAGGACGATCCGGCCAACGACGATCTCGACCGCACCCGCGAGGGCTACGTCGAGATCATCGAGATGGGCGCGATGTACGGCTACGGCGCGAAGTGGGCGACGCACAACTCGTCCGGCGTCCCGGCGCATTGCGACTACCTGCGCGAGTTCCGCAACGGCGGTCTGGTCGAGGCCGGCTACTGGGTGACCTCGCTTACCGGCGGCCTGTTCGGCACGATGTCGCTGATCAACGTGGGCACGGGCATGGACTTCGGCTACGACGCCACCGCCCTGGCCGCGTTCGCGTCGCGCACCTACGGTGACGGCATCTTCGCGAATCCGGGTTCGATCTTCCCGAACCTGAACTCCGGCGATCCGGTCTCGCTCGTGGTGCAGAACGACCTGCCGTTCGGCAACGCGGCGGCCTACGTCACCGTCTGGGACGAAGCTCAGTTCTGGCAGCCGGTGGACGCGGTCTCGGCCGTCCTGATGCACGACCACATCTACAACGAGTTCGTGCTCGACGCGGGAACCAAGTCGGGTACCGACTGGGTCGTGACGATGCCGACGAAGTGGGCGTACTACGCGAACAACCCGTCGACCACGCAGCTCAAGGTCAACCGGCTGTTCCAGCGCAACTTCACGTCGACCGGCGCCTGCGACGACATCACCTTCACCAAGTACGATCGCGAAGAGAAGGTGGTCAAGGTGACGAGCTCGTTCTCGCCGCCGCCGCCCACCAAGACCGACTCGATCTGCTGGGAAGCGAACGTCATCACGTTCAACAGCAGCGATGTCCTGCTGTCGACGAACAGGCTCAACGCCACCACCACGTTCGAGAACGGCTGGGCCGACTTGGGCTTCCCGTCGGTGTCGACGGCGATCCCGGCGACCTCGCTGGTCCATCGCCTCGGCGGCGGTTCGACGACGCGGATCAGCCTGCTGACCGGCTCCACCGATACGTGGACGTCCGCCACGTACTGGGGCCTGCCGGTGATCGGCTTCGCCGCGGTCACGTACAACAACGGCGACGTCGGTGGTGCGCTGTCGAACTACGGTGGCAATTTCGACCACAAGGCCACCCGCCGCGTCGACTACGGCAACCCGTAATACGACGCGATCGTTGCTTCAACCCCTCGAAGGCGGAGCTCCGGCTCCGCCTTTTTTTGTGCCCGTTTGCCGAGGTGCACGCAACGGCGAGCGTTTGCGTTCCGGACGCTTGCAGTGCGCCGTGCGGCGCGATGCGCCTGGGTTCGGCGGATCCGGGTTTGGCCGGATGCTCGCCGGCAGTCCCGTCGGGCCGGCGTTCCATTTGCCGCGAATCGGCGCTTCCGAGCGGCCCCATCTCGGACCGAAGGCCGGTCCTTCGCGGGCCCCTGGCCGCGCCAGCGGCACCGCCGACCGTTCGTCGGGGCACGGCCGATTTCGGCCGCCGCCCGTCGCCGGGGCATGTCCTTTGCACCCTACAGTACAGCTTCCGTCGTTTCCCCCGCTCGCGTGTATTTGGCGCGTCGAGGGCCCGGCGGGGCTGCCGGTGGACGGCGCAGGGCGCCACGCTGCGTCAGACGCCGGCAGGATCCGGCTCCGCGTGGCCCGGGCGTGGTGCTGACACAGGCCGCCGCCCGTCATTCGGGCCGGGTATTTCGTCGGATGGCCGGTTTTCATGCCGCCGTCATGCTGACATCCGGCCGGACTTGTTCTATACTGGATCGATATTTGCTGAAGCTGGCCGTGGGACCACTCAGGAGCGACTCATGACTCACTTGTTCACCACAATCGGCCGCGCGGCGCTCGTCGCCCTCGGTCTCGCGGTCGCCCCGGCGGCCTTCGCCCAGAGCACGGCCAGCTGCCCGTCCGGCATGGCGCCCCAATGGTCCGGAGACGGATCATCGAGCGCGTCGTACGTCTGCGCGCTCACCTGCACCGGTGGCCAGGTCGCCACGGTCAACGGGAACTCGGTGAGCTGCACCGGCGGCGGCGGCGGTCCCGTCGCGCCGTCCGGCTGCACGCTGGGCCGCAGCCCGGCCAACGGCGGCCCGTCGGCGACCAACGTTACGCTGACACTCTCCTGCTCCTCGGGCACGCTGCCGATCAACGTCGCCTGGCAGGGCGGCAACCCGCCGGCCAACTCCAACTGCCCGACCTCGATGGACGCGCTGACCAAGACCTGCGTCGTGTCGGGCGTCTCGCAGACCACCACGTGGACGGTTGCGCAGTTCTCGAACGACCAGGGCAACGGCACGAACAACAGCAACAAGTCCGCGACGTTCACCTACAATGCGGGCGGTGGCGGCGGTGCCGACTTCTCGAGCTGCCCGGCCGGCACGATCACCCTCGACCCGGGCTACGGCACCTATCAGGCGAGCACCGGTACCGTGCTCTACCCCTCCGCCGGCCAGCACGTGTCGTTCGCGATGTGGGTTCCGTCGTCCGGCTACTCCACCGGCAAGAAGAAGGGTGACTGGGCAACCTACGGTGCGGGCGGCGGCTGGTACTACTCGATCTCGGAAGTCGCCTGCGACTACGCCGGCACCTACGCAGTCCGGACGATCAGCAGCTTCTCCGGCAACCCGACGCCGTACCCGCTCGCCGGCTACACGCCGAACGGCACGGTCAACTTCCAGTACCGCGTGACCGGCAACCTGACCCCGGGCAAGATGTACTACCTCAACATGTACGCGCCGAACGGGGCCGGCATCATCGGAGTGCTGCCGGAAGTAGCAACGCAATAATCCCACTCAGGGGGCAATCCCCCGAGTGTTCGGAAGCGCCGCCCCGCCTCGTGCGGGGCGGCGTCGTTTCGGGCTGGTAGAATTGCGCTTTTTCCCATGACCCTTCGCACCTTCGCCGTGGCGGCGGTCCTCGCCTTCGCGTTCCCGGCCGCGGGCCAGGTTACCCCGCCCGGCCAACCGAGAACCGCCCCTGCCGCTTCGTCGACCGGCATCCCGGCTTCCGGTGCTGCCCTTCCCCCCGACGCGGTGCTCGCCGAGCGCGGCGCGGCGAAGGTCACGCGCGCCGACTACGAACTCGAGCTGACGCGCCTGCCGCCCGACCTGCGCCCCGGCTTCGCGACCAGCGAGAAGCGCGTCGCCGATCTCCTCACGCGCATGCTCGTCACCCGGGAACTCGCGATCCAGGCCGACGAGACCGGCGTGGCGCGGGAGCCCTACAACGCGGCGCGACTCGCCTACGAACTCGAACGGGCGAAGGCGCAGCTCCGTGTCGCGCAGATGGACAAGGAAGCGGGCGACGCCTTCGAGCGCGAACGGGCGAGCTTCGAGAAGCGCGCGCGCGAGTTGTACCGCACGCAGCCACAACGGTTCACGACGCCCGAGCGGCTGCAGGCCTCCCACCTGCTGTTCCTGACCCAGAAACACTCCGCAGCCGAGGCGATGGCGCTCGCGGCCAAGGCGCGCGCGCGTATCGTCGCCGGCGAAGACTTCGCGAAGGTGGCGGGCGAAGTGTCGGAGGATCCCGGTTCGCGGCAGGAAGGCGGGAAGCTGCCGCCGTTCGCGCGCGGCGAGATGGATCCGGCGTTCGAACAAGCCGCGTTCGCCCTCGGGGTCGGCGAGCTCTCGCAGCCGGTCGTCTCGAAGTTCGGCGTGCACCTGATCGTGGTGCAGTCGCGCACGCCCGAGCACCGCGAGAGCTGGGAGGAGGCCGGCCCGAAGATCATGGCCGAGTTGCGCGAGCAATACGTCAATGCGCGCCGCGACGAGGTGCTCGGAGCGATGCAGGCCACGGCCCATGCCAACGTCGACATGGACAAGGTGAAGCTCTTCGTCATCGAGCAGCCGTCCGAGCAGGAGCTGATGCGCCTGCAGCGCGAATCGATGCGCAACCGCGCCGGCAGGGCCGCAGCGAAGCGCTGACCCCGTCCGCGCGTCGCGCTTCCAGCCGATGGGCGCCCCCGCTCAGGTCGTCTCCACGCGCCGGATCGCCGGGCCCGACCAGGGCGCGATCGGACGCGCGCTCTTCGTCCAGTTCTTCCGCCGCGAGGCGACGACGCGCTACCTCGGCAGCGTCAGCGGCCTCGCGTGGGCGCTCATCCACCCGGTCGCGCTGCTCGGCGTCTACCACTTCGTGTTCACGTCGATCTTCCGCGCGACGGGTTCGGTCGGCACCTCGTTTCTCGCGTTCGTCGCGGTCGCGCTGTGGCCCTGGGTCGCGGCGCAGGAGGCGATCCAGCGCGCGGCCGTCTGCGTGCCCGCGTACGGCGGGCTGATCCGGAAAGTCGCGTTCCCGCACGAAGTCGTCGTCTACGCGTCGGTCGCGGGGACGCTCGCGATCCACTTCGTCGGCTACATCGTCGTGCTCGCCGTGCTGCGGGCGTTCGGCAAGGAGGTCTGGCTCGTCGGGCTCGTCGCCGCGATCCCGCTGTGGATGATCATGGCGATCGCGGTCGCGGGCATCTCGCTCGCGCTCGCGTCGCTGCAGGTGTTCGTGCGCGACGTCGAGCACGTGCTGATGCCGGTCCTGATGATGCTGATGTACCTGACGCCGGTCCTCTACCCGCTCTCGCTCGTGCCCGCCAACCTGCGCGGTTTCGTCGCCGCGAACCCGTTCACCTGGCTCGTCGACCGCATGCGCGCGGCGCTGCTCGAAGGCCAGCTCGCGCCGCGACTCTCGGATGTCGTCGCGCTCGCGGTCGCGGTGGCGATCTTCCTCGCCGGGCGCTGGATGTTCCGGCGGCTGTCGCCGCACTTCGAGGACTTCGTGTGACCGCGCCGCTGCTCGAACTCGACGGCGTCGGCAAGGACTACGCGAAGGTGGACTCGCGCGGCGGCCGCGTGTCGCTGGTGTGGAGCCTCCTGCGGGGACGCGGCGTCGCCCGGGCGTTCACCGCGCTCGACGGTGTCTCGTTCACGATGTACCGCGGCCAGTCGCTCGGCGTGATCGGCGAGAACGGCGCGGGCAAGTCGACGCTGCTCAAGGCCGTGGCGGGCATCATCACGCCGACGCGCGGACGCGTGACCGTGCGCGGGCGCGTCGGCGCGCTGCTCGAGCTGGGGTCGGGTTTCCATCCCGAGTACACCGGCGCGCAGAACATCGATCTCGCCGCGGCGCTCCTCGGCATCACCCCCGCGGAACTCGCGGAGAAGCGCGAGTCGATCGTGCGCTTCGCCGACCTGGGCGAGCACCTCGCCGACCCGATCAAGCACTATTCGTCGGGGATGGTGGTGCGGCTGGGCTTCGCGGTCGCGACCGCGCTCTCGCCCGACGTGCTCATCACCGACGAGGTGCTCGCGGTCGGCGACGAGTCGTTCCAGAAGAAGTGCATGGCGTGGATGGAGAACTACCTCGCGGGCGGCGGCACGCTGCTCCTGTGCTCGCACGGCATGTACCACGTGCAGAAGCTCTGCCGCAACGCCATCTGGCTCAGGGGTGGGCGGGTCGAACGCTACGGCCCGGCGATGGATGTGACGCAGGCCTACCTCGCGTGGCACGAGGAGAAGGCGGCCGGCGTCGTGCAGCGCGCCGAATCGCTGACCGCGGCCCCGACCTCGACCGACACCCCGCGCGTGTGTTCGCTCGTCCTCGACCCGGGCGCGTCGATCCGGATGGGCGAATCCCTGACCGTGAGCGGCGAGGTCTTCTCGTCCGACGGGCGCCCGCCCGCCGTGCTCATCGGCATCGTGCGCGCCGACGGCACGCCGGTCTACGGCGTCGCCACCGACATGGAGCACGTCACGCTGCGCCACGCCTCGGGCGACCGCTTCGCGTTCGCGCTGCGCCTGCCGCGGCTCGCGATCCTGCCGGGCAAGTACGTCGTGCGCGCGCACGCGCTCGACCCGCAGGGCATCTACCTGTTCGACCACGTCGAGACGCCGCTCATCGTCGGCGGCGACGCGCGCGAACTCGGACTGGTGCGGCTGCCGCACGAGTGGCTCGACACGGACCGGGGGTCGTAGGACGGGAGTTCCGTGGGCACCGGCGCCATCGGCCGACCGGGGTGATCGGCTAAAATGACGCGGTTCTGCGCCCCGCGCGCCTCGCGCCCCGCATGCCCGAGCCCCTGACGTTCACCGGCGAGCGCTTCGTCCCAGGCATCGAGGGCGAAATCGTCTACGAGCACGTCCACCGCTACGCGTTCGCGCGACGCCATGCCGCCGGCCGCCGCGTGCTCGACGTCGCGTGCGGCGAGGGCTACGGCAGCGCGATCCTGGCCCAGGCCGCGGCGTCGGTCGTCGGCATCGACATCGACGCGGCGACCGTGGCCCACGCGAACGCCGCCTACGCCTCGTGCGCCAACCTCTCGTTCCGCGCGGGGTCCGCGACCGCGCTGCCGCTCGACGACGCGAGCGTCGAGCTGGTCGTGTCGTTCGAGACCATCGAGCACCTCGCGCCGGAGGACCAGCCGAGGATGCTCGAGGAGTTCGCGCGCGTGCTCGTCGACGACGGCGTGCTCGTGCTCTCCGCGCCCAACCGTCCAGAATACTCGGAGTCGCGCGGCTACGTGAATCCGTTCCACCGGCACGAGCACGACCGGGCCGAACTCGAGCGCCTGCTCGATGCGCGTTTCCCGGCGCGGCGCTGGCACGCCCAGCGCGTCTGGCTGGGTTCCGTGCTGTGGCGCGAGGAAGGCGGGACGGACGTCGAGGCCTTCGACGGCGACGCGTCGCGCGTCGGGCCAGCGGCGGTGCCCCCCGCGATGTACTTCGTCGTCGTCGCGGCGCGTCGCGCAGTTGCGCTGCCCCCGCCGGCCCCCGCGATCTCGCTCTTCTCGGATGCCGGCGAGACCGAGCTGCGGCGGGCCGCGCAGGCCGCCGCCGAGGCGATCCGGCTGGACGCGCTCCTGCGCGACCGCGAAGGCGTCGTCGTCGAGCGCGACGGCCAGCTCGCGAAGGCGAACGCGCATGTCGGCCATCTCGAGGAACTCCTCGCCGTGCGCGACCGGCTCGTCGCCGAGCGCGACGGCCAGCTCGCCGCGCAGGGCGATCGCGCCGGAGCGCTCGAGTCGCTCGTCGCCGAGCGCGAGCGGCTGGTGGGGGAGCGCGACACCCAGCTCGCCAAGGCGAACGCCCACGTGAAGCACCTGGAGGAACTCGCGTCGTTCCGCGAGAAGCTCGTCGTCGAACGCGACGCCGCGCTGGCGAACCGCGACGCTGCGCTCGCGGAAGTCGGAGCGCGCGAAGCGTACGCGACGAATCTCGTGGCGGAACGAGACGCGGCGCTGGCGGCATCGCAGAGCCGCATCGCCGATCTCGAACGTGAGTCGGCGAACACCCGCGAGGCGCTCGCCGCGGCGAAGCGCGAGGCCGCCGCCGCCGCGAACGAGTGCGTCCGCCTCGACCGCGCGCTGGAGGCGCAGGAGCGCATCATCGCCTACCGCCAGAGCTTCCGCTGGTGGGCGGTGCTGCCGTGGATGCGCGGGAAGCTCGCGTGGAAGCGCCTTCGCGGCGGATGAGTCCTCCGATGGATCGCGCGCCCGTGGTCGACGTCGTCGTGCCGGTGTACAACGCGCCCGACGACGTCCGCCGCTGCGTCGCGAGCGTGCTCGACCGCACGCCGCCCGTCTATCGGCTCGTCCTGATCGACGACGCATCGCCCGACCCGCGCGTGGCCGACGTGCTGCGCTCGATCGCGGCGGAAGGCCACCCGGAGGTCGAGGTCCTCGCGAACGGGAAGAACCTCGGATTCACCGGCACCGCGAACCGAGGCTTCGGCCTGTCACGCCGCGATGTCGTCCTGCTGAACAGCGACACCGTCGTCACCGACGGCTGGCTCGATGCGCTCCTGCGCTGCGCGGCGTCCGATCCTTCGATCGGAACGATCACGCCGTGGTCGAACAACGCCGAGATCCTGTCGTATCCGCGCTTCTGCGTGAACAATCCATGGCCCGCGGGCGAGGACCCGCGCCCGGTCGCCGAGGCGTTCGCGCGCGCGGCGGTGCCGAGCTACCCGGAGCTTCCCACTGGCGTCGGCTTCTGCTTCTTCGTGCGCCGCGCGCTGCTCGACCAGATCGGCGGCTTCGACTCCGCGTTCGGGGCCGGCTACGGCGAGGAGAACGACCTGTGCATGCGCGCGGCCGCGGCCGGCTGGCGCAACGTGCTCGCGGACGACGCGTTCGTGCTGCACACCGGCGGCCGGTCCTTCGAGAAGCAGAAGGAGGCGCTGGTGCCGAGGAACACCGCGACGCTCACCGCGCGTCATCCGGGTTACCTGTCGCTCGTGCACGAGTACGTCTCGAAGGACCCGCTCGCGCCGCTGCGCGCCGCGGCGACGATCGCGCTCGATGCCGCGTCCGCTCCTTGCGTGCTGCACATCCTGCACCACCAGGGGGGCGGCACCGAGACGCACGTGCGCGCGCTCGTCGCGTCCACGCGGGCACGCTGCCGCCATGCGGTCGCGATCGCGGTCGGCGACCGCTGGCGCATCGAGGCCCACCGCGCCGACGGCACGGCGATCGCGTTCGACCTCGACCGCCTGCCCGACGAGCCCTGGCGCGATTTCCTCGGCGCGTTGTGCGCGACGCTCGGCGTCGACCTCGTGCACGTCCACAACCTGTCGGCGTGCCGCGACGGACTCCTCACCGCGCTCGCCTCGCTCGACCTGCCCTACGGCTACACGGTGCACGACGTGAACGCCGCGTGTCCGACGATCACCTTCCTCGACGCGCGGGGCATGTACTGCGGCGCGCAGACCGATCCGTCGACGTGCCGGGCGTGCCTTGCCGCGCAGCCGGCGTTCGCGGAGATCGACATCGTCGCGTGGCGCCAGCGCCATCGCGCAATGATCGAGCGCGCGGCATTCGTCGTCGCGCCGTCGCGCTGGGCGGCGGACACGCTCGAGCGGTACTTCCCGGCGGCGAAGGGTGCGGTCATCGTGCCGCATGGCGTGCCCGACGTGGCGCCCCGGCACTCGGGAACCCGGCTCGCCGTGATGCTGCCGCAGGACGACGTGCCGACGGTCGCGGTCCTGGGCGCGGTCGGTCCCGACAAGGGCGCGCGGCGCATCGAGCGCCTGGTCGAACTCGCGCGCGCACGCGGGTCGCGCGTGCGGTTCGTGCTGATCGGCTACCTCGACCGGCAACACGCGGCCTGGCAGAGCGACGATGCGCGCTTCACCGTGCACGGCCGCTACGACCCCCGGGACCTGCCGGATCTCCTGTCGCACTACCGGGCGTCGCTGGTGCTCTTTCCCTCGGCGGGACCCGAGACGTTCAGCTACACGCTGTCCGAGGCCTGGGGCGCGGGCCGGCCGGCGCTGGTGCCGCCGATCGGCGCACTGCCCGAGCGCGTCGCCGCGACGGGGGCGGGTTTCGTGATGACCGAGGGCGAGTGGCGCGACGAGGCCCTGATGCTGGATCGCATCCTCGCGCTCGTCGGGCCCGGCGAGGCGCAGGCACTCGCAAAGGCGGCGCGCACCGCGGCAGCGGTGCCGCGCATTACGCTCGAGGCGATGGCGGACGCGACACTCGCCTGCTACGAACGCGTGCGGATCGGAAGAGCTGCGGCGACGCGGCACGCCCCGCTCGCGCGGACCCGGTTGCGCGATGCGCTCGGCTACCGCCCGTGGACGCCTTCGCGCGACGCGCAGGCTGCGTTGCAGGCGACCGGGGGCAGCGGACATCGCGTTGCCCTCGCGGCGCTGCGCCTGCGCCGGTCGTCGGCGGGACCGTTGCTGCGCGCGATCACGCCCGGATTCGTGCGCGAAGCGCTGAAGGCCAGGCTCAAGTGAGCGAGGAGGCGCCGGTCGACTGGATGGCGAAGGGACGCCAGGAGCAATGGGCGTCGCGGCCGATCCATGCGCTGTACTGCTTCAAGCAGGAGCTCGAACGCCGTCCCGACCACGGGGACGCCCGGTTCCACTCGGGTGAGGTGCTCTGGCAACTCGGGTGCCTCGAACAGGCCAAGGCCGAATGGCGCGAGGCGACGGAACGCGCGCCGACGCATCTCGCGAGCTGGCTCGCACTGGCGGAGGCCTGCCTCGCGACCGGCGACGCGGAGGCCGCCAGGACCGCCGCGCGTTCGGCGCTCGCGCTCCACCCGGATGAGCCGCGCGCGAGAACGTTTCGCCTGATCGCCGATGCGTCGCTCGGTGAGGCCGATGTCGACTGGTCCGAAGTCGCCGACGCGGTGCGGGGAGACCCCGGCATGGTGTTCGCGCCGGCACGCGCGAAGCTGATCGCGGCCGCGCTCGCGCGAACGGCGGGTGCGCCTGGCCAGGATGTGCTCCTGGCGGACTTGGCCAGAACGCCGGCGAGGGCGCCGCTCGAACTGCTCGCGGTCATCGCCGCGCGGGCCGCGGAAGGGCCGGCAGCCGCGCCATCGTCGACCGTCGACGTGTTCGACGAGGCATTGCGTCGCGATGCGCGAGGCGAGAATGCCGACGCGCTGCGCGAGCTCGCCCGCGCAGCCCGTGATCTCGGGGACACGGAACGCGCACAGCGCCTGTCCGCTGCGTACGCCGTGGCAACCGTGCGCGGCCACGCGGCGGCGCTGCCGGTCGCGTGGCCGCGGCGAACCGCGGGAGAGGCGTTGCGTGTCGCGGTGCTGGCCAGCCCCGGCCTGCCGCGCGATCGCATCGACGCTCTGCGGGCGCTCGACGGGTGCGTGACGACGCTCGTCGCGCTCGCGCCGCCGGAGGAGGCGAGGGCGCTCGCGAACGCGCTGCCCGTCCCGGTGGCGGCGATCATCGCGACCGGGCCGATTCCCGACCCATCGACCCCGCGTGTCGTCGCCGCGCGCGATGCCGACGTCCTCGTCGACGCATGCGGTCTCGACGCGCCGACGGGGCCCTGGCTCGCGGCCCGGCCGGCGCGCGCGCTGTGGACGATCGCCGACCTGGAGCCGCCGCTCGTCGACCGCCGGATCCCCGCCGACGCGGAGGCGCTGCGCGCCGCGCTCGGCGAAGTGGCTCTCGACACGCCGGCGCGGCTCGACGCCGAAGCGATCGCCGGCCGATGGACGGACGGCCTTCGCGCGCACCAGACGGGCGACGTCAGCCGCGCGCGGGCCGCGTACTCGGCCGTCATCGACGACCAGCCGGACTACGCGCCCGCGCGCCATTTCCGCGCCCGGCTGGAATGGGACGCGGGCGAGATCGATGCCGCAGCGGACGATCTCGAGGCCGTCCTCGCGCAGGCGCCGCGGTACGCCGAGGCGCGCGTGGACGCGAGCCGGCTCGCGCTCGAAGCCGAACGTCCGGCACTCGCGATCTCGCTCGCCGAGGACGGGCTCGCGCGCGACGGCGCGAACCTCGGGTTGTGGCGCGCGCTCGGACACGCGCTCCTTCGGATCGGCGACGGCGCCGGTGCCGCGCGAGTGTTCGAGCGCGCGTCACTCATCGATCCGCTCGACGCCGAGACGCACTACAACCTGGGCGTGGCCCGGCAACTCGAGGGCGATGCCGCAGCCGCGGTCGAGGCGTACCGGCACGCGATGACCTTCGATCCGTCGTTCCCCGACGCGGCGTTCAACCTCGGGGTGCTGTTCCAACAGCAGGATCGGCGCAAGGCGTCGGCCAGCATGTATCGCCGGGTACTGGCGATCGACCCCACGCGGGAGTCCGCGTGGAAGAACCTGGGCGAGGTCCTGCGCGAGGCCGGTGACTTCGGCGGCTGGGCGGCGAATTTCCGCCGTTTCGAGGCTGCGTGCCCGGAATCGTTGCTGCTCGCCGTGCAGGCGCTCGAGGTCTGCCAGTTCCAGGCCGACTTCACCCGGCTCGACCGCTACCTCGACGGCCTGCGGCAGGAGCGCTATCGCGCGGGATCGGAAACCTCGCTCGTCGACGCCCTCGAGGAGCTTCTCTACCTGCTGCTCTTCTTCGACGTCGAGCCGTCGGTCATCCACCGTTTCGCGCGCACCTACGACCAGGCGACCCGGCGCGTCTACGGCGTGCCGCGGCCGCGCGCGGCAGAACGCAAGCCGGGGAAGATCAGGATCGGCTACCTGTCGGCGGATCTTCGCAACCACGTCATGGGCAAGATGATGTGGGACGCGGTGCGCCATCACGACCGCGACCGTTTCGATCTGTACTTCTACGCGCTCTCGTCCGACCGCGACCGCTGGACCGAACGATACGAGTCGATAGCCACGGCGTTCCGCGACCTGTCGGGCCTCGCGGATCGTGCCGCCGCCCGCGCCATCGACGGCGACGATCTCGATCTCCTCGTCGATCTGCAGACGCACACCCGCGGCGCGCGGCCGGGCATCCTCGCGCTCAAGCCGGCGCGCGTGCAGATCACGCACGTCGCTTCCGCCGGCACGCTGGGCCTCTCGGCGATCGACTACAAGCTCACCGACGCCTGGGCGGACCTGCCCGAAGCGCAGGAGGACCAGATCGAGCCGCTGCTCGTGATGGGCGGTTCGGTCTATCCCTGGCGCCGCGTCGCGCCCGGCAAGATCCCTCCGCTCGGCCGCGCGCAGGCGGGCGTCCCGGAGGAGGCGTTCGTCATCGGCGCCTTCGTGACGCCGATGAAGCTGTCGCGCCGGTGCCTCTCGCTGTGGAAGGAAATCGCCGAGCGCGTGCCCCGGGCGCTGTTCGTGTTCTCGCCGCTGCGGCCGGAACATCGCGGCGCGTACGAGCGGCTCATGGCGGCGGCGGGCATCGCCCGCGAACGCTTCACGTTCCTGCCGCAGGCGTCGGGCGAAGGCGGCAACCGGGCCCGCTATCGCATCGTCGACGTGGTCCTCGACCCGATGCCCTTCGGCAACGTCAACGGCACGATCGAACCGCTGTCGATGGGGGTCCCGGTCGTGACCATGATGGGCAAGCGCCACGGCGAACGCACGAGCTGGTCGATTCTCGCGAACCTCGGCGTGACCTCGACGGTCGCCGCGAGCGGGCGCGATTACGTCGAACTCGCCGTTCGTCTCGCACAGGACGAGGCGTTCATGCGCGAGACGCGGCAGGAGATCGTCGCGAAGCTCGCGACCTCGCCGCTCACCGACGGCCGGATCTACGCGAGGCACCTCGAAGCGGCGTACGTCGTCGCGCTGGGGCAGAAGGCCCCCGAGGCGCTCGCATCGGCGGGCTGGCCCGCGCCGACGTGAGCGACGCGCGCCTCGTCGCCGCGCAGCGCGCGCTCGACGCGGGGGAGGTCGCCGTCGCCATGCGCGACGCGACGCGCGTCATCGACGATGCGCTCGCCCCGGCGTCGCTCCGGGCCCTGGCGTTCCGGTTGCGTTCCGACGCGAGATCCGGGACGGGGGACACGGCCGGCGCGCTGGACGACGCCCGGGAGGCGACCGTGCTCGCCCCGGGCGACGCTCGCGCGTGGCACCGCTGCGGCATCGCGGCCGCGGATGCCGGCGAGCTCGACCTCGCGATCGCGTGCTTCGAGCGGGCGACGCGTCTCGATCCGGGCTACGCACGGGCCTGGAACAACCTCGGCAACGCGCTGCGCGGCGCCGGGCGCCACGACGACGGCCGCGCCGCGTTCGAACGTGCGGTCGCGGCCGATTCCCGCTATGCGTTCGGCTGGACCAACCTCGCGGTCGCGCGGCGCGATGCCGGCGATTCGGACGGCGCGGCCGACGCCGCCCGGCGCGCGATCGCGCTCGATGCGCGGCAGGCGAGCGCCCGCATCGTGCTCGCGAGCATCGCTCGCCGCGGCGGCGACCTCGACGGCGCGGTGGACGGCTACCGCCGCGCGCTCGTCGACCGGCCCGGCGACGCGCGCGCGCGTTTCGCGCTGGCCGGGACGCTCGCCGAGCGCGACGACATGGAGGCCGCGCACACCGCCTACGTGCAGGCGGCCCGGGACGATGCCGGTCTCTTGCGCGCGCGCCTGGGCGCGGAGCTGGCGCTGCCCTCGATCATGGCGAGCGAGACGGCGATCGCGGAGGCGCGCGAACGGTTTCGGACCGGCGTGGCGAGGCTGCGCGACGAGTTGCCCGCCCGGGCGTCCGGCATGCCCGCCGACCGGGTGCTCGACGAGATGCGCTGGACCAATTTCCTGCTCGCCTACCACGGCGAGGACGACCGCGACCTGCAGGCGGCCTACGGCGATCTGCTGGCCGCGACGATCGGCGCGGCCAGGGAACCTTCGCGGCTCGTCGCGGGCGCGGAGGCCGCGGCGCGCCCGCGCGACGGGCGCAGGCGCATCGCGTTCGTGTCCGCGTTCCTGCGGGACGGCACGGCGGGACGCTATTTCGAGAGCTGGATCACCGGCCTCGCACGCGATCGCTTCGAAGTGATCGTCTTCCACCTGACGCACGGCGACGACGAACTCACCGCGCGCATTCGCGCGCGTGCGGATCGCTTCGTGCCGATCGGGAGCAGGCGCACGGCCGATCTCGCGCGCACCGTCTTCGCGTGCGCTGCCGACGCGATCGTGTATCCGGAACTCGGCATGGATGCGACGACCTTCGTGCTCGCATCGCTGCGCCTCGCACCACTGCAGGCGGCAGGCTGGGGCCATCCGGTCACGAGCGGACTCGCGACCGTCGACGCGATGTTCGGCTGCGACGCGATGGAGCCCGAGGGCGGAGAAGCGCAGTACCGCGAACGCCTGGTGCGCCTGCCCGGCTTGGGCACGCGCTACGCGCGCTTCCACCTGCCCGAGCCGGCCTCCCGGGCCGCGCTGGGACTGCCGGAGCACGGGCCGCTGCTCCTCGTGCCGCAGTCGCTGTTCAAGCTGCATCCCGCCGACGATCGTCGCATCGCGCGCGTGCTCGCTGCGGCGCCGCTCGCCCGGGTGGTCGCCTTCGCGGGCCGCCATCCGCGGATCACGGCGGCCTGGCGCGCGCGTCTCGACCCGGTCCTCGACGCGCACGACGTGGCGCGTGAGCGGGTCATCGTGCGGCCGCAGGTCGGCCACCACGACTACCTGCGGGTCAACCTCGCGTGCGACGCGATGCTCGACAGCGCGCGCTGGTCGGGGGGCAACACGAGCCTCGATGCGATCGCCTGCGGCCTGCCGATCGCGACGCTTCCGGGGACCGTGATGCGTGCGCGCCAGAGCGCGGGCATGCTCGCGCTCGCCGGCGCGACCGAGCTCGTCGCGAGCGACGAGGAAGGGTGCGTGGCGAGCGCCGTTCGCCTCGCGACCGATCGCGACTTCCGGGAGGCGATGTCGCGCCGCGTGTCCGCCGGCGCCGCCCGGGTATTCGACGACGCCGCACCCTTGACCGCGCTCGGAACGTTCCTGTCGGAGGGCCCGGGGGCGGAGCGACGCTGACCCGCGTCAGGTTTCGGGAGTGTTGGCCCACGCGTACTCGATCGCCGCCTCGAACTCGCGTGCGTACCGATCGAGATCGAAGAGCGGGAGACTCGCGCGCTGCTCGCGCAGCCGGGCCCCGATCGCGCGCAGCCCGGCGGGATCGCGCGCGAGCGCCACGGCCTTCTTCACGTACGCGTCGAGATCGGTCACGACGAGATCGGAGAGTCCTGCGGCATGTACCTGGCTCGCGCTCGCGCGCGACGCGAACGACCGTCCGGCGATGGCGAGCACGGGCAGGCCCGCGAACAGCGCGTCGTTGACCGTCGTGTGCGAGCCGAACGGCGTCGCGTCGAGGAACAGATCGGCGAGCTGGAACCGCGACAGATACACCGGAACCTTCTGCGACGGCACGTAGCGAAGCCGTCCGGGATCGACGCCGTGCGCACGTGCGAGGCCGCCCAGGCGTGCCTCCAGTCCGATCGACTGCTGGCGCATCCACAGTACCGAACCGTCGACCTCCGCCAGGATGCGCATCCACGCGGCGAGGACGGGAGGCTTCATCTTGTAGGCCCCCATCTGCGCCGAGAACACGACGGCATCCTCGGGCAGTCCGTACTCGCGCCGCGTGACCGGCGTCTCGGAGAGCATGCGCGCCGTGTCGCTCGGCATGTAGCAGGGGTCGACGTAGAGCGCTCGTTCGGCGTAGTGCTTCGCGAACGCCGGCGGCACGCAGAACCGGTCGGTGAGTATCCAGTCGATCGCGGAGCTTCCCATCGTGCCGGTGTAGCCGAGGAAGTTGACCTGCACCGGCGCGGGCCGGTGCAGCAGCACCTCGACCACCGTGGTCCCGGTGAAGCCGGTCAGATCGAACGCGACGTCGACGCCGTCGTCGCGCATCGACTGGGCGATCTCGAAGGCGTCCATCGAAGGACGGACGCGGAAGCCGTCGGACGCCGCCACGAGCCGCGCGCGCGTCGCGTCCGCACGATCCGGGCCATGGGAGTAGGCGAAGACGCGGTAGCGCGACCGATCGAGCCGCTCGAACAGTCCGACGACGAGCCGGCCGACCGGGTGCTCGTAGAGGTCGGACGAGACGAACCCCAGGTTGAGTCGGCCGTCCGGGCGACGTCGCGGGGGACGCACCGGGCTCGGCGGCACGAGCTGCGTGTCCGCCCAGCGGCGAGCCACCCGAAGTTCGAGTTCGGGGTCGTCGTCGATCGACTGCAACACGAACGGCAGGACCGCGCCGACCTGTGTCGGCGACGGGTTGCGCGCGAACTCGATCAGGCGCGCGCGCGCGGCGTCGAAATCGCGCCAGTGGCACTCGAAGCCGTTCGCGTGGAACAGCATGCACTCCGCCGCGACGTCCTCGAGATCGAGTTTCATCGCTCGTTCGAGCGCGATGACCGCCGCTCCGAACTGCTTCTGCTCGATGCGGACGATGCCGAGGCCCCGCCACGCATTGGCGGAGTCGGGCGCGAGCTCGACCGCGCGCTCGAAGCTCGCGGCGGCCTTCGAGATCTCGCTGCAGTCGATGAGGCAGATCGCGCGGTTGACCCAGATCGAGGCCGGCGCCGTCGGCATGCGCGCGATCAGCCGGTCGAAGAGTCCGGCCGCCTCGCGGAAGCGGTGCAGCTGGTAGAGGTTCTGCGCGAGGTTCGCGAGGGCGTTGAGATCGCCGGGCGCGACCTCGAGCGCGCGGCGGAAGCGCGGCTCCGCCTCGTCCAGGCGGCCCGCCTTCTCGAGCGCGAGGCCGAGGTTGTTGAGGAGCGCCGGGTGATCGGGCGCGACCGCGAGCGCCTGTTCGAACCGTCGGATCGCCTCCTCGAAGTCGCCCGCTTCGCGCGCGAAGTCCCCGAGGAAGAACAGCGTCTCCGGATCGTCGGGTGCGCGCTCGTGCGCGCGCTCCCAGCAAGCGCGCGACCGGGCGGGATCGGAACCGCGCAGCGCTTCCGCGAGCAGCTTCAGCGTTCCCAGGTCCTCCGGCGACCGGCCGAACGCGTCAACGAGGATCCGGACCGCTTCATCGGGCCGGCCGTTCCTCAGCGCGGCGCGGGCCAGGTCGTCCGGTTGCGTCGACGCCGGAACGGCCAACGTCTCCTGAGGCCGCGCGTCGCCGCCATGGCAGTGCTTGTAGCGCTTGCCGCTGCCGCAGGGACAGGGGTCGTTGCGCGACCTGGGCGGGCGCAGCGTCATCGCGCGTCGAGTTCGCGGTCGAGCGCGACGCCGATCTCGCGCACCACGGAGGTCCAGTCGCCCGGCGCGCCCTGACGGAACAGTCGCGCCGTCGGGTACCAGCGCGTCGACGAGCCGGTCGTGCCCCAGCGCCAGTCGGGCGCGTAGGCGAGGGCGATCCACGTCGGGCGCGCGAGCGCTCCGGCGAGATGCGCGTTGCTCGTGCAGACGCTCACGACGAGGTCGAGCGCCTCCATCAGCGCCGCCTTGCCCATGAACTCGTTGCGTTCGTCCGCGAGCACGAGAGAACGCGCGGCCGGGACCGAGGCCATCTCGTCCTCGCCGTCGACGCGCTGGAGCGAGTACCAGGCGATGTCGTCGCGCTCGAGGAGCGGCGCGAGCAGCGCCAGCGGAATCGAGCGGCGGCGGTTGTTCTGCTGGACCGGATTGCCGGCCCACGAGAGTCCGACCTTGAGCTTCGCGCGCCGGGTCGCGAGCTTCGCGCGCATCGCCTCGACGCGCGCGGCGTCCGCGCGGAGATAGGGCGGGTCGGGCGCCTCGCCGTGCGGATCGATGCCGAGGACGCCCGGCAGCGACATGAGCGGCAGCCAGCCGTCGGCAGGCGGAGTCGCGTCGATCGACACGACATCCGCGACGCCGGGGGCTGTGCGAATCAGGTCGGCGATCGGATCGCGCGCCCGCACGATCACCCGGGCGCCGCGCGCGGCGAGCGCCTTCGCGTAGCGGATGAACTGCAGCATGTCGCCGTAGCCCTGCTCGGCGTCGAGGAGGATCGTCCTGCCGGAGGCCTCGCCGCCGCGCCAGCGCGCGACGCCGGGGATGTCGGGCGGGTGGCCGAGTTCGTCGATGTCGAGTCGCGCCTCGTAGTCGGACCAGCCGCCGCGATCGCCGAGCATGAGGCGCGCCATCGCGAGGTTCCAGCGTCCCTTCGGAAACGCGGGGTCGATCGCGAGCGCGCGCCGATAGGCGTCGACCGCCTCGGCGTGGCGGCACTGCTCGACCAGCGCGAGGCCGAGATTGTTCCATGCGCTCGCGTTCTCCGGGCGGAGCGCGATCGACCGGCGATGCGCGGCGATCGCGTCGTCGAACCGGTCGACCCCGGCGTAGGCGAGGCCGAGGTTGTTGTGGAAGTCCGGCTCGTCGGGACGTTCGCGCACGGTGCGCTCGAGCGCCGGGATCGCGACCGCGTAATCGCGCCGCTGCATCGCGATGACGGCCAGGAAATGGCCGGCGTACGGGTGATCGGGCGCGACGGCCAGCGCCGCTTCGTAGCGACGCTTCGCGTCGTCGATCCGGCCGGAGCGGTGGGCCTCGATGCCTTCGCGCGTCAGGGTTTCGGCATCCTTCGCCGCCTTGGGCGCGGGCGCGAGCGCGCCGTGGCAGGCCTTGAAGCGCTTGCCGCTGCCGCACGGACACGGCTCGTTCCGCCCGGCGGCCGGTCCGCGGGCGAGCGCCCGCCCCGCATCGGCGCGCACGCGCAGCGCCTCCTCGTGATCGGGCACCGCCGCGACGATCCGGTTCGCGATCGCGATCGCGGCCTGCGTGTGGCCCAGGGCCACGCAATTGCGCATCAGTGAGTGCATCTGCGGCGAACCTGCGATCGCGTCGGAGACCGCGGGAGCGAGCGCGGCGATGGTGGCGTCGGATTCGACGCGCGCGAAGTTGAACAGTCCGTGGAAACCGAACGGGCGGCCGATCGGGTAGGCGGCCTCGAACGAGAAGCGCGCGGCGAGCGCCTCGGGCGCGAAGCGGATCGCGTGGCGCTCCTCGAGGTGCCTGCGATGGGTGCGGCAGATCGTGACGTCCTCGTTGCCATCGACGACGACCGCCGGATCGGCGAGCGCGTCGAGGAGCTTGCGCGACCGGAGCGAGAAGCCGCCGTTGCCGACCCGCGCCCCTTCCGGAGCCCAGAACCACGGCGCGCCGATGTAGTCGTACGCGAGGAACTCGTCGGTCCACGCGTCCGGATTCACGACGTAGCCGTCCCACTGGACGACGAGCGCGTGCGTCGTCTCGACGTGCGCGGAGAGGCCCTTGATCATCAGCGAGGAGTAGGCGTCACGCGAATCGAGCGGCGCGATGGGCCGCCACTCGACGCCCGGCGGCAACGGCGTCGGCGCGCGGTCGGCCAGGAACAGCGCGCGACCGAAGCGCACGCGCTCGCGGCAGAGCGCGAGGGCGCGCACCGCGAGGCCGTGGTTCAGCGTGTCGGCGCAGACGAGCGTGACCGACGGCAGTTCGAGCATCGATCAGCTTCCCGCTTCGGCCGGCGCCGGCATGCTCCGCGCGGCGCCCGCGTCCTGCAACGCCACGACCATCCAGGTCACGACGACGGGCGCGGCCACCAGCACCGCGCGATTGAGGCCGAGCCCGTCCGCGCCCCAGGCGCGCAGCCACGGAAACGCGGCGAGGAGCGCGATCCATCCGGCGCAGGCCGCGACGACGAGCGTGAGCCCTCCGAGGTCGGGCCCGAGGAGCCGGCGCCACGCGAACGCGATCGTGCCCACCACGCCGAGCGCGAGCAGGTGCCAGTTCGCGAGCAGCAGGCCGTCGGCGGCGAGGGTGGAGTACGACGGATCGAACGCGAGCGACACCGGGCCGATCGCGACGTCGGTGAATCGCGCCGCCACCGCGACGACGGCGGCTACCGCGGCGACGAGTCCGATGGCGATGCGCCGCGTCCATGCCGGCGGAAGCGCGGTTGCGGCGAGACCCGGCAGTACCGCGACGATCCAGGCCCAGCCCGCAACCTTCATCGACGCGACCGCCGCGAGCGCGAACAGCGCCGCGACGACATCGACGGGCTCGCGCGTTCGCACCGCGCGAAGACCGGCGAGCGCGCCGAGCGCGAACGCCGCCGCCAGCAAAAGATCCGCGTAGCCGGCGAGCGCCACCTGCGTGCCCATCAGCGGCATCGAGCCCGCGAACCACGCGGCCGCGAGCGAGGGCAACGGGGCGACGCCGCGCCTGCGCGTCTCCCCGTACACGACGAGCATCATCGCGACGAACGCGAACCACCACGGGAGCGTCACGCGCGCGTCGTCGAAGCGGCCCATCGCGGTGGCGATCCACGTCTGCAGCAGCGGCAGCGTCGCGGGCTGCCCGGGCGCCGCGTCGAACCAGATGGCCGTCGGGGCAGTGGCCCACGCCGATTCGTCGCCGAAGGGCACGATCGTGCGCGCGGCGAAGTACGCCTTCGCCTTCGTCGCCCAGGCCGACCACGCGTCCCACGGGTAGATCGGCTTCGATACCACCTCGACGAGCAGCATCGCCGCGCGCAACGAGAGCCACGCGAGGAGCACGAACCATGCGATGCGCGCCGCGCGGCCGAGATCGTGCGCCATCAGGCCGCCGAATGCATCACCGAGGCCGTCGCGCCAGCCGTCGCGGTTGCGTCGCCACGCGACGAATCCGGCGGCCGCGACGATCGCGAGGCCGGGAACGCCGATCGACGGCAGGCTGAACGGAACGCCGGCCATCGCGTTCGCGCGCATGACGAGCGTCAGCGCGAACGACCCGACGATCCACGCGGCGCCCGCGAGCCAGGGCACGAGGCCCGGTTCCCGCCACGCGCGGCCGTTGGCGACGCAGGCCGCGAGCAGCGCATCGCCGATCGCGTACGGCAGCAGCAGGGCGAACAGCAGCCCGACGAGGTCCATGGCGCGTCAGAGGATCGCGTAGACGGCGTGCGGGCCCTCGCCCGTCACGAGTTTCGCGGCGAGATCGACGCCGTTGTCGAAGCGCAGGCGTCCTGCGGCCGCATCGAATGCGGCGTGGCTGTCCTGCCAGACGACGACGTAGTCGCCCGGGCGCAGCAGGTCGCGCGCGGGCGCCGCGTCGACCGTCGGGGTCCACATCACGCGATGCGGCAGCAGGTGCCATCCGGCGCGCCCACGGTAGTAGTGCGCGGACGAGAGCACGACGATGCGCTGCGGATCGGCCGGGAGCGCGGCGCGTACCTTCTCGATGAAGCGGTAGAGGTCGCCGTCCTCGGCCGCGTCGGCGCGGCCCGCGGCATCCTTGCCGCCGTAGCGTTCGATCGTCGCGACGTTCTGGCGCGCGAGGTTCGCGGTCCAGCGGACATCGAGCACCGCCCAGGCGAGGACGAACAGTCCCGCGGCGATCGACGCGAGGGTTCCGCGCAGGCGCGCGGGCGCGAGGCGGCGCACGAGCGCGAGCGCGGCCAGGGCGATCAACGCCGCGATCGTGACCGGAACGGGCAGCGGCAGGTTCTGCGCCTGAGCGCCGCCGGTGACGGCGTTGATCGACGTGCCGTTCCACGGTTCGAAGCGGAACCATTCGCGCGCGCGGTCGCCGACGAGTTGCAGCGCCGTCTGCGGCTTGGCCGTGACGCCGCGGACCCGGATCGTCGCGCCCGGCGCGCGCACCGCGAGCGCGAGTCCGGTGATCTTCCCGATCCAATCGCGATCGCCGGAGAGCACGATGGGCTGCACACGCCCGTCCTCGACGGCGAGCGGTCGATTCTCGACGCGTCGCGGCCGGTAGTCGCTGGTGAACAGCAGGCGCACGTCGGCGCCCGCCGGGACGTCCTCGACGTTCCAGGCGATCGAAGCGAGGTCGCGCGCGCGGAAATCGCTCGGTGTCGAGACGATCAGGACGTCGGCCACCGGCGCCTGTACGACGAGCGTGTCGCCGTCGCGTTTCGCGGTGCCGCGCGGGACGGACATCTTCGCGATGCCGTAGACCTGCGCCTGTCCGGTCGAGCGGAACGAGCCCTCGTTGATCGCCACGTACGCGGCGAGCGCGATGGCGCAGCCTGCGACGAAGGCGACGACGATCGCGACCGGCGTGACGTCGCGCGGCGGCGCGGCAGCGGGCGATGCTTTGCCCGCGGGTGGCTCCGGGGGCACCGGGGGCACGGACGTCGTCGCGGCCCTGGTTGCCGCTTCCGCGAGGCTCACCGCGGTCCCGGCGGCTTCCGGCGGTTCCGGCACGACGTCGGCCGGCGCCGCGCGCACGCTCGCGGCCGGAGCGACCTCTCCGGGGAGCGGGGGCTCGGGCGCGTCAGAGGACGATCGGGGTTCGCTCACGGCAGATCGGTCGGCGCCCGATGGGCGGCGGACTCGAATTGTAGCGACTGAGTCGGCGTCGTTCGGCGGACGCCGAACCCACGACGAGCTTTCCAGCGGCGCTCGATGCGCCGCCACGGGACACGCCGCCGCTTCTGTCCTCCGTCCTCCGACTCCTGTCTTCCGACGGTCAGGCAGGAGTCTGGCCGTCAGGGGGGCTGTTGACCTCCCCTGTTTGGGTGCTATAATCGCGCCTCTTTGCCTCTCTGCGCCGAATCGCTCGATTCGGCCTGCTTCCGAGGGGCTGCTCTTTC